>CAZOLK010000190.1:0-10624 GCA_964580325.1 uncultured Verrucomicrobiota bacterium | reverse complement strand
GAGCAGGCGCTGGACCTGGAATACGGGCGTCGTCTGGCGCACTTGCCGCGCACGGATGACGGCGCCATTGACGACCAGGTGTATGCTGGATTCGTCACCGGCATGAACGCTTATGTCGCCGCCACCGTGCGCGTTGAGCTGCCCCGCCTGCAAGCAGAGCTGAAAGAAGCGTTTGCTCGCGCCGCGCCGAGTGAACCGTCCTTGCTGGTGCGTGGCCTGGTACCGTTTCTGCTCTGCCTGTTGATGGTTGCGCTGGCCTGGACCTATGTGCGCTGGATCATGGTTAATCGGCCCGCGGTGCGCGGTTTGTCCGGACGCGAGGGCGCGGTCGGTTACTGGTTTATTGCGCCCTGGCTGGTCGGCGGCGTCTGCTTTGTGCTGGGCCCGATTATCGCGGCCACGCTGCTCTCCTTTACCGAATGGAACATGATCAGCCCGCCTCGCTGGATCGGCGCTATGCACTACCTTGGCCTGGCCAACGACGACCTCTTCTGGCTGGGTATCCGCAAGACCGCGCTCTACGTGGTTCTGGTCACGCCCATTTCGGTCTGCGGCGGTTTGTTCACCGCTGGCTTGCTGACCTGTGACGTGCGCGGTCGCGATTTGTTCAAGGCCATCTTCTATTTCCCTTCGCTCTTCACCGGAGCGGCCGTGGCCGTGCTTTGGGTCAACATGTTCAACAAGGAATACGGTGTGATCAACCGGTTGCTCTCATGGGTCGGCATAGCGTCGATTAACTGGCTGGACGAAGCTCACGCCTTCTACACCGTGGTGCTGATGAATGTGTTCTGGATCGGCGGGGCTATGATCATCTATTACGCAGGAATGAAACAGATCCCGCGCAGCCTGTACGAAGCAGCGGCCATGGATGGCGCCGGACCGGTGCGCAAGTTCATGCGGATTACCATCCCGATGCTCTCGCCGGTGATCCTGTTCACCGTGATCATGACCACGATCGGCGCGTTCCAGGTGTTGACCCCGGCCTTGTTCTTTGCCCAGTCTGCGGCCCAAATCGGCGAACCGGGCGATGCGCTGCGCTTCTACTCGGTCAACATCTACGATGAGGCGTTCAACAATCTGCGTATGGGTCGCGCCTGTTGTTACGCGCTGATTCTGTTTGTGCTGATCTTCCTGGCGACCATGCTGCAGATGAAGCTGTCACGCCGTTTCGTGCATACGGAGAGCGGCCCGTGAGAACGCGATCATCTATGGCGGTGCTGTACACAGCCCTCGGGTTGATGGCCCTGTTTTTCCTGTTCCCCTTTTACTGGGCGATCATTTCGTCGCTCAAAACGACAGCCGGCTTGACCATGATCCCTCCGACGTTCCTGCCCAGTGAGACCACGACTGTTGACCTGTCCCTTTTTACATCCAACCGACTGGTGCGTGCGCGCGAGCAGACCTGGTTCAAGCTCTGCGACCATGAACTGGAAGACCGGGAACTGGGCGCCTATTACGTGCGCCTCGATGACGGCAAGCCGTCCCAGTTTGTCCAGCGCCTGGCCGACACGGAGTTGGATCTGGCGCCGGTTGCCGATGACCATGCGCCAACTGTCCTGGTGTTCAGCGACCTGCCGGTGTGCAAGGTCAAGGGCATGCCCCAACCGTTGGCGCGGGTCGCGCGCATGCTGCGGCGGCATGAGGGCAAGACTGCGGAATGGTTTTTCGCCGCGCCGCTCACGGATGCGAATGAACGCGATTGCCAAGTGCTGCTCAATCCCGAGTACTCGCTCAGGCGTCACCCGCACGCGCGCTGGCGCAACTACCCGGAGACGTTGCGCGGTCCGGAGGCTACGTTCGGCGCCGAGTCGGGCAGCGGCTTTCTGCTGTTCATGCGCAACAGTTTCATCATCAGTTTCTTCGCGGTCGTGGGCCAAGTCTTTTCCAGCAGCCTGGTGGCGTTCGGGTTTGCCCGGATGCGGTTCAAGGGGCGCGAATTTCTGTTCATCCTGCTGCTGGCCACGCTCATGGTGCCGGCCCAGGTCACGCTGATCCCGCTGTTCAGCATCTACAAGTGCCTGGGTTGGATCGATACGTTTCTACCCTTGATCGTGCCGCACTTCACGGCCGGCGCGTTCAACGTATTCCTGGTGCGCCAGTACATGCTGACCCTGCCGTATGCGCTGGACGAATCCGCGGCCATGGACGGGGCCACGCCGTGGCAGACCTATCGTCACGTGATCCTACCCAACTGCGCGCCGATCCTGATCGTGGTTGGTCTTTTCACGTTTGTCTACACCTGGCAGAACGTGATGGGTCCGCTGATCTACCTGGACGATCCTGCGTTGCGCACCGTGCCGCTGGGTCTGGAATACTTCCGTTCGCCCTACGTGGACAACCGCCACCTGCTCATGACCGGCGCGGTCCTGGCCATGCTGCCGGTAGCCATCGTATTCCTCATCGCCCAGCGCTACATCATGTCAGGCATCGCGACTACAGGCTTGAAAGGGTAGGGTGGCACATTGCATTACAGCCGACTTATGTGAACAACACGACCAAGTTTGGAACCAACCGATGAAAACTCCATCGGCAATCACTGTGAAGGAGTGGCCCCAACAAGCTGGCTTCATGGCGCCCGCTGGGACGTTTGGACATGCTCCATCGGTCCCGTGAGTCGTAGCGTTTGGCCTGAGGACTCTCATCTCATGGCTGTGTTCTTCTTTTTTGTTATGTTCCTACCGATGGTGTTCATGCTCTTTATGACCTTTACAATCAATGGCGAGGTTGTATTTTTTTATGAGGATTTTCAGCTCAAGCGGCTGCGGTAATCTTCGTAGCCGAATGTGCGCACGGTGGACAGGGTGTCGGTGTCCGGGTCGTAGGTGACAATGGCGGGTAGGCGGATGCCGTTGAAGGTGGTGTTTTTGACCATGGTGTAATGGGCCATGTCCAGGAAGACCAGGCGCGCACCTGGTTCCAGCGGTTGGTCAAACGCATAGTCGCCGATCGTGTCGCCGGCCAGGCAGGACAGGCCGGCCAGGCGGTAGGAGTGCGCCTTCTCGCCCGGCTTGGCGCCGCCTGCAATGACTGGGCGGTAGGGCATTTCCATTACGTCGGGCATGTGCGTGTTGGCCGAAGCATCCAGAATAGCGATGTCCATTTCGTTGTGCACCACGTCCAGCACTGAACTCACCAGCACGCCCGTGTTCAGGGCTACGGCTTCGCCTGGCTCGAGGTAGACTTTTACCCCGTAGCGTTGTTGAAAGCTCGTGACCAACTCGCAGAGCAGGTCGATGTTGTAGTCCTTGCGGGTGATGTGATGACCGCCGCCGAAATTGATCCAGTTCATGCCGCGGATCAGGTCGCCGAACTGGTCCTCCACGGCACGCAATGTGCGCTCCAGGGCGTCGGCGTTCTGTTCGCACAGGGTATGGAAATGCAGTCCGTCAATGCCGTTCAGGTCTTGTCCCTCAAACGCATTGCGGGGTATGCCCAGGCGCGAATAACGGGCGCATGGGTCGTATAAGGCCACTTTTGCTTCGGAATGTTGTGGGTTGATGCGCAGTCCGCAATGGATCGAGCGCGGCGCCGCTTCGATCAGCGGTCGGTATGCGTGCCACTGGCGGAATGAATTGAAGACGATGCAATTGGCCGTGGTCAGCAGGTCCTCGATATCCGTCTGACTGAATGCGGCGGCAAACGCGTGCACCTCGCCGCCAAACTCGAGTCGGCCCAGCCGCGCTTCGTCGGGTGAGCTGGCGCAGACCCCGTGCAGTACGCGGCGGAGTAGGGGGAAAACACTGAACATGGCAAAGCCTTTGAGCGCCAGCAGAATGGTGCAGCCCGTCTGCTGCTGCACGTGTTCGAGCAGGTCCAGGTTGTGGCGCAACGCGGCCAGGTCGACCAGGTAGCAGGGGGTGGGTACACGGTCCATCCAGCGCTGGGCATGGACCGTTATTTCGTAGGGTTTGCGATTTGACATTACGGAATGAGCGCCTCGGGCGTCAGGAAGGTCTCCTGCCAGGGCAGGCCGTGCTGGTTGAGCTTGTCCATGAACGGTTCCGGATCGAACTGCTCCATGTTGAATACGCCCTGGCCACGCCACGCGCCGGTCAGCATCAGCATGGCGCCGATCATGGCCGGCACGCCCGTGGTATAGGAGATGGCCTGGGACTTGACTTCCCGGTAGCACGCCTGGTGGTCGCAGATGTTGTAGATGTAATAGACGCGTTCCTGTCCGTCCTTGACGCCTTTGATCAGGCAGCCGATGCAGGTCTTGCCCTTGGTCAACGGACCGAGCGAGCCGGGGTCGGGCAGCAGCGCCTTGAGGAACTGGATCGGAACGATTTCGCGGCCTTCGTACATGACCGGGTCGATGCGGGTCATGCCCACGTTCCGGAGCACTTCAAGGTGTTTCAGGTAGTTGTCGGAAAAGGTCATCCAGAACCGAGCGCGGCGCAGACTAGGCAGGTGGGCTGCCAGCGATTCGAGTTCCTCGTGGTACATCAGGTAGATTTCACGTGGGCCAATGCCTTCGGGAAAATCGAACGAGCGGTGTACGGAAAGCGGATCGGTTTCGACCCATTGGCCTTGTTGGTAATAGCGGCCTTTGGCCGTTACTTCACGGATATTGATTTCCGGGTTGAAATTGGTGGCAAACGGCTGGCCGTGGTCGCCGGCGTTGCAGTCGATGATGTCGATCTCGTGGATTTCATCGAAATGCTTTTTGGCAGCCCAGGTACAGAACACGCTGGTCACGCCTGGATCAAAACCCGAACCGAGCAGAGCCATGATGCCGCGCTCCTTGAAACGCGCGTGGTAATCCCATTGCCACTGGTAACAGAAGCGCGCCTCGTCGGGCGGTTCGTAATTGGCGGTATCCAGGTAATCCACGCCTGCGACTAGGCAGGCGTCCATAATGTGCAGGTCCTGGTAAGGCAGGGCAACGTGCAGGACCAGGTCGGGCTTGACCTGCTCGATCAGGGCTGTCAATTGCGGTACATTATCCGCATCGACCTGCGCGGTTTCAATGGGTCGTGGCAAGTCGGCTGCAATGGCGTCGCACTTGGCTTTGGTCCGGCTGGCCAGCACGATTTCAGAAAACACTTCGGGAACCTGGGCGCATTTGTGCGTAACCACATTGCTGACGCCGCCAGCGCCGATGATCAGGACTTTGGACATGTTATGTTATCTCCTTTACATTTCAAAATAGGTGTACCCGCGCAACCCGTCGCCGTACAACTCCATCATACGCCGACGTTCGTGGGGGTTGATCCGGCCTTCCCGGACCGCTTTCTCCGCCAGGTCGCGCACGCGTGAAGTCATTTCCTTGGGATCGTATTCCACGTAAGTCAGTACATCGGCCACGCTGTCGCCTTCGAGTTCGTGCGAGAAATCGATGCTGCCGGTCTCGGTCACATGGATGGACACCACGTTGGTGTCGCCCATCAGGTTGTGCAGATCGCCGAGGGTTTCCTGGTAGGCGCCGACCAGGAACACGCCCAGGTAGTACTCTTCGTCGGGTTGCAATTCGTGCAGGGTCAGGGTCTGGCGCACGTCGTGCAGGTCGATGAACTTGTCGATCTTGCCGTCGCAGTCGCAGGTGATGTCAGCCAGGATGGCTGGTCTTGTCGGCCTTTCGTTGAGCCGGTGCACGGGCATGACGGGAAAGAGCTGGTCAATGGCCCAAGCATCGGGCAGCGATTGGAACACGCTGAAATTGCCGTAATAGACATCGGCCAGGGCCGCGTCCAGCCCTTGCAGGTCGTCGGGTATGTATTTCAGTTTGTGGATCTTGTGCGCGATACGAGCCATGATATACCAGAAGATCTGCTCGCCCAGCGAGCGCATACGCAGGTCAATGACGCCGTGCTTGAAAAACTGGCGCAGTTCATCGCGGTAATAGAGTGCGTCGTTAAAGCATTCCTGGGCCTTCTTGGTTGAAAGGTTCTGGGCCGTGTCCATCAGGTAACCCACGTATTCATGGGCATCCTCGGGCAGGTGTTCAGGCAGCGGATGGGTCTCGAACTGGCTGACGTCGAGGATGTTGAAGAGGAGCACGGAGTAATAGGCCACGGTGGCGCGGCCCGATTCGGTCATGACCACGGGATGAGCGATGCCGGCGTCGTCGAGGTTGGTCATGATGACCTCGATGATGTCAGCGCAGTATTCCTCGAGGGTATAGTTGCTGCTGCTCGGGAAATTGGTGTGCGACCCGTCGTAATCCACGGCCAGCCCACCGCCCAGGTTGAGCACGCCCATTTTGGCGCCTTCCTGGACCAGCCCGCTGTAGACGCGCGCGGCCTCGTGCACGCCGTCGCGGATATGGCGGATGTTCGGGATCTGCGAGCCCAGGTGGTAGTGCAGCAGGATCAGGCAATCGAGCATATTGCGCTGGCGTAGTTCATCCACGGCGTCCACGATCTGGGAGATGTTTAGGCCGAACACGCTGTGATCGCCGCCTGATTCTGACCAGTGACCGCCGGCCTTGACGGAGAGTTTGATGCGGACGCCCAGGTTGGGCCGGACGGCCATGGCCTCGGCCCGCTCCAGGATCAACGGCAGCTCACGAGGCGTTTCGACCACGAAAACGCAGCGGATGCCCAGTTTTTGGGCATAGAGTCCCAAGTCGATGTATTCGGAGTCTTTGTAGCCGTTGCAGATCAGGTAAGCCTCGCGGTCACGCATGAACGGTATGGCTGCGATCAACTCGGCCTTGCTGCCGGCTTCCAGGCCGTGGTGGTAACGCGCGCCGAAATCGGTGATTTCGCTGACCACCTGTTGTTGCTGATTGACCTTGATCGGATAGACGCCGCGGTAGCAATTCTGGTAGCCGGCTTCGCAAATGGCCCTGGCAAAGCTTTCGTGCAACCTGGTGATGCGCGCATGCAGAATATCACCCAGGCGCAGCAGGATTGGCATGCTCAAGCCGCGCTCCTTGATGCCGGAAATGATGTCCAGCAATCTCAGCGCCGGGCCATCGGCGCCATAGGGTTTGATTTCGACCTGGCCGTCCGTGGATATATCGAAATAGGGCGCGCCCCAATAACGGATGCCGTACAGTTCAACGGCATCGGTTACGCTCCAGCGTTCCAGCGAATTTGTATGCGATCTTGTATTTTCCAATCCAAGCTCCTCGTAAAGCTGATGTTGTCCTGATTTTCAGGATCCCTTTACAATATCGAAGAAGAAAATCAAAGCATTATCTATATGTTTTTTCGTGTTTTGTCCCTCGTTCTTCCGCAACCCATTTTTTCAGGGTCTGGAGCAGACGTTCGTGTCGTTCCGGATGATTCCGGATGAAGATCCCCATATGCCCAGCTTGGGGAACGGCCCACAGTTCCTTGGGCGCTTTCGCTTTTTCAAAAAGCATGGCGCTGTGCTCGTAGGGCACCACCTGGTCGTTGGTTCCGTGGATGAGCAGCACGGGTTTGGGCGAGATCTTGGCAATGACTTCGTGGGGGCTGCGCGAAGGTTTGCTCTCGTCAAAATCTTCGTTGAGCGGGCTGGGCCGATCCGCGGCGATCTTTTTATAGGAATAAAAAGAGGATTCGGCAACCAAGCCTCTGACACAGGAGAATTGCCGGTCGCCCATAACCGCCAGCGCATTGGCTGCGCCCAGGCTCTGGCCATAGAGGATATACGCTTCTTCTTCGCCGTTATGCCGAATCGCTTCATGGACTGCGGCAATGCAATCCTGGTACACGCCTTCGCGTTTGGGTTCACCCTGGGAAAGGCCGAATCCACGGTAATCAAAAATGAATAAATCAAACCCGTGATCCGCCAGCCAGGCCACCCCATGCATGTGCGCCGTCAGGTTTTGGGCATTGCCATGAAAATGGATGATGGTGCCGATCCGCTTGTCCTGGCGTGTATGTATAAGCCAGGCGTGCAAAGCTGTTTTGTCACTGCTTTTGAAAAACACCTCTTCAAAAGTCAGCTTGTATTCAGTGGGCGAGCCGTAATTCAATCGGCTCGGAAAGTACACCTGGGCCCGGATGGTTTGGGCCTGTATTGCTGTCGCCAGAAACAGCATGATCCACCTGCGCCATAGTCTGCGTTTGTTCATTTCCTTCTTTCTCTATGAAGCTTCCGTTTGCAACGGGAATGTAGGCAAATACGTAAAAGATGGCAAGGGGAATCGGGAATCAAGATCAATAAATCCGAATTCCGCAAGCTGATGGGCGCATCTCCGAGTTCTATTCCAATCTTTGTCTCGATCTTCATCTCGATCTTCGTCGAATTGAAGTTGACGATGATCGGGACGAGGATGTTTTCCCCTTCATCCTGCCTCTGTCGCAAGAGCGATTTTGGTATGCGCCGCAATCCAATTCATCTGCAGACTCGACAACAGAGCCTGTTTCTGCCTAGACTTACATCATTTGTCTTAACCAGGAGAGTGCTATGTCTATTCGCGAGGTGTTTTGTTGTTTGATGGCTGTTTCAATTTGTTTTGGCGCTGCGCTCGCCGGAACAGCCACGGATGAGCTGGCCACTGAATTGGTTAAGCGCCAGGATGTGCGCGGTGGTATTTGCGTGCATGTCGGCTGCGGGGATGGCTCGCTTACCGCTAAACTCTTACATGGTGGCGTGCGCTTGGTTCAGGGGATAACCCCTGACCGCGATGCCGTACCCTTGATCCGGGCCGAGATACAGGCGCTTGGGCTGTATGGCCCGGTCAGCGTCATTCCCCACGACCTGGCGCGTTTGCCCTATGCCGACAACCTGGTCAACCTGGTGGTGGTCGACAACCTGCCTGATGCCGTGGCTGCCGGTTTTCGCGTCAAGGAAGCGCTGCGTATCTGTGCGCCCCGCGGCACGGTCTGGTTGAGCGGCGAGCAGGACGCCATGAAAAAAGCGCTGCAAGGCGAAATCCCGGCAACCTCTCACTACCTCGATATGGGCGGCCGGCGCTGGATTCGGCTGCAGAAGCTTTTTCCGGACACCATGGACGAATGGCCCCTGTTTAAGCACAACGCCGCGCACACCGCTATTTCAAAAGACCAACTCGTGGGGCCTCTCACCGGTTTTCAATGGATCCAGGGCGATTTCTGGCCTGTCTCGGGTTTTCCGCTGCTCGGTCTGGTCTCGGCGCAGGGCCGCAATTTTTATCTCAAACAACAGCATCAGGATGCTCCCCCCATGATCGAGGCGCGCGATGCTTTCAACGGATTGTTGCTCTGGGAACGAGAAGTGTTTGCACCGCCGCGTGGCCGCGTTTGGTTCACCTTGCGCTCATCCCCGGTCATTGCGGCTGGTGAGTTGGTGTTTGTGCGCTTGAAAGAGGATGGACCTGTCACGGCACTGCATGCGGCTTCGGGCAAAGTGTTTCGCGTGTTTCCCGGGCGCGGCGATTTTACCTGGGCGCCGCCTTACTTGGTCGTTCGCGAAGCAGCCAACCTGTGGCAGGCGTATAATCCGACGCTGGGTCGGCGTGCGCACAGCTTCGAAGTGGCCCATGCCTACCACGATTCCGCGCTGTTGATCGATGGCGAAAACGCCTATGTCCTGGAAGCGGGCGAAGGCGAAGTGGACGATGCTTATCGTCAGACCACGGCAAAGCGCTGGTGGTTGCAGCAGGAAAAGCGCGAAACGCCTGCGCGTGGTATGCTCGTCTGTTTCGATGCCCGGACCGGTGTACGGCGTTGGACCGCGCCCAACCAGGGCGATGGCCGGCTCTACTGGTGCAACCAGGGCCTGCTGACCACGCGCGCCGGCAATGCGGTGCACGGATTTGACGCCACAACCGGCGCTTACCGCTGGAGCATCGACATGACCACCAAGAAGGGCGGGTTTACTGCGGCCTTTATCCACGACGGCGTGCTCTGGGGCTATGGCGATACGCGTTTCTACCATGCATACGATCCGCTGACAGGCCGCAAGCTGCGCGATGACCCGGACCGGATCAAGGAATTCGGCCGTTGCGGCCCGGAACTGGCCACGGAAAAATATATCCTGGGCATGGATTTCTCCATCTACGATATGCGTAAGCAGAAAACCTATGACTGCTTTTTTGCCCGTGCCGATTGCGGCACTGGTTACATTCCGGCCAACGGCCTGCTGTACAATTACGGGCATATCTGCACGTGCGCAGTCTATATTCCCGGGGTGCACGGCCTTTCCTGTCAGCCGCTGGAACCGTTGAAAACGCTGAGCGATCATGCCAGCCCAGCCCTGGAAACTGCTTCGCTGCCGCCTCTGGCCGAAACAGCCCGACCTGTGGCGGCAGCGGATGCCTTCGCGCGCTGGCCCACCTTTCGCGGCAACAACCAGCGCGGTTCTTCCACGCCCGCGGTCGTGCCGACCGCATTGAAGCCGCGCTGGATCGCATCGCTGACCGCATCAATATCCAATGTCCAAGCTAAGGAACACGACCCCCGCCACGCGCCACCCGACACGCACCACTCGGCACCCGCCACCCGACACGTGCGACGCGTCATGTTAAGCAGTCCGGTGATCGATGACGATACGGTCTATGTCGCCTGCGTGGATCAGCACCGGGTCATCGCCCTGGACCTGAACACTGGCCGCATTAAATGGGACTATCTCGCAGGCGGGCGCGTCGATTCACCGCCCACGCTTTTCCAGGACCGGCTTCTTTTCGGTTCGCGCGATGGGTGGGTCACCTGCCTGCGCGCGGCTGACGGCGCACTGGCCTGGCGCCGCCGCGCCGCGCCCGAAGACC
>CAZOLK010000189.1:0-10642 GCA_964580325.1 uncultured Verrucomicrobiota bacterium | reverse complement strand
TACGCGCGGGCGCTTGATCATTACGGACGGTGTGTTTTCGATGGACGGCGACGCAGCGCCGTTGGATAAGGTCATGCGGCTGGCGCAGCAATACGGGGCGCGTGTCATGGTGGACGAGGCCCATGCGCTGGGCGTGGTCGGGCCGGGCGGTCGCGGCACGCCGGCGCTCTACGGCTGTCAGGACGGCATCGATGTGCTGGCCGGCACGCTGAGCAAAGCGCCGGGCGCACTGGGCGGATACGTGGCCGGAACGCGCGCCTTGACCCAGTACCTGCGCTATTACGCCCGATCCTATTTCTTCGCCACCAGCCTGCCCGCGCCCGTGGCAGCCGGTTTGTGCAAGGTCTTCGGCCACACGCAGTCGGCGATCATTCCGTTGATCGTTGGCGATGAAGACAAGTTGGCCGCGTTTCACAACCGCCTGCGTCTGGCAGGGGTTTTCACCAACCTGGTCTCCTATCCGGCAGTGCGACGCAAGGAATGCCGCCTACGCATCAGCGTGATGAACAGCCTGACCCAGGCTGACATGGATTTTGCCCTGGACCAGTTCAGACGCATCGGCGTGGACCTGGGGATCGTCAAAGACGCTATGGATCAGCGCACGCTGGTTGCCGCAGGTTGAGGATGCAAGCGCCTTTTGGTTTTGGGGCTGTCGTTTTATACATACAAAAATAATCGTAATCCGCTATCCGCCTGCTGTAAACCGTTCTTCGCGCCTGTTCATCGCCGTGGTTTAGGGTCTTAGTTAGGGCGTGCGCAAAAATAACTTCACCATTCGCGCCTTGCCGGCTAGGCGGCTAGTCAGCGATCACGCCCGGACCAATACAATCCCCCCCCCACACACACACCACACACACCACACACACCACACACACCACACACCCAGAAGCGCCATGTTTTTTGTAAAACACGATTCCCGGCAAAGAAAAATGACGGGGCGGGGCGTTTTGCGAATCTCGTGCCCGCCACCTGAAACGCGCCCGTTTTTTACACTTGGGCCAGGATCACCACATAGTTTTTACCGTATTTCTTCGCGCACTTGGGACAGGTGGTGTAATAGAAATACATTTGCTTGACAGTCTTTTGTTTGGAAGCCATGTCATCTTTCATCTGCTGGATCCAGTTACGCATCTCACGATAAGGACCTTCGAACACCCTGGTCAGGAACGTCCCTGAAATTGCGGCCATCGCTGCCTCGGGCACATCTTTCTCCACGCTGAAATACAGGTTGGAGCCCCATGGCGATTTTTCATCGGCAAGCAGGACGCACTCCTTTGGCAAGGCGTCAGCCCTGGTGATTTTCGCAAAGCTGCGCTTGATCACCGCGGGCATGTTCAACGGCACATGCAAAAAGCTGAAATAGTGGTCCTTGACAAACAGTTTATTGTCCCATCTGATTTCCTTATCCCGCCAAGGTTCCGGATCAAACTTAGGACAGCATTCTTTTTCCCCGCTCATTGTTCATTCTCCTTAAGCAAGCATTATCTGTAAGCGTAAGCATTCCGATGATAGGTAGAGCGACGATACAGTCAAGCATCAAACCATTGACGATTGCCAATGGAGCGAGCTTGTTATTTTTATTATTTGCGCTGTTCGGGGGAGGCTTGTTCGGTTTGCTGTTTTACATAGCGTTCACATGGGTCAGGACAACCACATGGGTCAGGATAGGCTATCGACCAGCATTGTGCCTGTTTTAGAGCGCACGTTTGCTGCCTCAGGCTAGCGGATTAGCTGGCGCAGCCGACAGGATTCGAACCTGTGACCGTCGGATTAGAGAAACCGAAAAAAAGAACCTACGGTGGCCGACTGCTATCAAATGAAGATCACCATGGGTTCTCAAGTAAAGATAGTTTAATACCCAGACCGAAGTTTGACAAGCCGGGGGTTAAAAGAAACGCAGGAGATTTATCGCAAACACCTGTACGCAGCCGGATTGAAGAAAAACGAACGCAAAGGCTATGACCGGAAAACCGTCCGCGAAGTAGTGGAGCAAGGAGGCAAGCTCAGCAAGCCCGGGTTGCTGCCGCATCCGTTCTTTCGCTGATGGCGTAGCCTTGGGCAGCCGGGAATTCATCAATATATATAGTATTTGAAAAGTATCGCGGCTGTTTCGGCAAAAACCGAGCCACCGGCGCTCACGCCATGAAAGGCGGCGACTGGGAAGGCTTACACACCTTGCGCGACCTGCGCAAGGCTCCGATCGTGCTTACCTGTTAACCTCTTCCCGGTTCCACAACCTCAATAAATCGCCCCTGACAAGCGCTGCACCAAAACGTCAGCGGCAAGCTGTGCCCTTGCCTCAAAAATGCATTGCCGCAGAACAACAAAAATGTTCAGCACTTTCAGGTTATTTTTGCGCGAGAACTAATTGACTGAAACAATCGGTTTCCACACCTCCCCGGATCCGCTAGCGAAATCGACCTTCGCCAAGCCGGAATAAAAAAACAGACATAAGTGTCGGGTTTTCGCTTGATTCGGCACCTTGTTGTGGTATGGTCAAAAATATTATTGATTAAAATTCTTAATTCTTATACATTCATTTGCATGGATGGTGATATGATAATATATGATAATGAGGTGATGGCGTTGACTGGATGTGGATTCCCATGTAAGCGGCGCGGGGCGTTTATGAGGGGGTTGCGGTCGGCCATATCCGGAACAGATAGGTGCGCTTGATAATGGAGTCTTATATGATAGAGCATGCGGCATGTGCATTCGGGAACAGGCGTTGGTATTGCGCCAGTTGGGCGCCACAGAGGAATCGGAGGTCTCGGTCCATGTTTGAGACGGGAGATACGACCGGATTTGTGCGAGGATCCCGAGCATGCTCCAGAAATCACAGAGTGACGAACTTTTTCATAAAATGGCAAACAATCTAGACGAGGAACATCAGATGACCACACAGCCCCTGACCTATGACCTGCTTCGCAATGCCGTCCGCGGGGATGCCGCGGCGTTTCGCTCCAATACCACACTCCTACCGGCCGGCGGCAATGGCGACAAGGTCTTTCCGCCGACATACGAGGGTGGGAAATACGCCACCGAGGAACGCTTGATCAATGGCCAACGCGTGCCGTGCGTGATTCTCGATTCCGTCCCGTCGCAGGCGAACCGGATGGAGCTTGCCCTGCTTGACGCATGGGAGAGGAAGCAGATAGAACTGCCGGTCCTGCGGGTGAATTTCGACGATGAAGGGCTTGAGAAGCCGATCACCGTCACCAGCCTGGACGCACCGCATCGCATTGCGGACGCCATCTTCCGTGACAGTCTGATAAACGGAGTCGAATTCGATAAGAGCGAGTGCGGCAAGGCCCTTCACGCGGTCAGCCAGCAGAACGCCACGCCACTACTTGACATCTGTCCCAGCGCTCTTCTGTTCGGTATGTGGCATTCCACCGGCAAGAAGGGCGGACTCGGCGCGAAGCTCCAGCGCTCCATCGTGTCCGAGATTGTCGGCATCAACGCCGTGGCCGGCGTGAAGACGAGTAGCCGCATCGATCCTCTGGCGATCATGGCGAAGGCAGGTCCTGTATATGAAACGGTCGATGGCGATTGGACGTTGAACGAAGCCGCCGCCAAAAAGGAGAAATGTAAAGCGGTGACTGTGGGCAAGGATGGCAAGCCGTCCAACGTCAATCACGGCAATATTCCGCCAACCATTGAAGCCGGTGGCTTCACGATCGCGCACGCCCTCCAGACGGTTGTACTCTCTCTGCCTTCCATCCGCAAGCTCCGTTTTCCGGTAAAAGGTCAATTATCTTGCGACGCCGATCTCGCCGGCCAGACGCTGTTGGCCGCAATGGGGATCTTCGCCGCTGCGCTGGCACAACATGCCGGGTTCGATCTTCGATCGCGCTGTTTCCTGGTACCCGACGGTATGCTCTCTTGGGAACTGATCCGAGCGCCCGAGCAGCCGCAGCTCTACTCGTCATCGACCCAGGACGCCCTTGCGGCCTACCAGGATGCAGTTGCCGAGGTCCGACGCGTCCAGCTCCCGTGGCGGAACGATCCGATCGAGATGACGCCTTCGGTAAAACTCCTTGATCTGGTCAGGCGCAGCCAGGCTTTGGCCGTGTCTTCAGCGAGTGAGGAAGGCTGATGTTCACCATTGCTGTCCGCTATCTGTGCGGACGGGTGACGGCTGCGGAACACCACGATTACGGCACCGTCGAGTGGCCCCCGCATCCCGATCGCTTGTTCATGGCTCTCGTAGCAACGCACAAGGAAACCAACCCGGATGATGACCGGGAGCGCCAGGCGTTGCTCTGGCTTGAAGCACAGCCCGCTCCGAGATTGTCGACGCCGCCGGCGAGCCCTCGTGCGGTCCGCACGCATTTTGTGCCGACCAATGATGCAGCCACGTCGTCCGTCAAGAAGGACAAGGCCGTTCTGAACGAACATCTGGCTGCCTTGCCCGAATTCCGCACGAAGCAACCACGATCCTTCCCCTCCGCGGTTCCGGATCGGGAGATGGTGCAGTTCACATGGAATCACGATCCCACTGAGGCTTGTCTGGAAGCGTTGAAACGTTTGTGTTTGCGAGTCTCCCGGATCGGCCATTCATCCTCATTGGTCGCGGCATCAGTCATGTCAGAACCCAGCCCCCCCAATCTGGAGCCGGGCAATGGGAGGAACGCCATCCGCCTGCGCGTCCCTTCGCCGGGACGGCTAGCGGCACTGGAACATCGCTACACCATAGCGCTGCGGCCCGAACCTGGCGTCGAGAAAAGCTACGTCCCTATTGACGGCGCAGTTCTGCTGCGGGAACCTGCGGCGACTGTATTCGATCCGAATATGCTGGTGTTCCGCTGTGTCGGCAGACAACGATTCGGACTCGAAAGCACGCTCATGCTCACGGATGCATTACGCAGGACTGTCCTTGCATTCCTAGGGGATCACGCGATCCCCGAGTGGATCAGCGGGCACAGGACGGATGGTTTGCCGAGTGAGCAACCGCACATGGCGCTGGTTCCGTTGGCCAACGTGGCCCACCGCCACGGCGACGGAACGGTGATGGGCCTCGCCATGGTGCTGCCGCGAAGCATTGCCACATGCGACCGCGGAGCCGTCTTCAACGCGTTCTGCATCGATTTCGCGAATGGAGGCATCCGGCGACATCGTCTGACCCTGGGCCGGGCGGGTGCCTGTGAACTCGTTCTCGACGATGGCGAAAAATGTCCGTGGAACCTGCAGCCCAAGGTCTGGTGCGCGGTCTCGTCAACGTGGGCCACAGTCACCCCGATCGTTCTCGACCGGTACCGGAAGAGAGCGGACGGGCCCGGATTCGAGGCAGGTATCATTGCTACGGCCGTCGAACGCATTGGCCTGCCAAGGCCGGTTGCTGTCGATATACGCCCCACATCACCGCACGTCGGTGCTCCATCCGGCAGTCTCTATCCGTGCCTGGTGCGCCGTGGCGGCGAGAAGCGCCAGCATGTGCACGCGGTGCTTCAATTCGCCGAACCGGTGAAAG
The DNA here is from genome assembly GCA_964580325.1 of uncultured Verrucomicrobiota bacterium. Classification (GTDB taxonomy): domain Bacteria; phylum Verrucomicrobiota; class Kiritimatiellia; order CAYTQP01; family CAZOLK01; genus CAZOLK01. Next base: position 5,169 of record CAZOLK010000189.1, on the reverse strand, counting down.
GTCCTCTGTTGCTCGGCGCGGGCCGGTACTGTGGTTACGGCCTGCTCCGGCCGTTCATCGCCAGGGAGGAGGCGTGCGATGGCCATTGAAACGTTTGGCGTGGATCGTTTTTCCGCCTTCTTCGAGGAATTGAACGAAGTTACACCATTCCCCTGGCAGCAGGCATTGGTTGAACGCCTACTCACGCAGGACTGGCCGCAGGTGATCGACGTTCCGACATCCTCCGGCAAGACGGCGGTTCTGGATTGCCTCGTCTTTGCCATGGCCGCCGCTCATCTCACAGGCGCAGCGCCGATGCCTCGACGCATCTTCTTCTGCGTCGACCGCCGCCTGATCGTCGACGAGGCGTTCGAACGCGCACACCGGATTGCGGCGAATCTCACGAGGAGTAAGGATTGCGGGCCGACAGCCGGCATTGTCGCCGAGGCCTTGGCTGCGCTCGCCGGCAGTCCGTCCAGGACCCCTCTCAAGGTTGTCCGTCTCCGTGGCGGCGTGCCGTTGGAACGGATGTGGATCCGTTCACCCCTGCAACCCGCCGTCATCTGCACCACCGTCGATCAGCTCGGTTCCCGGCTGCTGTTCCGAGGGTACGGCGTCTCGTCTGGTATGCTTCCCATCCACGCCGCGCTGACCGCCAACGACAGCGTCATCATCCTCGACGAAGCCCACTGTTCCAAGCCGTTCGAGCAGACCTTATCGGCAATCGCCCGTTTCGCTGCACCCGAATGGCGCGAAGATCAGATGATAGGCCTGCCGTTCCAGCACTTGGTCATGACCGCAACACCGGTCGCCTCCGTTGCACAGGATAAGACCCATGCACTTTCCGACACGGATCGCCGGCATCCGGTCCTAAGCCGGCGCCTCGCCGTCGCAAAAACGGTTGAACTCATCGAGGTCAAAGGCGCGAAGGCGGCAGCCAGATCGCAGGCTGCCGCATTCGACACGCTGGCGGCGGCAGTACGCACGCACGTTGCCGGGTACCTCAGTCGTGGAATGCAGCGCATTGCCGTCATCGTCAACCGCGTGCCGTGCGCCCGCCGGATCGCCAACGAGCTTCGAAGCCCCAGACGACAGAAGGACGCGCTTCCATGTTTGACAGATGTCGTTCTCATGACCGGTCGTATGCGTCCCTTCGACCGCGACGACATCGTCCGTCAATGGAACCCGTACCTGAAGGCAACGGCCACGCGGGCGAAACCTGAAAGACCCGTCATCATCGTCGCCACCCAATGCCTTGAAGTCGGGGCCAACTTCGACTTCGATGCCATGCTGTGTGAATGCGCCTCCCTTGATGCCCTGCGCCAGCGCTTCGGTCGCCTCAACCGGCTGGGCAACAGCGACAACGCCCCAGGTGCCATTCTCATCCGCGAAGACCAGGTCGACAAACACGACGATCCGGTCTACGGCACCGCGCTCTCTCACACATGGCAGTGGCTGAAGAGCGTTGCCTGTGCCCCGGAAGTCCAGGAAGCAAGCGCGCCGCCGGTCATCGACTTCGGCATCAACGCCATGAACCAACTGGTTGCCGGATTGACGTCCGACCAGATCGCTGCATGTACCGGCGTCAAGCCCGACGCACCGACCATGATGCCTGCCTATCTCGATGCCTGGGTGCAGACGGCTCCGCCCCCCATGCCCGATCCCGATATCGACATTTTCCTGCACGGCCCGCAACGGGCGGCCCCCGAGATCCAGGTCTGCTGGCGTTCCGACCTGCTCCCGGACATGGATCGTGAGCAGGCGCTCGAGGTCCTCGAACTCTCACCACCAGTCAGGGCCGAATGCCTCGCCGTGCCGATCCATGCGCTCCGCCGGTTCCTCTGCGAAGGTGCGACCGATGACAACGACGCCGACGTCGACGCCCCGTCACCGGCGGAACCGGCGGTCAATGAAGCCGCGCCCATGCCACTTATTGTTGTCTGGCGGCACAGCGACAGCTTCCTGCTTACACACAATTCCCTTTACGACCTGCGTCCCGGCGACGTATGCGCGCTGCCAGCCGTATGTCGTGAGAGCGCGGTCCTGGCCGATTTTCCCTACGGCGTAGCTGAATGGATTCCAGACATCCATGAACAGTGCCTCCATCGAGCCATCGAACTACGCCTGCATCGCGGGGCGGTCTCGCAATGGCCGCATGCCCTGCGCGTTCGCGCCGATGTGTTTCTCGATGCACTGGAACGCGACGTCGACGGTGTCGTGCATATTGATGACGAAACCGCCGTTTTCTTGCGAGAGCTGCTTACGGAACTGCAGGTTCTCTCCGGCGATCATTGGCTGGGATCGTTCACGCACGCCATTCTCCGGGAAAGAAAGCTTCACATCACACCGTACGCAGGCGGCTCGGGTCTCTTCATTTCCGCAGGAGCACCGACCGCCGTCGAAGACGCACGGGACCGGCTCTCGATTGCCAAGGTCCCTGTAACACTCAGCGACCACTGCCAACAGGTCAAAGACATTGCCAGAGAATTCGCCGAAGGCATCGGGCTGTCGGACACACTGGTCAAAGACCTCACGATTGCCGCCTACGCCCACGATCTGGGCAAATGTGATCCCCGCTTCCAGGCCTGGTTGCTCAACGGCAACCGTTTCCTCGTCGATCCAACCCGCCCCCTGGCCAAAAGCCCACTTATGCGGCAGACCGTGGCAGCCCGGGATCTCGCCCGCAGGAACAGCGGTTACCCATCCGGGGCCCGGCATGAAATGCTCTCCGTCGCTCTCCTGGAGAATCCAGCGACACTTGCCGAAGCGACCGACCTCGTACGCTATCTCATCGCTTCCCATCATGGTCATGCCCGGCCGTTTGCTCCGGTCGTCATCGACGACTCGACGGAAACCGCCTCATGCAGCATGGACTGGATCGAGGCCTCCGCTCCCTGCGCGCACAATGCCCATCGACTGGACAGCGGTCATGTCGAACGCTTCTGGCGCCTTGTCCGGCGTTATGGCTGGTGGCGCCTCGCCATGTTCGAAGCCATCATCCGGCTCGCCGACCATGCCGCCAGCGAAACCCCGATTGTTACGGAAACGGAGAACATGCCATGACCATCACCCCCCTTCCGGGACTCAAAGGCAACAACCCTCTCGCCTTCCTCGCCACGCTCGGCACAATCCGTTCCCTCTCGATCCAGTCGCCATCCCGGGCGCCAACACTCGCCTGGATGCAAGAAGGCAATTGGATCGCCGCGCTGCATACCCACACGCACGTGGACCAAGCCGACATCCTCGACGCACTTGAGCAACGCTTCACCGCAGATGCCGTGAATCCGGCACTCGCCTGGTGCGACAATATCAACGCAACACCGAGCCAATACCGCATGCTGTGCCAGAACTCCCTGGCGGCAGCCTCGCTGGCCCTGCGCCATTTCCCTGACTACCTTTCCGCGTTTGCTTGCGAGGCCGTGGCCGACGAGGAAAGCGCCGACTTCGTCGCTGATACCGCGCTCCGCACCATGAAAGGTGCCGGGCATCAGCACTTCCTTGCAGGCATGCGCGAAATCGCGTCCAGATGCACCCGCCAACACCTCGAACGAACACTGTTCCACGACTGGGACTATGCCGATCCTCTGCAGGGCTGCACGCTGCGTTTCGACCCGTCCGAGGACCGGCGCTATGCCTACCAATGGAAGAATCCCAGCAAGGATACCGACCGATCCAAGAGCGGCGCCATGCTGGGTGCCAACCGGCTGGCAATCGAAGGCATCCCGCTGCTCCAGACCGTTCCGGTGCGCAGCCATCTCGAAACCGTCGGATTCCGCGGCCACAAAGCCAATAACACTGCGTGGACCTGGCCTGTCTGGGATGCTCCCCTGTCCCTTGACGCCATTGCCTCCGTCCTTCGCTTGGCGGACCTCCAGCAGGTTGAACCGGACCACACCATGCTTGCGGCAATGGGCATCTGCGCAGTCTATCGCAGTCGCCGGTTCACCACCGGCAAATACCGCAACTTCTCACCTGCTAAAGCCGTATGGACAGCAGATTTCCGGAAAACATGCGATTCCTGGCGGAAATAAGGAAAAACAGCTTCCCGCTCGGGCTGATCCGGTGCGCATCACACCTGTGCCGTCGGGCGCGTTCCGTACCATGGCCACAGACTAGGGCATCATCCCATTCTGGAGTTTTGCCAACACCTTGACCGCGGCCGCAGCCGTTCTCGACTTCTCGCCCGTACCCACGACTAGCTTCCATGCCTTCAATGGGGCCGCGCCGGTTAAGGCGCGGAAATAGCTGCCTCTTTTTTACAAATCGCAAATATGATGTGCTTCAATGGGGCCGCGCCGGTTAAGGCGCGGAAATCCATTGTGATGCCAACAGTTAAGACCGGTTACAAAACTAACTTCAATGGGGCCGCGCCGGTTAAGGCGCGGAAATTCTGCGTGGCGAGTGGGAATGCGAAAAATACTCCCATGCTTCAATGGGGCCGCGCCGGTTAAGGCGCGGAAATTCTGCGTGGCGAGTGGGAATGCGAAAAATACTGTAGCATTTCCAAATCGCTTCAATGTGGCCGCGCCGGTTAAGGCGCGGAAATTCATGCGCCGTCTAGAGACACTGAATGGAGCAATCGCTTCAATGTGGCCGCGCCGGTTAAGGCGCGGAAATTCATGCGCCGTCTAGAGACACTGAATGGAGCAATCGCTTCAATGTGGCCGCGCCGGTTAAGGCGCGGAATTTTTAGCACGAGTATGGCGGTGGAAACCGGTCCGGTCAAGCTTCAATGTGGCCGCGCCGGTTAAGGCGCGGAAATAAGGTACTTCCGGCCTTCTAGACCCCACTGCGGGCGGCCGGTTTCAATGTGGCCGCGCCGGTTAAGGCGCGGAAATAAAGGCGATGAATTGGCGACAGCACAACGCAATTCGAGCTTCAATGTGGCCGCGCCGGTTAAGGCGCGGAAATTTAGCGAGCGATCTGCTAGGCGTCGATTTGACACCGCTTCAATGTGGCCGCGCCGGTTAAGGCGCGGAAATTGGATAGGGGATCCTGACACAGTAAAACAAAGATACGCTTCAATGTGGCCGCGCCGGTTAAGGCGCGGAAATTGGATAGGGGATCCTGACACAGAAAAACAAAGATACGCTTCAATGTGGCCGCGCCGGTTAAGGCGCGGAAATCCAAAATACAAAAAGCCTCTTCAGCCAAACTCATGGGCTAAAGTTGGTGCTGGAAGCTCACCCA
>CAZOLK010000188.1:0-10839 GCA_964580325.1 uncultured Verrucomicrobiota bacterium | reverse complement strand
CGTGAAGCCGCGACCCGAATCAGGGCCGAGGCGGATCGCGAGGCCGCCCGGATTGTCTCGGAAGCTTCGCGCGACGCGGAGATCGCCAAGGGAAAGGGCGACAGCCGGGCCATGGCCATCTACAACAACGCCTATCAAAAGGACCCCGAGTTTTTCGAATTTCTCAAAACACTGGACGTTTACCGCAACGTGATCAAGGAGGATACCACCTTGATTTTGTCCACAGACGCCGCATTGTTCAAATACCTCAAGCAGCCGGGGGAAGGTCATGGACCGCGACATGAACCATGACTCCGATCGCCGCGAATTGCGTTGCGGCGTGTTTCGTGACCTGATCCGTTTCGCGAGCGTGGTTGGCATGCTGCTGCTGGTCCTGTACCTGGGTACGGGCATCTATACCGTGGCGCGTCATGAAATGGGCGTTCACCGTCACTTCGGCCGGGTCGTAGCCGAGGCTGTACCGCCCGGTATGCACTTTGCCCTGCCGCGGCCCTTCGATACGGTCGACAAGGCGCCTGTGCGTGAAATTCGGCGGATCCATCTGGAGACTTTTGCCGAATTCGGCCCGGAAGCCTACGATTTCATGACGTTCAGCGGGTTGAAGTCCTACTGCATTTCCGGCGACAACAATATCTTGAGCATTCGCTTTGTCATGCAGTATTCCGTTGTGGATCCGCGCGCGTACTTATTCACGGCAGAGCAGCCTGAGGAGATCCTGCGCGACATTGCCCGTAATGCCATGATCCACACGCTGGCCACCATGCCGGTGGACCGCATCCTGACGGACGGCAAAAAGGCCATCGAAGACCAGGTCCGATTGCGCAGCAATGCCCGGTTGGACGATATGGGCCTGGGATTGCATGTCAACTATGTCGAGCTGGCCGGCGTGACGCCGCCGACCAGTGTGCAGAACCAGTTTGACGACGTTGTCAACGCCAAGATCGACAGCGCCCGCATGATCAACGAGGCCCAGTCCTATCGCAACGAGAAACAGCCCCAGGCCAATGGCGAGGCGCTGACGCTGCGAGAACAGGCGGAAGCCTACCGCAGGCGGGTGGAAGCTGCGGCAGAAGGCGAGACCTGCCGCTTCCTGGATTTATTGAAGGTTTACGGTGCTATGCCGCACCGCACCCGCATTCGCCTGTGGCTGGAGTGCATCGACCAATGCTTGGGGCGCGCGCGCCGTAAAATCGTAGTCGATACGAACCAGGGCCAGATTCCGGTACGCGTCAAGCTTCATCAGTAGCGAATCGGTGCGCCATCTGGAGAGGCTGCTGGCTATGGCTGCGGTCAGAAAAAGTTGTACTAGATGTGCGCCGAAAATCAGATTCTGCTGAGGAAGCGTTTTGTCTTTCATGCGGGGCCGCTGCCGTTCGCAATGACTGCAAACCGGTTTTACCGTTTGTCAGCTTCTATCCGCTTCGAGTACCAGGTTGTCGAATGCGTAGTCGTTTAAGCGGTTTGCATTGGCGAAATAGGTGTTGTGCACATAGCGCGGTTCGCAGGTGCTGAAGCCATGGGACGCCAACACGTCGCTGAGTTGATCCACGGCATAATACTCGCCGACATCGTCAAACGCGTAACCCAGCGGCCCGAAATGGATGAAGCGTCCGTGTTTCCCCAATACGCGATGGATTTCCGGCAGCAGGCGCGAGAGCGGAACCAGGTCGGTGAAGTAGATGGCGCAAACCGCGTCGAACACAGCTTCGCCGAACGGGATGCGGCCTGCATCGGCAATGATGTAGCGCGGTTGACCGCTGCTCAGCGTGCGCTGGGCTGTGAAACGTTCGCACTCGTCCGCGGCACGGTGAAAGTTGCCGTGGATCAGGTTATATGCGGACAACGCTCCTTCCTCGCTCATGATCGTAAAGGCCAGCCCCATGGCGCAGGACAGGTCCAGGCCGGTCACGAATGGGTAACGCTCCGCCAGGCAGGCCAGGATCCGTCCGGCGCCGGCGCCAAGCACCAGCAGACGCTCTACTGGATGGCGTTCCAGCGCTTCGCCTACGGCGGCCAGGATGACGCCCACTTCGCGCTCCGCTTCCGCGGCGCCGCTCCAGTCGCGACGCAGATGGCCCAGCAAGTCCGAGGCCGGCGGCGGCGTATAGCTCCGGACCGCCGTGCCGCGGGCAGGCAGCAGCGCATGGATCCGATCCCAGAGCGCGGCGTTATGGTCCAGCCCCATGGCCACCGAGCGCAGCACCTCGGCGCGTGGACCGCCGGCCCGGGCGCGGCCGCGATAAGCTTCGGCCACTTGCCGGTTCTGGGAGCTGAGTTGTTCGAGCAGGGCGCGTTCGCCGGTTAGGTAGGTCGCCGGATCGCTGACCAGCAGCGGCAAGCTGCCGGCCAGGACCGGGTAGGAAAGGTCGCAGTCCGCGCAGACCAGTTCCAAGCCGTCGGTCAAAGGCTGGCCGCAAACCGGACAAACAGGTGCTGGGTCAAGGAGTGTGCGCATGCCTACATCTCTATATCTACCTTGACCCTGTCCCGGCCATGCTGCAGCGGAATGACCGCGCCCTGTACTTCCTGGCCGTTGACCGTCATTGTCCTGACGCCTTTGCAGCGCCGGCGCGTGTTTTTCACTTCGATCTCGTAGGTCACGCCGCGGAATGTGCGCGTCACGCTGAAGCCGGGCCAGTCGGCCGGGATGCAGGGATCGACCCTGAGTCCGTTGTAATCGGGGCGGATGCCCAGGATGCCCTGGCTCGCCGCCACGTAGCTCCAGGCCGCCGTACCGGTAAGCCACGAGTTCTTGGCCTCGCCGAACGTCGGCGCGTCGCGACCGGCGATCATTTGAGCGTGGACGTACGGTTCACCGCGGTAGGTCTCGATCTGTGCTTCCTTGGTCGAGGGACAGATGCTGTGGTAGTAGGCCAGCGCTTTCTCGCCGTCGCCCAGCAGACACCAAGCCAGTTGGATCCAGGTGTTGTTGTGGCAGAAGATGCCTGCGTTCTCTTTGTAACCTGGCGGATAGCTGCTGACTTCGCCCAGTTCCGGGTGGTAGGTCGCATAGGGCGGCTGTTGCAGCATGATGCCGTTGGGCGTGAACAGGCGCTCATGCACCGAAACCATGGCTTGTTCTGCCCGGCCATTGTCCGCGCCGGCCCCGCCCAGCACGCACCAGCCCTGGCTCTCGATGTAGATCCGGCCTTCGGCGCATTGCTCGGAGCCGACCGGCCGGCTCTGCGCATCGAACGCGCGCATGTACCAGGCGCCGTCCCAGGCATGTTCTTCGACCGCTTGCAGCATCTGGTCATACTCGGTCCGGATCCGTTGCGCGTCGTCGTCGCATCCCAGCCAGTCATACAGTTCGGCCAGTTCGCGCGTCGCATATAGAAATAGGCCGGCGATCATCACCGATTCAGCTTGCGAATCGGTCACGTCGCCTGCGGTCTGGAACGATTCGTTGGGCTCGGTCGAAAAGCAGTTCAGGTTGAGACAGTCGTTCCAGTCCGCGTGACCGATCAGCGGCAGGTTGTGCGGGCCCCGTTTTTTCATGGTAAACGCTATGCTCGTCTCCAGGTGGTGCAGCAGGCTCTCTCCGCTGCCCGGCGTGTCTGCGTAGCCCACGGGTTCGTTGAGGATCGCGCGGTCGCCGGTTTCTTTGATATAAGCGCAGGTGCTCAGGATCAGCCAGAGGTGGTCGTCGTAGAAGTCGCCGCCGATCTCGCGGTTGCCCTGGCGCGTCAAAGGCTGGTATTGGTGGAAGCAGGTTCCGTCCGCGAGTTGGGTGGCGGCAATATCGAGAATGCGCCGACGCGCGCGTTCAGGGATCATGTGGACGAAGCCGAGCAGGTCCTGGTTGCTGTCGCGATAACCCATGCCGCGGCCGATCCCGGATTCGTACATACTGGCTGAGCGCGATAGGTTGAACGTGACCATGCACTGTAGCGGCGACCAGCTATTGACCATGCGCTGGACATGCTCGTCCGGGCAGGCGGTCTGGTATACGCCCAGCCACTGATCCCAGGTCGCGCGCACGCGTTCGAATGCCTGGTCCACGGCTTCTGTCGTGCTGTAGCGCGCCAGCAGGGTGCGGCCTTTTTCTTTGTTCAGTTCGCCCTGCGCCGTGAATTTCGGCGCGTCGCCCTGGTCGACGTAGGCCAGCACAAAGGCGAACGTCTGCTCCTCGGCGGGTTCCAGGCGCAGGTTGAGCTGGTGCGCGCCAATGGGGCTCCAGCCGTGGGCCATGCTGCCGCTGCACTGACCGGTCAGCACTGCGGCCGGTTCGTGCAGTCCGTTGTGCACGCCGACGAACGCGTCGCGCGAGGTGTCAAACCCGTCGATTGCGCGGTTGCAGGCGAACAGCGTATAGTGGTTGCGGCGCTCGCGATATTCGGTCTTATGATAAATAGCCGCGCCTTCCACTTCGACTTCGCCGATAGAGAACGTGCGCTGGAAATTGGTCATGTCGTTGAGCGCTTCGTAAAAGCAGAACTCGACAAACGAAAAAAGGCGCAGGTCCTTGACGCGCTCGCTGGTGTTGCGCAGGCAGACACGCCAGACCTCGACGGTTTCGCCTGGCGGGACGAAAAAGAGCAGTTCCGCTTCCACGCCCAGGCGCGAACCCGTGATGCGCGTATAGCCGGGCCCATGACGGCATTCGTAGCGGTCCAACCCGGCCTTTACCGGTTTCCAGCCCGGGTTCCAGATGTCCTCGCCATCCTTAATATAAAGGTAGCGACCGCCCAGGTCCATGGGGATGTTGTTGTAACGGTAGCGGGTCAACCGGCGCAGCTTGGCGTCCTTCCAGAACGTGTAACCGCCGCCGGTGTTGGTGCACAAACCGAACAACTCGTCCTGGCCCAGAAAATTCAGCCAGGGCAGAGGTGTATCCGGTCGCGTTATCACATATTCCCGAGCTGCGTCGTCAAATGTGCCGTATGTATTCATGGTACAATCCTCTGGTGATGAAGTTGTGTGCTCCTGAAAAAAGTCACTGGATCCTAGGCAAGAGCAGCAAAGGATGCAAGTGGATAATTCGGCATTGACATAACCGGGTTTTGTGCGCATCTTTTTACGCGTTATATGAAAGACGATATACAGAAAAAAAAAGGTGCGCTGGGCTTGCTTTTGCTTGGCGTATTTATGTACGGATGGCTGCACCAGATCTGGTACGCGAGCACGCTGTTGGGCCAGGTCTCCATGGCTGGCTTGCTGCTGCATGCGCTCTGTGCCCTGGCTGTTTTTGGCCTGAGCGCCGAATGCTGGCGCTCCTGGTACGCAGGCTTCCTGGCAGCGCTGTTGTATGGCCTGTATCCGTTGGCCATCCACCTGGCACCCGAACAGGACGTGATGGCGGCCCTTGTCTTTTTTATGGTCGGCTTGTATAGCTTGTTTCACGGTTTCGATCAGCGCCGAAATGGATTGGCCGTCGCATGCGCGGCTCTGGCCGGCGTGTGTTGGGGTGCGGCGAGTTCGCTGCAACCGCTCTTTCTCTGGACCTGGCCTGTTTTTTTATGCGGTTCGCTCTTGTCCCACGCACCGTATGCCCGACGTGGTGTAGGCAGCGTGCTCTGCTTGCTGAGCGCAATGCTGTGTCTGGCGTTTTTCGGCCAACGCAGCGATGCCTTCCATCTGTGGGCTGCCAACCGGCCCGGCGCCCATGGACGCTACTATGTACCCCTGGACCCCTCGTTGGCCCAGAGCACAAAGCCGCGTAAAGCTGCGCGCAAAGAAGCCGAACAGCTCTATCGCGACGCCACCGGTCATACCGGCGATGTGACCCGCGCCGAAATGAATCCGTTCTGGCGCAGGAAAATAACACAAGCATGGCGCGAACGTCCCGCTGCCGCGGCCAGCTTGATGTTGCGCAAAGCCTATTTTCTGTTTAACAACTTCGAGCAATACGACGGCAAGTCCTATTTCTTTCACAAGGAGCGCAGCCCGATCTTGCGCTACAATCCCTTATGTTGGGGCATCGTGCTGCTGGCCGGCGCATTGGCGTTGGCCGTGGCATTCAGGACCGATGCGCCACGGGCGAGTGCTCTGACCCTGACCGCTGTCTGTTATGCAACGGGCATGCTCTCGGGTTATATCCATGCCCGGGCGCGCTTGCCACTGGCCGCACTGCTCTGCGTTGTTGTCGGCGGATGGGCGCTGCCGGCTTTCTGGCGCGCCTGGTTGCGACCGCGTGCACTGGTCTCCGGCCTGGCGCTCCTGCTGGTTGTCGGCGCACTCACATTCAGCCACTTTTTCAGTGTGGCGGATCGCTCGACAGAGGTACGCGACCTGTTGTTGATCGCTCAGAACGCCGATGATAGGGCCGATGACGTCGCCGCACTGACCTGGACCAGGAAAGCGCTGGCCATTTCCCCGGATCATCCCGGCGCCCTGCAACTGGCCGTGGTTTCCTTTTACAACATGACCCTGTTACCGCCCATAAACAGACCGGCAGAATTACAGGATGAAACCTGGCACAGGCTATTGGAAAGGGTCAGCCGCATGAAGCAGCCCAAACCGAGGATCCGCTTTATCCAGGCACTGGCGTTCTGGAATATCGGCGCCCTGGATTATGCAGAGCCGGTTTTACGCGATTTGTCGGCCACGGAAGGCGAGGTTGGCGACGATGCGCTGGGCGCATTGCTGCTGCTGGGGCGGTCGCGGCCCGAAGAACAACAACGCGCCGTACAACGGTTCCGCACGAGCAGGAGCACGCTGCTGGACATCGCTTTGCTGGCCGGCAATCCCGAGGTGTTCGGACCGCTCCTACAGCACAAGAGGTATGCCAACCCAGCGGAAGTTCAGCAGGCCCTCACCCATATGAGTCGTGTAATTCCCAGCCTGCGCCGCGACCCGTGATTTTTATGCGCATCTTACTGATAACTGCTCACTGATAACTGGTGCAATATCTGAAAATAAAATAGAATGCCGTTTTATAGGGGGACTTGACGCTCAGGCTGACGTGTAGCGAGGTAATCGATTTGCGCTGAAACACCATCCATTGGTAGGGACAGTGTTTCGGTTTCGGCGCGCGACAGCCATAGCGAGATCGATAGACAGCCAATCCTGATTGGAATATTTCGAGTTTTTGCAATGCCGCTGGATGGGATAGTTGGTCCTCAAAATGGCATGTTATTTTTCTGTTGGCCATTAGGGCAGGAAAATCATCCCCGAAATCCATAAAATCCAATATCCGAAATCTGAATTCCGTCATCGCGTGTTTTTTTTATATTGAACTTGATAATGCGAAAGGAGTTACTTATTTTTACCCTTCACATTGAGTAAAGTCTCATGAAGCCGGTATGTCTGTTTTTAAACGATGAGGGATATTAAATGAATTATATTAAAATTTATCATGCAAACCTGAATTATGCCTTTCTCATTCCCGAGAATTATGAGCGGGTCATTCGTGCTTCTTATGAAGTGATTCTGGATTGCTACAAGAAGTATCCGGAAGCCAAGTTTGTGTTCGAAGCCTCCGGGTACACCATTGATATGATTGCGGAACTCTGCCCTGATGTGCTGGGTAAACTCAAAGAAGCTATTGCCGAGGGCCGTTGCGAATTCATGGGCGCGCCGTATTCGCATCCGATCATGGCCAATGTGCCGGAAGAGGATGGGTACTGGTCCTGCGAATTCGCTCAACGCAGCTATGAAAAGCATCTCGGGCAGCGTGCCGAAAGCTTCTGGAATCCGGAATGTACCTGGATGCAGTATGTTCCGCGAGCTTTCCAGCGCGCCGGCGTCAAATACCTCACGCTTGACTTCGAGTCTTATATGAACTGTAGCGACAAAGATTATGCCTGGGTTGAGCGCAACCGCACCAAAGACATTGGATGGGGCGGTCATTTGCCGTGGTTTGAACTCGATCCGGACTGCAAGTTCCTGCACCGCCCGTTTCGCAACGTGGTGCCCGGACTGTACGGTTTCTGCCGCAGCGACCGTCTGGTCGGCAAAATGTTGAAATACCTGCGTGGCGGCGAACCTCTTGAATCCGTGATCGATAACATCAAGTACTGGTCCGGCACCAAGGGCGAAGGCGCCACCTGCGTCATGGCCGACGATGCCGAATACTGCGGCACGGCTGGTTACTATTACGTCAAATACCAGGGCGATTATTCACGCTGTTTTGAAATCGATCCGGATGCGCCTGCACGGCTCGATAGTTTTCTGCGCGAACTACTCAAACTTGGCGGCACCATGACCTTCAAAGAAGCCTGTGAGGAAATTGAGCCGGTTGAGGAGCCCTTCTTTGTCGAGGATCGCTTTGCCTGGCACCGTACCTGGGCCGATGCCTGGAAGGGCACCCCCGAAGCCATGGCCTGGGAACCGATCATGAACGATATGCGCAACGAGTACAAGACCCAGTATCAGCCCATCGTCGAGGATCCGGCGCATGCCGCGGAGTACAAGGAGCTGGTGGACGAATTCTGGCTGCATATGACCAACTCGGCTAACTCGGACGGTCGCTGGCCGCCGCCGCCATTGGTGACTTGCGCCTTCAACCGCGACTGGGTTCTGAAAGAGATCGAGGCCACCAAACAGGTGTTGGCAAAACTCAAGGACGTTTGCGCCGGCAAGCCGCTTCCCCCGCCCGCGGAAACGGCCGCACCCGATAAGAACAGCCCGCACTATGGTTTCCATTTCACGGATAAAAATCCGGAAGACATCAAAAACCTCAATAACTATGAATTGCAGCACGCCATCTACTATGCCCACAAGATGGTTGATTGCCCGGAAAAGGAATGGCACGAAAAGGGTATCGTGCTACTGAACCAGGTTTTCAATGAGCTGGATCGTCGTGGCATGAAAGGCGTGCGACCGCCGAGTATCCGCAAATAAATATGACGCAGGAGCGTCTCGTCAAGGGTAACGAAACTGCTGTGGATTTTGACAGATATAGAGGTCGGATTATGTTTGTAGTCCAGGCTTTTGCCTGCCGAATGCTTCGTGCCTGCAAGCAACACTATGTTGTTTTGCAATGTATTATGTTTCCAGCATAATCCTGGCAGGCTAAAGCCTGGACTACGAACATTTGACCACAAACCAAGAAAATACACGGCAGTTTCGTTGTCATAGCGTCTCGGGTTTTCGCGGACATTGGACCAACTCCGCGCAAGGCACAAGACACCGTGCTTGTGGATAAACCGAGTTTTTGCGCTATGTCCCTTATGTTCACAACAATGATTCCGTTTTTCCGGCGCTTCGTTCCCGTATCTCTGAGAATACGGACAAGATGACTGCTTGTTTCAATCGATAACCATAACGCTGCCGGATGGATAGACGTTGAGTTTGATCGTGTTGCCCTCCATTTCCAACACCCCGGTATAATGATGATCCAGCATGCCGATGCAATCGGTGCTCAGGCCGTTCTCAAACCCGTCCGCGGCTGTGATGAGATCGTATGTTCCACTGGTAAAACCAGGTTGGGTGGTGAAGCTGAAATCGCCGAATGCAAGGTTGTCCAGGATCACGGATCCGTTCGTGATAGCGATTTGATCATACGTTGTTCCCGGTGTGGCGGGTGCGCCCAAATCGAATTGCAGCGCACCGGAGTCGATCGAATCGAGATCGAGGGCGCCGCTGTCCAGATCGAAAGTGAGACAGCCTATGGAACCGGCGGCCGTGGAGCCGGGCGCCAATTTGCCGTCTTGGGCGATAACTACACCGTCGCCTCCTGTCGCTTTGATGGTCCCTGTTCCGCCAAGTACACCGTTGGTCACATCTATGGCGACTCCAACCAGCCCCGGAGTTATTGCGCTAGAACCCGCGGATCCGTCGCCGAAACCCGTGTTGGACGTCTGGATGAATAGCCCTCCGCCGCCTTGAATTGTCGTTGTGGTTTTAAAGCAACTCGATTCGCCCACGTCACCCGTCAGCGTCAAGTTGCCTGAACCTCTGATCAAGATCCTCAGCTTCTGATTTCCCGCGCCCCGTCCGTTGATGGTTCCGGAAAAAATGGTGTCCACATGTTGATCAATGTAGAATAGTCGGGCACGGTCATTGTTGCCCCCAGGAGAAACTATACCGCTGCCGGACAGGTTGGTAACGGAAAGAAAGGTGAAGTCGTTATTTGCGCCTCCGAGCAGTGCCTGGCCACCGCTGTTAATCAGCAGCGTCCCCATATACTTGGATTGTTCAGTGCTGCCGCCGCCTGTTGAAAAGACAGCGCCGTTATTGATGGTGATGTTTGCATCCGTGTCTATCGATTCGCGCTCGATCACCGACAAGGTTCCCGCATCGATGGTCGCAGTCCCGCTATAGGCTTTAAGGTGGCTGTCGAAGATGAGCGCCGCGGCCCCGATTTTGGTGAAATCGCCTTGCAGCATACATGCGGCAAGTACGAGGTCGCTCAAAGTTTCGATCTGGCCACCGTCAATATTCAGGAAGACACCCGATCCTGTCAGGGTGAGGGTGTCTCCGCCGTTGTTGATTAGCCCAGTCAGGGTGCGGTCGGCGTTGTTGTTCACGTTCAGCGGTGTGGTCGGATTGAATGAAGCGGCATTACCATCCTCCCAAACCTAATCAAACATACCATCAACAAGCCCCCATGCGGTTGCATTTCCCCAACCTGGATTGCCGCCCTCGTCATAGAACAAGGTCGATTGGCTGTTGGCGTTGACAACCGCCAGAAACATCATCATACATGGCATTACATAGTTATTGTTTCTTTTCATACTATACTAACCTTAATTTTGAACACAAAGAGAATCCCAAATGGGTTAAGATAAAAATAGTGCAGGAGTTTGTAAAAAGCAAAAATAAATGGTGAAAACGTCGGCGTCACGCCCACTGTCGATAACAACCAATACGCGCTACATTCAGCGAGAGCTTGATTGCTTACTGAGGTATTCCCCAATGATTGGACAATAATCGACCGATGTTAAGATATATACC
>CAZOLK010000187.1:0-10870 GCA_964580325.1 uncultured Verrucomicrobiota bacterium | reverse complement strand
GTTGGAACAGCGGACACGACAAGCTCGGCACCTTCGCCGCGTTTCCCGCCTCGCTGTGGGCGCGCATCGGCGACGCCGAGAAAGCGAACGAATGCCTGGAAGCCCTGATGGCCCGCACCCCGTTGCCGAACCTGATCTGCTTTTACAGTCCGGCGATCATTGTCGACGGCAATTTCGGCGGCCCGGCCGCCATGGCCGAGATGCTCCTGCAAAGCCATCGGACCAACGACAAGGGCGAACGAATCCTTCAACTGCTGCCCGCCCTCCCCAAGCCCTGGAACCAGGGCCAGGTCAAGGGACTCATAGCCCGCGGCGGCTTCGAGGTCGACCTCCAATGGCGAGACGGCGAACTCGTCGGCGGTCAAATCCGCAACCCCAAGAACCAAGGGGCCGAGGTCCACCTGCCCGACGACCGAACCCACCGCCTCGAACCGGAGGTCGACCAAATGGACATTCCACCCCCCGCGCCGGACAAATAAGGCTTAATCGAGCGGTCGCGTGCGATATCAATCACTGTTACAAGGCAAGTCGTGGTGTCTTTTTCGTCTCGCAAGCCAGGATTCCACAGGTGTGGACATTCCTCCTGATAGGCATTTTATTTTCCGCAAGCGCCAATGTGGCGCATATTCACGAGACCATCGTCTGCGATAACTTACATGCCATTTTGAGGGCCAACTATCCCATCCAATGGCGTTGCAAAATCTCGAAATATTCCAATATTCCTGCGTTTTTGCGTCTTGCTGGCTGGGCAACTTGACTCCGCAAAATGTCATGTTATTTTCCCGTGAACCCTTTTAGTATCGAATCGAACATCTGCCAGGCGACGCAATATGGCGGTCAATCTTTGAAATCCTCTTTGCGCAATGCATGTTTCTGCATTTTGCCAAAGAGCGAACGCGGCTGGATGCCCGCGCGTCTGGCGGTTTCGCTGATCCTGCCCCTGGTGTCTTCGAGCATGCGCGTCAAATATTCCTTTTCGCAGCAATCAGCTATGGACCTGCGCACTTGTTTCAGTGTTTTATCGCGCCAGTCCGTGGGTAGTAAACTGGCGTTGTGCCGTCGCGGAGCGGGTCGGGATGGATCGAGCATTCGGAATTCGTCAGGTAGGTTGTCCAGCCGGATTTCTCGCGTATCGCTGATCAGGATAGCGCGTTCGAGCACGTTGATCAACTCGCGCACGTTGCCGGGCCACTCGTAGGCGTTGAAAGCGTCCAGCACCTCGGCGGAGACCTCCTCGATTTCGCGCCCGAGCCGGGCGCTGAGTTGTTCCACGAATGAACGCGTCAAGGTAGGGATGTCCTCGCGGCGTTCTCGCAATGGCGGGATTTCCAGCTTGATCACGCTTAAACGGTAGTAGAGGTCCAGGCGGAACTGTTTGTCCGCCACTTCCTGGATGATGTTGCGGTTGGTCGCGGTCATCACGCGCACATCGACGTGCAGGGGCCGTTCGCAGCCGACCGGTTTGACTTCCATGTCTTCCAATACGCGCAGCAGCTTGACTTGCAGGTGCTGCGGCATCTCGCCGATTTCATCCAGGAACAGCGTGCCGCGATGGGCCAGTTCAAAGCAGCCACGCCGGTCGCGGGTGGCGCCGGTAAAGGCACCTTCGCGGTGGCCGAACAGTTCGCTTTCGATCAGGTTTTCTGGGATAGCGCCACAGTTAAGCGTGATGAAAGGGGCCTCAGCCCGTTTGCCTGCCCCGTGGATGGCGCGCGCCAAACGTTCTTTGCCCACGCCTGTTTCGCCCAGAATCAGCAGCGGCACGTCGCTGTCCATGACCTGATGCACGGTCTTCATGAACGCTTTCATGGCCGGGCTTGAGGAGACAAAGTCCGATAAATGCGGTCGCGGCACAGCGCGTTTGGCGACCATGGCTTTGTTCAAATAAGCAATGCGTTCTGCCAGCGAGGTTTCCAGCATTTCGGCAAAAACCGGATCCGGCAGGTGTAGGTTCAGGTTCAGCAAGGCGCCGGCCGCACGGAAATGGGCCTGTTCTTCCAAGTCTTCACGATCAGTCAGGATCAGTAGGGCCGGCGCATTGTCGCCTTCCGTTATTGACGCAATGTGTTTGCCGAACGGTTCAGGGATTAACGAACGGCTGACCGCCAACAGATCGCAATGGACCTGGCAAATGGTTTTCCAGGTCAGTTGCTTGCCGCTCAAGTTCTCGATCGACGCATCTTTGCCGCGCAACAGGCGGCATAGGCGTTTGCGCTCCACCGATTCTTTTATGGCCGTTACCAATCGTACCAACATAGGTTGCCCATCCCAAAATATTTCCGATGCGACATGCGAATCGGAAAAAAATATTCCAGTTACTATACATCTTTTTCGCCCGTCAGCCATCTTTATTTGAGACAAAAGTGGGGCGTGCGGGATGATCGGCGCGATAAAATGCCTGGGGACAAAAAGCCTGACAAAGCATTGGCATGCAATTTGCAGTATATGTTTGTGTGACCCACGGATTTTTTAGGAGAAAAATGCCATGAACGGAGTAGGGCAGAAACAGCAGGATGATAAAGAGGCGTTGGTCGATGAAACGCAGGAGCAGATCGCGCAGGAAAAGCTTAAGATCGAGTCGAAAAAGAAAGCGCGCCATGCGGATGGCGAAGGTGTGGAGAGTGAATACCTGGACCGCGGTTGAACGATTCAATGCTTATGCTGACACAGACATGCTTTTTGCAGTTATGTATGAGTGCTTTGCCGGGATGGTCCCGGCGGTTAGGGCAATGGTGCCAAGATCAATAGGGAGAAGTTGAAAATGAATAAGTGGATTATGGTAGGTATCGCAGTGGCCAGTCTGACGGTTTGCCTGGAAGCTTCGGCCGCGAAAAAGGGCGGCAAAGGCGGCGCACAGCAGGACATCACGATTTCTGGTACGGTAACCCAGGAGGAGATGACCAGGAAAAGCAAAGATGGTGAGAAAACCATGACGGTGTTTATGCTCACTACGGCTGACGGCGCGAAAATCAAATTGCCCAAGGCCAAAGGCGAGGATGCCGTTGACCTGAGTGAGTATGTGGATAAAGAAGTGACCATTGTCGGCAAGGGCAAGGTTATGGAACGCAAAGGCAAAAAGCAAACCATGCTCATGAAGATCGAATCCATTGAGGAAGGCGCTGACGGCGGCGCTGGTGAAGCCGAAGGCAAAGGCGATGGCGGCGAAGGCGAACAGATGGAATAAAACACTCGGATCCCGGAATGGGCAAGCGGACGCACCAGAGGCGTCCGCTTTTTTGTTAAGAGTGGCGAGGGGAGAGTGTCGAGTGTTGGTTGGCCATCTGAAATCAGGTTTCGGGTGGCGTCTCCTTTGTTCCTTTCCTTGGACATTGGATATTGGATCTTGATTCCGGCTGTCGTCTGAATCCGCTGGCATCGTCCGTATATCCTTTTGCAAGTCAAACGTCAAACGATTAGGTTTTTCAATCGCGGCGATGGGCAAACGACAAGGCGGTGCGATAGCGGATTACGATTATTTTCGAATTCATCGATAGCCCTCCTCCGTGTTCCCTGCATCTTCTTCCATCTTGCGTTTCCCGCA
The DNA here is from genome assembly GCA_964580325.1 of uncultured Verrucomicrobiota bacterium. GTDB lineage: Bacteria > Verrucomicrobiota > Kiritimatiellia > CAYTQP01 > CAZOLK01 > CAZOLK01. The sequence continues at coordinate 7,329 of CAZOLK010000187.1, read as the reverse complement.
CAGCCGTGCTATTCTTCCGTTAAGATTTTGTGTGGGGGGGGAGTTAGTATTGTATTTAAAACGATTGGAACTTATTGGCTTTAAAAGCTTTGCGGAACGGACGCGCTTGGATTTCGAGCCGGGCATGACTGCTATTGTAGGACCCAACGGCTGCGGGAAGAGCAATGTGTCCGATGCTATTCGCTGGGTATTGGGCGAGCAGAGCGCCAAGGCCTTGCGCGGCGCTAAAATGGAAGATTGTATTTTCAACGGGACCGACGACCATAAGCCGCTGGGTATGGCCGAGGTATGTCTGACCCTAGCCGATTGCGAGCAGAGCCTGGGCCTGGATTTTAATGAAGTCACGGTTACCCGCCGCGTCTTCCGGTCCGGCGAAGGGCAGTACCTGATCAACAAGAAGCCGTGCCGGCTCAAGGATATCAACCGGCTGTTCATGGATACCGGCGTCGGCACCAATTCCTATTCGCTGATGGAACAGGGGCGCATTGACCGCATTCTCAGCGCGCGACCCGAGGACCGCCGTTCCGTGTTCGAGGAGGCCAGCGGCATTACCAAATACAAAGCGGACAAAAAAGAGGCGATCCGCAAGCTCGAACATACCGAGGCCAACCTGGAACGACTCAATGACATCATCAAAGAGGTGCGGCGCCAGATCAACTCGCTCCAGCGTCAGGCCGGCAAGGCGCGCCGGTTCAAGGCGTTGCGCGAAAAGCTGCGCGGTATGGACCTGTTCCTGACGCGTGAGCGGCTGGAGGAATTGACGCGCGATATCAATGTCCTTGAAAAAAGCTTGCAGCAAGTGCGCGAAAATAGTGACGCACTCAGTCGCGCTACGGAGCAGGACGAAGCCCGGCACAGTGCGATCCGGCGCGATATGGCCGTGATCGAGCGCGAAATTGATGATGCGCGTGAGGCTATGGTCCTGTGCACCATGGAACTGGAGAAGACCAATGAGTCGATCCAGGTCAATACGGACCGGATTCGCGAGATGACCGAGATCGTGGAACGCGATACGCGCGATGCGGCTGCCGCCCAGGAGCAGGCGGCTATGCACCAGTTGACCCTGGAACAAGTTGAGCAGATAGTCAACCAGGCCGCGTCCGGTAGGGATGCGGCGTGCCGGAATCTGGACGAGAGCGCTGCTTGCCTGGAAGAAGTGGAACGTACGTTGCGTGCGCGCAACCAGCAGGTTCAGGCCTGGCGCGATGAAGCTCTGGTCAAGGAGCGGCGTCAGACAGCATTGCACGATGCCCTGGCCGACCTGGATAATAAAGAGCGGGCCACGGTGATCCAGCGCGAACGGTTGCTTTCCGAGAAAGCCGGCTTGGAGGAACAGGCCGCAGCCCACGATGAACGGTGCGCCGCCCTGACCCTGCGCATGGAAGAGCTTCGCGTGTCGATCGCGGAAGCGAACTCCACGTTGCAGGCCATTGCGGAAGAGCAGCGGACCGTATCCGCTGTGCGCCAGGACAAAACCAGGCAGGGCGAGGATCTGCACCGTAAAGCCGCCGGTGTGCGGGCGCGCATCGATATGCTGGAGCGCAATGAAAAAGCGTCCAAGGGCTATTCCAGCGGCGCGCGGCTGTTGCTCGGAGATAAGGATCCCAAAGCGGAGGATGCCGGCGGCGATGTTGACCGGTCCGGTGTGCTGGGTGCGCTGGCCGATCATTTGCGGCCGGAGGAGGGGTATGCCACAGCCATGGAAGCGGTATTGCGCGCCTGGCTGGACGCAGTGCTGGTGCGTGATTGCGCCGCGGCCCTGCGTTGCCTCGCCGCGGTTAAGGCACGCCAGGCCGGCGCGGTCAGGCTGCTGGCGGTCAACTGGTCGGCTGTCCCAGCGTCAAAGGAACTGGTTGACCAGACAGGTGTATCGCTGCTTGAACATGTGGTTTTCGATGCGCGGGTACGCCCGTTGGCGGAACGTCTGCTGGGCCGGGTGCGTGTGGTCAATGCGTTGCCTGAGCAGGTGCAGGGGCGCGGAACCATCTGGGTTACGCCGGATGGCCTGCTCATGGACGGCAGCGGCGTGCTGGAATGCTGGAGCAGGGACGAAAAGGCCGACAATCCCGTGGCTCGCCGCCAGCAACTCGATGCTTGGCGCAAGGAGCACGATGAGTTGCATTGCACAATCGCCGCACTGGAGCAAGAGGTTCAAGCTTTGGTTGACCAAGCCGCGCTGCACGAGGAGGAGCTGCTCGTCGCCAGAGCCGGTATGGACGAACAGCGTCGGGCCCTGGCCCTGATCGAAGGCGAGCACCAGACCGTGAAACGCGCCTTTCACCAGGTGACCGGGAGGCTCGAACAGGTGAACGCGGAATTGGAGAAAGTCCATGGGCAGGATCCTCGGGCGCAAGAGCGACACGACGAGATGCAGCGGGAACTGGCCTTGGTCCAGCAGCGCCGCGCCCAGTTGGCCGACGAGATTGCCTGCGAAACCGAAGCGCTCAAGGCTTTGGAAGAAGAGCGCTCCGTCCGGATCGCCGAGGTAACGGACAGACGCGTGCGCGTGGCCGAACAGAAGCGCGAGCAGGAACACCTCGGTGCCCAGCGCGAATCGTTGCTGACGCGTGTTGCTGAATTGACCACACGGATCGAAGATCAAGAAAAGAATATTCGGACCTGCCGCGAGCGGATTAAGGAATTCCACCGCGCCATTGCAGCCGGGCGCGATAACCTGGAGCCTTTGCAGGACCAGATCGACCTGCACAACACGCGCCACGGCGAGGCCAAGGCCAGGAAAGAGAAGCGTACCGAAGAGCTGGACCTGCTGGAAGCCCGTTTGCGCGAGCAGCGCGCCCAATTGCAAGGCTTGCAGGATGAGAAATCCAAAGGCGATGTGGCCCTGACCCAGTACCGGATGCGCGGCGAGAACCTGGTCCAGCGCATGGTTGACGATTATAAGATCACGGAGCAGGAACTGCGCGAAACGCCTGAGCCGGAATGGGAAGACGGCGAAAGGCTACCGCGCGAGGTGTTGGAGAAACAAGTGGCTGATATGCGGGTCAAGTTGGAATCCATTGGCCCGGTCAACATGGTCGCCATCGAGGAACACCGCGAATTGGAAGAGCGGTTCAGCTTCATGACCCAGCAGCAGGACGACCTGGTCAAAGCCAAACAGCAATTGCTGGACATGATCCGCCGCCTGAACAACACCACCACCGAGATGTTCACCGAAACCTTCAACAAGGTCAACGAGAACTTCCAGGTCATGTTCCGCAAGCTGTTCGGCGGCGGCACCGCCAGGCTGGAACTGATGAACGAAGAGGATATCCTGGACTGCGGCATCGAGATCATTGCCCGGCCGCCGGGTAAAAAGCTGCAGAACATTTCGCTGCTTTCCGGTGGCGAACGGACCATGACCGCTGTGGGACTGCTCTTCTCGCTCTACCAGGTCAAACCCAGTCCGTTCTGTCTGTTGGACGAACTGGACGCAGCCCTGGACGAAGCCAACATCGGCCGCTTTGTCGAGGTGGTCCAGGAATTCCTGCAACGCTCCCAGTTCGTGGTCATCACCCACAACCAGAAAACCATTGCCGCGGCCCACGCGCTCTACGGAGTTACCATGGAAAAACGCGGCATTTCCAAAATCGTGTCCGTCAAGTTCAACAACCGCAAGGAATCGGAGGTCAGTGAAGAGAAAGCGCTGGCGCCGGTGCAGTAAAGGATTGGCGGGTGGCAAGTGGCGGGTGGCGAGTTTTTCGATTCTATCGACTCTATCGATCAAGAAAAAGGGGGATAGATGTAAGGGCGGCCATCGATGAACATCGATGCTTGTATCGGAGATATCTTTTCTTATCGGTGTTTATCGGTGGCATCGGTGGTTTATGAGCGGCGAGATTCGTCGCCGAATCCGAGATTTCATGGCTTTCTTCTGCGTTAAACTGAACTTCTGATAAATAGCAACGCGTCGAGGCAATTGGTCGTCGTTTTTTCGATGGAATTTCAGGTTAAATGCTATAGCGAAACGGTGTCCAGTGCATCGATGTCCAGCGAGCCGCTTTCACCCTGTGCCAGGGCCATCAAGGCCAGGGTCATCAGAGGGGTGTTCAGCGGTTGTTGTGGCGAGAAGTCACCGTGGGAAAACGCAAAGTGTCCCTGCCGCATATGCGTTACGCGTTTGGCTGCCGGGATGCCGTGTTCTTCGTGAAACTCGGCACCGATGACCAGGCCCCCGCGAAAGTAGAGCACGCCTTTTTCCTGCCGGTCGCGCACGGTCAGGCGGCCGTTTTTGCCACTGCCTTCGATCAACTGGCACACCTCCCATAACTCGGTCTTGCTCAACGAACCGCTGAAATCCGAATTGGGCGCGGCATCCTTGATGGCGCTGCCCGTCAGGGTGATCGCTGCCTTGGCACCGGAACGCAGCGAGGTTTCCAAACGTTCCAGCTCCGCGGGATCGTCTGTGTGGCAGTAGACAAAATTATGCGAAACCATCTGGATCACGTCACCGTGACGCAGGTTGATTGCTTCGATGGGTTTGCCGTTGACCCTGGTGCCGCCGCTGGAATTTAGGTCGCGCAGGCTGCAGGTCCGACCGTTGCTGGTGAACCGGGCGTGCTGGCGCGACGCACGAGGGTCGCTCAACATCCAGAAACTGTCCGATGAACGGCCAGCGATCATGGGTGTTGCGCGATCGAGGCAAACAGTTCTATCCATGCCGATCAAGTAGTGTTTCATTGCTCTTTCCTTTATCCGATTCGATGCTAGATAGCATAGGCGAATGCCGCTTGCCGGTCAAGTCGCGGCGCCTGTTTTATGCACCTATGTAAAAAGCAAGATTTTCTTGTCGGTGTTCATCGATGGCATCGATGGTTGAAACAAGATTTGGTTCAAAGATCACGGAACTCAAGTACACCCGCGAAACTTTGCTGTCTTCTTTTTGGCTTGACTTCCCGGTGCCGCTGCAAATAATTATTACATTGCAGAATTTATGTATACGATTATTGCAGAAATCGTCTGCCATGCCTGGAGGATTATGGCGGCCACGTACGAATGGAGCCAACCTGCGGGAGGGGTGTTCGGTTTTTCAGGCAACTGGAATCCCGCGGGCGTGCCTGGCATCAATGACATGGCATACTTCAGCCTGGGTGCAAGCGGCTATACCGTTGCGTTGAGCGCCAGCGAACAGGTTCAGAAATTCCGTGTGAACACGGATACGTTCACGCTGGCAATCCCCACGAATCTAGCTTTGACCTGCTCGACCAACACGACTTTTACCCTGGAGATCGGGCGAACCAATGGCGCTGTCGCACAGGTCGTGCTGACCGATGGCGGCGCGTTGGGACCTGCGTTTCAGGCCAGCATCGGTCAGCAGAACGGGTCTTCCGGGACCTTGATCGTCAGTAACGGCAGTTTCCATATAATCGACGAATTTACGGTTGGTCGTTTCGGGACAGGCACGCTGACGGTGAAATCCCGAGGCAGTGTACACGTGGATAAGCTCTCCATTATCGGCAGATTCCTGTCCGGCATTGGCACGGTAGCGCTCGATGGCGGCGCCTGGTTGTACGACGGCGGCTTCGTCGTGGGCTGGGATGGAAAAGCCGAACTCACGGCCAGCAACGGTGCGAGTTTACGCGGTACCGGAAGCGGGCAGTCCTGTTATCTCGGTCGCAACGGCCTGGAGGATTCCGTGGTCGTGCTTGACGACGCGGATAGGACCTGGACCCATCCAGGTCGCATCGAGATCGGCGAAAAGACTCGGGGCGTTTGCACCGTGCGCAACCGCGCTGTTTTGTCCTGCAGCAATATACACGTGGGCAGCAACGCCGGCGCCGAAGGAATCTTTACCGTGGACAGCGCAAGCGTGCTCATCGATAACGGTCTTAATGTGGGCGGCAATGCATCGTCAGCCGGCGGGAGCGGCACGGTATTCCTCAAAGCCGGCGCCAAGGTCGATGTGGCCAATACGGTGACCCTCTGGCCGAACGGTACGCTGCGCCTGGATAACGGTTTGCTGACGTTGTCCCGCTTTACGGGTTGCGGCGGCGCGTTTGCCTGGTCAGAGGGCGAACTCGCTTTCCGGGACAACCTCACCCTCGCTTCGGGTCAGGTGCTGGAGAGCGCAACCCTTTCCGGCACGAAGAAACTGACGGTCGCCGGCGCCCTCACTCTTGCAAGCGGCAGCGCCGGTCAATGGCCTGAACCTGGATGCCGTGCATACGGTCAGCGGCGCCGGTTCCATACTCGGGGTCCTGTCAGTACGGCCTGCATGATCCGGGCGGATGGAACTCTGATCCTGGGCGATGCCTCCAGCACCGTGGGCTACGATGTGGACAGCGCGCTGACGGTCGGCGCGCGCCAAGTGATCCTGCTGGACGCAAACCGGGCAAAACTCGGCGTATCGACAACACTGGACGCGGGCGGCGAACTCACCGGCGTCAACGGCCTGCGCGTCGATGCCGGCGAAACCCTTACGGCCAGCGGCCAAGCCATGCTCCAGGGGGACATGCGAAACGACGGCACGGTGAACGGTCCAACCGGTGTCGAGACCGCGTTGGTATTCGATGACATGGTGAGCGGCAGCGGTTCGTTCAGCGGCAACATCACCTTTAACCAGGGCTTTTCGCCTGGGAGCAGTCCGGAACTCATTCAATGCGGCGGCGGTAATCTTACGTTCAGTCACAACAGCACGCTGCTGCTGGAAATCGACGGCCCCAATCCCGGGACCGGATTCGATCAACTGGTCGACATCGACGAGCTGGCTTTCAGCGGGTGCCTGGAGCTGGTGTTACACGCCCGTTTCGGGGACATTGTTTGACTTGCTCGACTTCAACGCTTTGACCGGATCGTTCAGCAACTTGACCATCACGGGGTTGGCACCCGCCATGGTGCTGGATACCAGTCGGCTGGATACCGAAGGCATCGTGCGCGCGCTCGTGCCAGTCGTGCCCCAATGCGACGGCCTCTCCATCGTGTCCCCGGCCCATCTCAATTTCCTGTTCGCGGGTGACACAGGATTGGATTACAGGATCGAAGCGAGTTCCAACCTGTGCGGCGCTGCGGGCTGGACGCCTGTCCTGCGAACCAATTTCGGGTCAGCGCCGTTTCTCTGGATCGTACTTTCGAGCAATGCCGTGTCCATGCGTTTTTACAGAGTTCTGCTGGAGCCCTGAGCCCTTGACGTCAAGACCCCAACTTATCGAATCGCCAAGATTCATTCGGTAAGCGCACCCAAATTTATGGAAAAGCCTATTTTGCCTATCCGTTACGCTGCTGCTCGTGTATATCCGTGGCGCGCTATTGCATAAGGTTCGTAGTCCAGGCTTCATTCCAGCTAAAAGTCCCAAATTAAAGATCCCGCGATCCCGCAAGAAGATTCCTTATCGG
>CAZOLK010000186.1:0-10940 GCA_964580325.1 uncultured Verrucomicrobiota bacterium | reverse complement strand
TGGCCCAGCGCTACCACACCCACAGAAAGCAGCATGAACTGGAACAGGAAGCCCAACAGTGGGCCGAGCGCTTCAACCTGAGCCAGGCGCCTGAAGACCGGTCGGTCTGGACAGCGCAGGACCTGCTTCAGAAAGCGCAATGGATCCGCGCCTTTATGGGCGAGCCGCAACTGCTCATCCTGGAAATGCCCTGCCGCGCCATCCCGGAACGGGATGTTGCCAGCTTTGCTGCTGCGGTCGAGGAATTGCATCAAAACGGCGCAGCCGTCATCTGGTTGACCGCGGAACCACGGATTTACGCTGAGTTGCCCTTGCCCTGGACCTACCGCCTGCGCCAGCAGCTGGACGGCTTTGCGAGCGCATAGTTCCGCGTTTTCGATAGAATCGATGAAATCAAGTGAATCGATAGATTCAAGAATAACGCAATTCGTATCCATCAATTCCTTCGAAACCATCGATGTCATAAACATGCTGCATGCGTTGCAAGTATTGTATGAACTGTTGCGTGCAGCACTTTTGTGCAACACCTGCTGCTTTGATTTGTTAGATGACAAGGGAGAGATTAATATGCGCAATTGCTTGAAATACAGGAAGATAAACCAAATAAAACTCTTAATCATCGCCGACGGAAGCGTTTTGGCGCAGTTCCTGCATATATAATCGCAAACGATAACCATACATAGAAAGGAATTAAACCATGTCGAACCGTGTAGTGAACCTTACAGACGTTGATTTTGCCAGTCAGATTGCCGCAGGCGTTACGCTGGTGGATTTCTTTGCCACCTGGTGCGGGCCTTGCAAGATGCAGGGGCCTATTGTGGAAAAGGTGGCTGAGTGCATGGGCGGCAACGTCAAGGTGGCCAAGGTCAATATTGACGATGCCATGCAGACCGCAGTCCAGTACAGTGTGCGCTCCGTGCCCACGCTGATGATTTTTAAGGACGGCAAACCTGTACAGCAATGGGTTGGAGTGCAGTCTGAGACTGACCTGGTCGCCGCCCTGGAACAGACGCTGGACGAAGGATAACCTCTGAACATAAGGAAAAAGAATCATGATCATGCGCATTTCAATCGGTGCGATTGTGGGCCTGGGTGTAGGTGCGGCCATGGGTTACTATGGCCAGTGCACTTCGGGCGCTTGCCCGCTGACCGCCAATCCTTTCCGCGGTGCAGTCTATGGCGGCCTGATGGGCATTCTGCTGGCCATGTCGCTTTATAGAAGCGCGGCGCCGGAACCAAGGCATGCGGACGGCAATGATGTCGTGGAACACGAAGACAACAAAGAGGAAGAGGATCCATCATGAAAACCGAATTGAGACCCTATGTCACAGGTGCACTGGCCGGGTTGCTGGCTGTGTTGTCCGTGGCGGTGTCGACCTGGGCGCTGGGCAAGCCCAAGTATCTGGGCGCATCGACGACGTTTGTGCGCGCGGCCGGTTTGATTGAGCAGTCCGTTGCACCGGAGCATGTGGCCAACAATGCTTATTATCAGAGTAAAAAGGTAAGTGTCGACTGGCAGATGATGCTGGTTGTCGGCGTGTTCATCGGTGCGCTGGCTGCGTCGCTGGTTGATAAAAGCTTTAAGCTGGAACATGTTCCGCCGGTTTGGCGCGAACGGTTTGGCAGCAGTATAGGTTTAAGGGCCATCGGCGCTTTGCTTGGCGGTGTGGTGGCCATGTTCGGTGCGCGACTAGTCGGCGGCTGCCCTAGCGGTCATGGCATGAGCGGGTTGATGCAGCTCTCGGTCAGCGGTTACCTTGCCATGGCCGGCTTTTTCGGAGCCGGCGTGCTGGTGGCGCATCTCGTCTATAAACAGACAGGAGGTGTGCAATGAGTTCGTTGATACTGGGATTGATCACAGGTGTGGCGTTTGGTGCGCTGTTGCAGCAGGGACGTGTGCTGCGCTTTGAAAAACAGGTGGGCGCCATGCTGCTCAAGGACATGACCATCCTCAAGTTTATGTTGTCAGCGATTATTGTTGGCATGATCGGCATCAACCTGCTGGAAAGCCTGGGCTTGGTCGCGCTGAAAGTGAAAGCCACCAGTTTGGTCGCCAACCTGATCGGCGGCGTGCTTTTCGGCGCGGGTTGGGCACTGATGGGATATTGTCCGGGCACTTCGGTGGGCGCGGTGGCCGAAGGACGTTGGCACGCGATCTGGGCTGTATTGGGTATGCTGATCGGTGCGGCGCTGTATGCGGAAGTGTATCCGGCGATGAAAGCTTCGGTGTTAACCTGGGGCTCATTCGGCAAGATCACGCTGTACGAGATCCTGCATGTCAGCCGTTGGGTGCTAATACTGCTTTTCACCGCGGTGTTCCTGGGGCTGTTCTGGTTCTTTGAGCAGAAAAAGCTCTGATAAACAGCCGATATAGTTCTGCGAAGCGACTTGGTTTTATACCCGGTCGTTTCGCTGCATGCGCTACGGGGTAGGGCGGATGCAGCGGTTGGTCAGGACGCGGTTATTGAGATCAACGACTTTAAACATATTGGTGAAGTTCTTGGTTTTCATGTCGTCTTTGAACAATGCAAAAGCGGCGCCGCCTTTGGTCAAGTACACGAAGCCGCGTTGACGAAACGGCTCCCCACCGACCTGGTTCGGCGGTAATTCAGTATCGAGACAGTCGATGGGATCGTTCAGGTTAAAAAACCCGGACATACCCTGTCCCAGGTTGCGGCTGAACAGCATTGGTCCGGTCTCTGGATAATGCGGTTCGTCGCAATCGGAAACCACGCACCAGGCATTGTAGAGTCCTCGGGAACTCGCGAACTCATGCCAGCTCTCCGCCTGCATCATGCCCTGGGCGCTGAAAAAACTGGGCTTAACATTGATCACCATCCGGTTGGTGACAAAAAAGGCAAAGTAATCGGTGGAGTTGTCCCACACATTGCTTATAGGATTGGATGGCGTACCATAGGAAGGAACAATTTCAATCATGTAATTGTAGATCGATTCAGATTCTTTGGCGCGCAGGAATTTATAGAGCGTGCTCATCTCGGAGACGCTTTTGGTCAGCCGTCCGCGAAAAATGACGTCGCTGATGGCTGGCATGACCACAGCCACCAGCATGCCCAGGATGGCAATGACAACAAGGAGTTCGACCAAAGTGAACCCATTTGTTTCCTTACACATGCTGTGTCCTTTTTCAATAATCAAAAAACTGTGATTTTAAAAAATGTACCATAACTTATATACAATTTACGCCAGCCGCTGGGCTTTGTCAAATTCGCTGGCTGCAAAATTAGAGGCTATCCTTGGCAGGAAAAACCTTGCCTTTTAGACCTGACTGTCATATTAAACAAGAAATAATGAATATAGATGCAAAAACTTTGGCAGAGCGACACGGTATGCGAGGCCGGGTCACTTTTGAAACCGGACCGGGCGGCGTGACGTATGCGCGGTTGACTTCACCCGCGGCAACAGCCGGCATCGCCCTGTATGGCGCCCAGCTCATCGGCTTCACGCCTGCCGGGCAGGAGCACGATGTGCTCTGGCTCAATGGCTATTGCCCGGCGCAAGGCAAAGATGCCTGGGGCGGCATCCCGCTCTGTTACCCCTGGTTCATGATGGGGACCGATTCGGCTAAACCGCGCGGACCGTTCCATGGGTTTGCGCGCAAATCCACCTGGGCTGTGTTGAGCTGCGAAGCCACGGATCAGGTCACGATCTGCCGACTTGGTTTGCAGGCTGACAAAGCGACCCGTGCGTACTGGCCGTACGATTTTTCGGCCGAGTTGATCGTGACCCTGGACCAGCGGCTGGACCTTGAGCTGGTCACGCGGAATACCGGCGCGCAGGCGTTTGAGTTGGAGCATTGTTTCCACACCTATTTCAATGTCGGCGATGTTACAGACGCAACCCTGCACGGTCTGGACGGCGCGCGCCGCGAAAGCGACGCCGCGATCCTGAAAGGCCCGCTGCATTTCAATGGCCACTATGCCGGCATTTTCACCACGTCTCCCGGTCCGTTGCGTATCGAAGATCCTGTCTGGCGGCGCCGGATCGTCCTGAAAAAGCGCCACAGCACCCAGACCGTGGTCTGGAATTCAGGACCTGTACGCGAAGAAAAAGGGCGCGTGACCGGCGAGGCGGAATGGCGAACGCAACTGGCCGTGGAAACACTGTGTGGCAAGGCCTGCGCCATTCAACTGGAGCCTGGCGCGGTTGCGCGGTTGGGCTCCACGATCGGCGTTGAACCGCTTGACTGAGGCAATCCGGCATGAGCGCTCCCATCCGCAATACGCTGTGTGTGTTTGATGTCGAATACACGCACCTGGCCTATCCCAACGGCGACGATCTCTACATCACCGCCCATGGCCGACCTTGTCAGGACCTGCTCGATCCGGCCAACTACTGGACCGATACGGCCTGGTTCAAGGCCAACTCGGAACGCTTGTCCGGTACAAGTTGCGTGTATAAAATTCGTACCCGCGCCGTGGAAGGCCATGACCTGAACATTGTTTTGAAATGGAACCGGATGGGCCAGAATGTACCCATCCATGATTTTGACGATGAACTGGCGTCGGCCGAGTTCAACAGCCCGTTCGAGGAATTCGCCTTGGTTCAGGAATTGCGCGCAAAGATGCTGCACACGCCCGAGGTCGTGTGCGTTCAGACGCCGCTGGCTATCTATGTGCCCCACGAGCACAAGGAATTGTGGCGTACCGGTCGGACCGAGTATAAAATGCGGGCCAAGATCCTGCAGCATGAGGATTGCATGCTCGATATCTACCGTTCTTATGCCGTGATCTACGAATGGCTTGAAGGCATCGATGCCAGCGAGGCGCAGGCTCGAGGTTTGCTTGACGCCAAGCAGGTCAAGGCGCTGACGCTGGACGCCGAACACAAGCTGGAGCATGAGGGATTCCGCGTCCGTGACCGCAAACCGCACCACATCATTCTCACCGCGGAACAGATCGCGGCGGTCAACCGGCAGGTGGAAGATAACGTAGAGTACGGCCTGATCGATTTTGAACTGCTCGAAAAGATGCCCGAGGAACAATTGCGCATCAACCGCGTCAAGCGGCTGGATTATCACAAACGTCAGCGCGACCGCTTTGCGCGGGCAAGCAAACCGCTGTTGCCGGCACATTTGCGGCAGGTCAACGTGATGGGCGTCGATTATATAGTCGGTCAGGCCGAAAGCACTAAGGGATTGCTCTGGGTGGTGGGCAAGGACCCGGCCCTGTTCGAATTTTTTCTGCCCGAACGCTGGGAGCAAAGGCCTCGGTTGCGCTTGTCCTGCTACGACAATATGTATTACACGGTGACCAAGGATAACATCCATCTGGTCTGGAAAATTTCGCGCGTCGGCGTGCATCCGGACATGGACCCGTTCAAGGACGATGAGCGCACGGTGCTGGAATACGGCTACAACAGCCCATTCGAGGAGGTTGCCCTGGCCGTGGAGCTGCAGCTGCACCAGGTCGATACGATCTACCCGCGCGCCATCTACATGACCGGCGCCACCACCGAGGCGGTCGATCACCTCTATGACGATTCGCGCTACGAAAGTCATGCCGGGCTGCGTAATCCCGACGGTTCGCCGATCTTGCGCAAAGATCGCGATTATATCGGTATCTGGGGCTATTGGAACGGACCGGACGAAAAACTCGCGTCCGAGGACGACCGTTTTTACGAGGCCATAGGTGCGCTGCGCGCCTATCGCCAGGGCATCATCGACCAGCGCAAATATATTTTCCTGCTCGGCGTTGCCCGAGATAAATTGCTGCGTGCCGGCATCCATGACCTGAACATGCGCGGCACCCATATCCTGATTGACTTTGACGATCAGGGCCGGATGATAACCGATGTGAATGGTTTGCCGGAATTCAGGATTTCCAACTTCGAGTTTCTAAAAAGAATGGAGCGTTCATCATGAACCTGGATTTGACGTTCGCCGGCGTTAATGGCCGCCCGGTTTTCTGTAAAGGCGCCAACTGGATCCCTTGTGACAGCTATCCCTCTCGCGTGCCTCTGCCTGTGCCGCTATTGAACGTCCAGGTGCGGAACCAAAGCGATCGGTTTGGAAAAGAAAGCGTTGCGCTGACTGTATCCAGCGACGTGTTTGCCAAGTGGGTCTGGCTCGAAGCGCATGGAGAAAAGCGCGAAGGCCGTTTCATCGATAACTTTTTCGATCTGCATCCCGGCGAAACCTGGACCGTCACGTATGACGCGCCCATGCCGGAGCGCTTCGAGGCCCGTTCCCTGATCGATCTTTACAAATAGATATGATAACCGGAGCGAACAAAGATGAAAAGAAACGTGTCTTTCTTATTCTTAACCGGCTGTCTGGTGTGGCCGGCATGCTGTTTCCGCGTCGCGGGTCAAACCGTCACGACAACGCTGAACGCCCTGTGTTCCTCCGGCACGCTCTACGCGGCGGATTACACGCCCAAAGGTAAATTCGGCGCACTCTATGCCGCTGGGGCGTCCTATGCTCCGCCCCTGCGGTATCGCGAATACGACCTGCTCGGCGCTGCCGGAGTGGATGAAAGCGTTGTGGCCGGCGGTGTGACCCAGAAGGTGAACGGAACGCCTGCCCTGGTCTATGATGCGCAGGGAACAGCGCATGTTTTTTCCGGTACGGATGCCAATACGCTGCGCCACCTGTGGCGCACGGGCGGCGCCTGGCAGGCGGAGGATCTCGGCGACGTGGCGCCCTATACGTTAACGGTTCGCGCTGCCCGGGGCGCCACGGGCACATTTCATATAGGGCTGGTCAGGGCCTGCTACACTTTATGCCAGGACAAGGACGGCGTGCTGGTTTTTCATGGATCCCAAGGTGCATGGTCGCGCGAGGAATTCGGCATCAACTGGGACACCAACCGTTATTTCATCGGTTTCGACCTGGCTGCCGCGGCCGACAATTCCTGCCATATCGTCTACAGCCTGCAGGAGCGTCTCGGCAACGATGTCTACTGGAACGCGGAACTCTACTACAGGGTTCTAAGATCGGATGTCTGGTCCACCACGCTCGTTTCGCGTCGCGCGGAAAGGAGCCTGGACACCGCCTATCATGAGCCTGACATCGAAGTCAACAGCGGCGGCGTGCCGTCCATTGCCACACACCTGCGTTTCAACGTCATCACCGGTTCGGACGCCCGTTCCGAGCTGGTCTATTTTTTCCTGGCCGGTTCGACCTGGAACGGGACCACCCTGGCTGCCACGGCTGACAACTATTTCGGCAGCGACGGCGGCAATCATGCAGGCTGGCATCCTTGCATGGCGCTCGATGGCTGGGACGCGGCGCATATCGTCTTTTCCGACCTAGCGTCATGGCACGACATCGAACCACCGTACATGACCGCCTCCATCGGGCAGATCCGTTATGCGCGGCAGAGCGGGTCGTCGTGGCCGCTCGCCACGCTCTACGTCCAGTCGGCCCAGGCAATGGAAGGCATCAACGAATCGTTCATAACGGTTTCGTCCGATGGCCGCATCCGCGTTGTTTTTTTGAAACCAAGAACAAGGTTCTTTACATGCTGCGCCAAGCGACCAAACAACCGTCGGTTCCGTTCGACTGGACCATTTTTCTACCCGCGATCACAGGCGCACAATGAGTGGCGACCGGGCGTCCCGCCCCTGGAGTTTATACCGTTTAGCTAGAAATAAAGTTAGATAGTAGGTTTCATCCGACCGTGTGTGATATTACCGCATCCATTAACACATGTCAACAAACTTTTGCCGATAATATCTTGGGTGCCGCTTTAATCTGTATCCGCCTCGTCGGCGTTTTGTTCTTCATCCGCTTCTTCTTCTTTAAATCCCTGGTCGACTTCCACGGCCAGGCTCATGCCTGCTTTCAGGACAACGGACTTGGCGAATTCGATCTGGATGCCGTCCATGCATTCCTCGGTGCGGATGTCGATCTCTTCGTCTGTGGTGTATACTTTTATGTCTTCGTCGCGGGAGATGCCTTTGAGCAGCAGGTTGGCCAGGGTCATGGAGCCCTTGCGCACCTGGCCGGCCAGCAGACGTTCCTCGGGATTGGTCTCGAACAGGCCCCAGCCCGTGGGCAGGCAGATGACAAAACGCGTGTTCTCGCGGCGAATGCGGATGCCTAGCGTGGAGCTGAACGCGTCCCAGGAAAAGTCCTGCCAGGCCAGGTACACGGCCCACGAGGAGAGCGCCCGATAGTAGTGTTCACCGCACTCGATATGATTAAAGCGCAGTCCTGCGCGTTCGTAACGCTGCCAGACGTCCTCGAAAATACACCAGCCCTCTTTCTCCAGGTTGGTCAGCAGGCAATGCGCGGCTACTGCGTATTCCACGCCGCTCCAGGGCGTATTGGCCTGGTCCGAAGTGTGCCGGCCGATTTCCACTGGCGTGCCATTGGGCCAGGCGCAATTGGCCAGGAAACCATTGCGGCGGCAATGTTTGATCACCGCTTTCAGCGTGGCTCGCACCTTGCTCAACGACAGCAAGCCTTCGCCTGTGGTCTGGCGGATGAACCAGTCGGCATTGACCTGGTCGGCCATGACGCCTTCGTCGTTGCTGTCGTTGATCGGATCGTGGCAGAGCCGGTAATACTCGTTGTTCCACAACTGGCTTTCCAGTTCGGACAGCGCCTTGTCCTTTAACTTGGCATAGGTTTTGGCTATGGCCTTGTCGCTCAGGATATCACCGAGCTGGGCTGCGGCGTGCAACGCGCCGGCATAGAGGAAACCGACGAAACTGGAGGTGCCCTTGAGCGGGAACTGGTCATAGGTCTGATCCGGGCCGGTGTTGTTGGGCAGTCCGTCGCCGTCGGTGTCAAAGGTCATGAAATAGTTCAGCGCCTGCTTGACCACTGGCCACATGTCCCAGGCATACTCCATGTCGCCGCTCCAGAGTACGTCGCGCCAAACGAGCAGCACAAACTGAGGAATCAGGTCGATCCGGTTTTTGCGGTCAACATCGCAACAGGCGAAGGTGCCCGGCATCATGTGCGGGATCCGGCCTTCGCGCTCCATATTGGCCACGGTTAGCCGCATCTGGCTCTTTTGCAGTTCCGGAAACCAGAGCACAATGGGAAAAGAGGCGTAATGGGTGATGTCCGTGGTCTGCAACCCGCAGCAGCCCAAGCCTTCCCAGATGCCGAAGCGCCCTTGGTCGTCCCACCAGGAGGACTTGACCAGGGTTGTGCACTGGGCATTGACCGCATCCAGTTTCCACTTGGGCAGCGAAGACTGGTAGTAGGCGTCGCTGAAGCGGTGGGTATCGCTGTAAAGATCCGAAAAACGGTCGGCGCCATAGTGAAAGACCGCGGCGGCGCTGTCGAACCAGGTATTGTATTGGTGCCCGATCCGCGAAGGCTCGCACTGGCGCGCGGCGTAGTTGCGCTCCCACATGTTGGGAAAGTACCAGGCCAGCATGAAGATCAGTGTTTCGTGACCCAGCGGTGGCAAGGTGATGGTTTGACATAGCGCGCCAAACGGCATGTTGAGCCGAACCCATTCGCCGCGCCCGCCTTCACCCTCGTTGCCGACCACGCCTTCGTAGCGCCCGTGATCGGCGTTATCCAGTTGCCCGGTTTTAATGAGCGCTTCCCAGACATCGCGGTCGGTTCGCGGGTGGGCGCAATAGCTGAGCGCAACCTTATGATGACCGAACGCGCCGATCAAGAGTTCGCCGCGGTCGGATGCATCGTCATCCATATCCTCGCGGGTGAAAACCAGCCAGGCGCGGTTGTTCCGCGTATCGAAAGCCTGAGCGGAAAATCGGTGACGGGACGTATAGCCGGTCAGGTTGCGCTGGGCCTGGAACAAGCTGATGCGGAACGTTTGCGGTTTGAGGTTGTGCAGGTTGAACTTGAAATAAGCCAGCGGTAAGGCGGAGTGCTTCGCATCCAGGGGTATGAACGGGCTGAACGCTTCCAGGCTGATTTCGATCGGCGGATCGGGTTCCTGGTCAGGCGCGGCATCGCCATAACGATACTGGAGAAAGGTGAACGGGAAGCGTGTGTCGCAATCGATCCGCTCTGCGTGTTGGAGCCAGGGCTGGTGGTAGGGATTGTTGGTCAACCTGCCGTATGCGGGGCAGGCGCCGAGTACAAGCGTGCGTTGCAGGTCTGCGCCGCCGTTGATATGGATGCCAAAGAAACCGGCGTCAGCCGGCGCGACAACTTCGGGACCGGCACCCCACGGAGCGTTGTTCATGATCTGCCATTCGTGAAAATAGCCGTCGGCCCTGAGTTCGAAGCTGCCGGCGCCCAGTCCTCCCAGCGGGATGCCGCTGAATCGCAATCCTTTTTCCATGGTGCATCAGCCTTTCTCTGGCGTTATATTCAAAACAGGTTTTATGTATATCACCAACTTCAACCGGCGTCAATGTCGGGATCGTATAAGTTGGCATGCCAGATAACATCGGTGTCGCCGGCCGGGTAGTGTTTGACCGCATCCAGCTCGGCCCGGCGTTCCGCGAAAAGCTTGTGGCACGGTTCGCTTTGCAGTCGCGGATCTGGCTGGGCCGGAAACGGTCGCGGCAGAGTATCGGTGATACGCGCCAGCTCGGATTTCAAAGCGGCCAGCACCGCGGCGCGCGTGGGATCGTCGACCAGGTTGCGGCGCTGATAAGGGTCGCTGTGCAGGTCATAGAGCTGGTCGGAATCGAGGTAGTGCGGTTTGAACTTGCCGTTGAGCGTATCGAACATGACGCCCAATCCGGGGCGCAAGGGTTTGCCCTGGTCATCCGCAGCGTTTTTGGCGCTCCGGCCGGCAAACGCTTCGAGCGCGGCGCGCGGGTAGCGGATGCTGATGTACTGGTAGCGGTCGCCGATCACGGAGCGGCCATAGCCCATTTCGTGAAACGCGACCCGGCGCGGCCACTCGGCTTGTCCGCGCAAAGCGGGCAGCAGGTTGCAGCCGTCAAGAGGATGGTCCTCCGGCATGTGCACGTCGCAGGCGGCGCACAGCGTGGGCACGGCATCGCACCAGGAGAGCAGGTCGCGCACGACCAGC
>CAZOLK010000185.1:0-10982 GCA_964580325.1 uncultured Verrucomicrobiota bacterium | reverse complement strand
GGCGTTTCTGGCGTCCACGCCGCAGACCGGCGTGGACAGCGTGGCAGCGACCTGGGGCGTGCTTGGGTCGGCGTTTGCCGGCATGCGTGTGCTGTCCGCGTTTGTTTCGGGGATGTGTACGGGTTTGCTGGTGGACCGACTGGACCCGGACCGTGCGCCTGCGCATGGCGAGCAGGCCGTATCCGCTTGCCGTGTCGAAAAGCCGCGCAATCACGTGCGCGAGCTTCTGCACTATGGTATGGTGCACCTGCCGCGCATGATCGGCAAATCGCTGCTCTGGGGACTGGCCGCGGCAGCGCTGTTGAAAACGCTGATCCCGGCCAATTTCTTAACTGGGACCCAGCAGACCTGGCTTGTATTCCTGGGCGTCACTGTAGTGGCCATGCCCATGTACGTCTGCTCCACAGGTTCGCTGCCCATAGCACTGGGCATGATCCATGCGGGTCTGTCTCCGGGCGCGGCGCTGGTTTTCCTTATCGCGGGACCTGCAACCAACGCGGCCACGATCAGCACGTTATGGAACATGATGGGCTTAAAAACCACGGCGATCTACCTGGCTGCAATCACGGGCAGCGCCTGGCTGGCAGGCTGGCTGTTCGACATGGCGACCGGGCCCGTGGTGGCGCACGCCCTGCGCCACGCTCACCAGACACCGCCCGGCTGGTTGCCGCACCTGGCCGCGGCCGCGCTGCTTATTCTGCTGGCCAATGCGCTGTGGCCGCGGCAGTCCGAAGTGCCGTGATACGTTTCATGCTGCGCGGCCATCTCGTCGATCAGCCTGCTTCCTGTTGCATAAGGTTCGTAGTCCAGGCTTCAGCCGTGCGCAAAAAAAACAATCAACAATAAAAAAAGTAAAAAGAAGTTTTAGCGTCTTTTTCCTTGCACTTGATCCCAAGGCTGTCTATTGGTTGACGTTCATGATTCAGAACATGGGTCAAGTACCCGCGCGATTGGGAGACACCGTTATGAAAAAACGATTTTACCAACACTTGGAAAACATACTGCGCTATTGGGAACGGGCCCGGGACGATGAGATCGGTGGATTCCATTACTATATCTCCAATTCGGGCCAGTCGCATAAATTCGGACGGCGTTTGTTGATGATACAGGCTCGGTTGTTGTACAATTATGCCGAGGGCATGCTGGCCGGGCACGAATTTTGCGCGGATCACGCCGCGTTCCTCTACGATTTCATCGCCAACCACCTACGCACGGAGGACGGCTGGTACAGTAGCATATGGGATCAGGAAACCCTTATGTCGCCGGAAACGCTGGCCGTATACGACAATGAATTCGTAGTCATCGGCATGGCGCGTTATGCTCAGGCCTCAGGCCGTGGTGATGTGCTGGACGAGGCCTGGCGCCTGTTTCGGCTGCTCGATGAAAAGGCCGTACCCGGCGATCTGGCTGGCGACGGTGTGCTGGGTTTGTGTGGCATGCCTGGGCGCGGGCATAAGACCTCCATGTATTCCGGCAACGTGAACCTGCACTTTCTCGAGGCGTTGGCCGTGCTGCACGACGCCGGGTTGGATCAAGACCTCTCGCCGTGGGTGGAAGCCATGCGCCGCTTTTTCTTGAGCAAAATCCTGGACAGCCGGCGCATGTTCACCTTTGACGAGTTTATCGACGGCTACGACAACCCGAGCCGGATGTGCGGCAGTTTCATGTCGCTGGGACACGGTCTGGAATGGATCGACTTTTTCCGCTGCTTCCCTGAATATGCCCTGGACGAGGATATCGAGCGCGGTCTGCTCAGCCGGGCTCTGATGAACGGGGTGCAGGGCAACGGCATCTTCCTGGACCGCTATTGCCCGGTGTACCAGCGCTGTGCCGCGGAGGGTTACTTTTGGCCCCAGGCCGAAGCCATCAAGACCTTTAACCTGGCCTATACGCTCTACGGTCCTCCGTTTCAGGAAGCGGCGCGCCTGCTGGCTGACGCTTATTTTACGTTCTTTGTGGATGAGGACGGCGGCGTGTTCGAGCAAGTCGATGCGTCCGGCGTGGTGACCCAGCGCTTCAAGGGTTCCTATTGGAAGTGCGATTACCATTCCATGCGCATGTGCGTGGACATCTGCTGTCCGCACGATCTGCGGCGATCGCCGGGAGCCTTCGATGGCTGAGCAGGACATCCAGGAGGAGCGGACGCATTCCGACTGGACGCTGTTGCAACGGTTCATCCGGTTCGCGCACCCCTATCAGCCGCCGTTGCGCAACGTCTATATCCTTTACTTCATCAACTCGGTGTTGAACCTGATCCCGGCCGCCAGCCTGCGCTATTATTTCGACATCGTGGTGGATCCCAAGCAGGTCAGTCTGTTCGGTTGGACCATCGACAGCGCGCAACTGCTGCAAACGACGGGGCAGAAAGTGGTGTTCTTCCTCTGGTTCGGCGCCGCAATGATCGTGCTGATTGTGCTGGCCAACTCGATTGGGGTGATCATGTGGCGTTTGGGCACCAGCGTGAGTCAGCGCGTGATTCTGGACATCAAGCGCCACATTCACCTACATCTGCACAAGCTCTCCATCTCCTACTTTGACAGAGCGCGAACCGGCGAGATCATGTCGCGGGTGGTTGGCGATGTAGATCAGATGGAAACCATGCTCAGACAGAGCTTCAGTATGCTCTACGGGATGACACACCTGTTTACAGCGCCCCTCATCATGCTCGGTTTGTGTCCGATGTTGTTTCCACTGGTGCTGATTCCGATCCCGATCATCTTTATAGCCGTGCGCCGGATCCGTTTCAAGTTGCGACCGCTCTACCGGCGCATGCGCGAGCAGCAGGCGGATATCGGCGCCGTCGTGCAGGAGCATATTTCCGGCATCCGCGAGATCAAGGCGTTCAACAAGGCCAAAACCGCGCACCGCGATTACACGCGGGTCAACCTGGATTATGTCCGTTCCGTGCTGGAAGCCATGCGCGTATTCAGTGTCAACCACCAGGTGCTCTACGGTACGCGTGACCTGGCCCTGATCCTGGTTGGCGTGGGCGGCGGCATGCTGGCCGTGGTCGGTTTGGGCAACGTGACCGCGGGCATAGTCATTGCCTATATCCCGCTGATGAACCACTTTTTCATGCCCGTGGGTCAAATGGTCGATTTTTATGACCAGATTCAGCGCGGTTTGGCTTCGGCGGATCGGGTGTTCCGGTTTTTGGACCAGGAACCGGAGGTGCGCGACCGGAGCGATGCGCGCTGGATGGATCTGAACAAGGGCACTGTGCGCTTTGAGAACGTGACGTTTGGCTATGACCAGGATGCGCCGGTGCTGTACGATGTGAGCTTCGACGTTGCATCGGGTTGCAAAGTCGCGCTGGTCGGCGGCAGCGGGGCAGGTAAAACCACGCTGATCTCGCTGCTGTTGCGCTTCTACCAGCCGCAACAGGGCCAGATCCTGATCGACGGCCAGAACATCGCCGAATTGAAGCTGGATGCCCTGGGGCAGGCGCTGGGCGTGGTCTTTCAGCAGACTTTCCTGTTCTACGGCACCATTGCTGAGAATATCGCCTTTTCACGAGCCGACGCCACCATGACGCAAATCCGCGAGGCCGCACGCATGGCCAACATCGCCGGCTTTATCGAGGACCAGCCCGAAGGGTACGACACCATGGTCGGCGAGCGCGGGATCAAGCTGTCTGGCGGCCAGTGTCAGCGCCTGGCCATTGCCCGCATGATCCTCAAGGATCCGACCGTGGTGATCCTGGACGAAGCCACCAGCGCGGTCGATGTACACACCGAACGGGCGATCCAGGAAAGCCTGAATAAGCTGATGCAAGGCCGCACCGCCTTTATCATCGCGCACCGGCTCTCCACCATTCGCAACGCAGACCTGATCCTGGTGCTGGAAAAGGGCCGCCTCGTGGAGCAAGGCAGCCACGATGAACTGGTCGCGCTCAGCGGACGCTACGCGGAGATGGTGAAGACTTCGGTGATGTAGGATGAACAGAAAGAAAAGCCATCGCACAAAAACAAAGCGGCATCAGTGGCATCGCCTTATGGGCTCACCGGTTGCACCCGGTGTTTACCTTGCCAACTGGATTGCCTGTCCTTTTGCGGCCAAACGATAATGAAGGCTCTGAACCGCGGCGATGAACAGGCGACGATAGCGGATTACGATTACTTTTTAACGTATAACGTAAGTCCCACTTTTTTATAGTGCATTTTTTTTTCATTTTTCGCTTGCCATGCCGTGAGTGTTATGATCAAATGCGCTCATGTTAGCTCAAGCACGACAAAAGCAGTTGTTGAAGTTGCTGGCCCAAAAGGGACGGTTGATGGTGCGCGAAATCCAGCAGGCGCTGGAAGCATCGCCTGCTACCGTGCGCCGTGATCTGGCCGAGTTGGCTGGGCGCGGGGCTGTTGTGCGTACCCATGGCGGTGTGTTTCACCCTTCCGCTCTGCGCGGCGAGCCGGTCTTTCAGCAGCGCGACCGTGTGGCTAATGCGGCCAAGCAGGCCATGGCCGGATGCGCGGCCCTGCATGTAACCGAGAACGCCAAGGTTTTCATCGATTCCGGAACATCCACCATGCCGGTGGGTATGTTGCTGCTGGCACGTATGGATTTGACCCTGTTCAGCAATAATCTGCCCTTGCTCTACAGCGGCCGCGACGAAGGCGCCAAGTTGATCAGCACTGGCGGTCAAGTCCGCGTGCCGAGTCAGTCGCTTTGCGGCAGCCTGGCGTTGAGCTGGATGGAGCATCTGCGCTTTGACATTGCCTTTATCGGCGCTTCGGGCCTGGATCCAGAGGAAGGCGTCAGCGTTACGTCCCTGGAAGAGGCGGCCATGAAGCAGGCGGCGATCCGGCGTTCGCGCAAAACCGTGCTGGTTGCTGACGCGCAAAAGTGGGAGCAACCGGCCGCGATCCTGTTCGCGGCCTGGAATGAATTCGACGTCTGGGTCACGGACACGCCGTTGACCAAAGCGCAGTATGCCAAGCTCAAGGCCCATGGCATTAGCGTTGAACTTGTGGGAGACAAAGCATGAACCAGGGAGACATCGTCATCTTCGGCGCCGGTTGTATCGGTCGCGGTCTGTTGGGTGAACGCGCTGCCGCGGCTGGGCGCAGGATAGTGTTTGTGGAAGCTGTCGATGCGCTGGCTGCCGCGTTGCGCCAGGCCGATGGTTTTAATGTACGCCTGGTGGGGCGCGAGCAAAGTGTTACGCGCGTGATCGATTACCAGGTCATCTCCACCAGGGACCACACGGCCATTGCCGGTGCGTTGCATACCTGTGCGTTTGCCGCCACGGCCGTCGGCGGCGCCCATCTACCGGCAGTGGCCGCGCTCATGACGCCGGGAGTGCGGCAGCGCGATAGCGCGCTGAACATCCTGGTCTGCGAGAACTGGCCTAACGCCGACCAGGCCCTGACCGAGCAACTCATCCAAAACCAAGCGCCCGCCGAGCGCTTTGCCTGTATTCCCTGTTCCGTGGAGCGCATGGTTCGCGCTCAACCCGACACCCTTGACCTTTGCGGCGAAAGCCTGGAATCGCTCTATTTCGACGTCACTCGCTGTCGCGGCGCCGCGCCTGAGCTTCCCGGTTTGCGGCCCTGCAATGACCTGACCCCGTATTACGCGCGCAAGCTGTTCACCAATAATGCCGGCCATGCAGTTCTGGCCTACGAGGGTCACCTGGCCGGACACCGCCTGCTCTGCGACGCGCATCGCGACCCGGACATCCGCGCGTATGTCGAAGCGCTGCTCGCTGGTGCGGCCGAGATGTTGCACCGGACCTATGGCTTGACTCGTGAAGCGCTGCGCGAGCATGTCGACATTCTGCTGCGCTACCGTTACGCCAACGAGACCCTGGCCGATACGGTCCGCCGCGTGGCGCGCAATCCGCTGCGCAAGTTGGGACCCAGCGAGCGCTTGACCGGCCTGTTGCGACGCCTGGAAAAAGCCGGCCTGGACAGTGACCCGGTCTGCCGTACCATGGCCGCAGCCATGGCCTATTTCGATGCCGAAGACGATGAGTGTTTGCGCTTGCGTGCCATGCTCGCGGAGCAAGGGCCGGCAAGCGTGCTACGCGACGTGTGCGAAGTCGATCCTGACGAACCGGCTGGTCGCGCCTGCCTGCGGCATTGGAAGGACATGTTCAATAATAATAGACAAGAAGTAACCAACAGGAGATGAAACCATGAGTAAAATTCGCCTTTTCCTTGACACCGCGGAGTTGGACCAGATTCGCGACGCAGTCAGCACGGGCTTGGTCGACGGCATTGCGACCAATCCCAACAAGATCGCGCAGAGCGGCAAGACCTATAAGCAGGTGCTGGACGAAATCCGCCAGTGCTTTGACGGCCCGATCGCGTTCCAGAGCATGGGCGCGACCACCAAAGAGATCATCAAGCATGCGCTTGAGATCCATCGCATGGACCCGCTGCTGGCCGTCAAAGTGGCGGCCAACAAAATCGGACTGCCGGCGATCAAGCCGCTGGTCGCCGAAGGCGTGCGCACCAACGCGACGCTGATGTTCAATCCGACCCAGGCGCTGCTGGCCGGTATGGCCGGATCGCCGTTCATCAGCCCGTTCGTGGGCCGGGCGCGCATGATCGGTAGTGATGGCATTGAGGCCATTGCGCGCATGCGTGAGTTGTACGATGCCTGGGGCCTGGACCAGACCTGCATCATCGGCGCCAGCATCAAGGACGTGGAACAGGTGATCGACGTGATCCTGGCCGGCGCCCATGCCGTGGCTGTACCGTTCAATGTGTTCGAAGCTATGATGGAGCACCCGCTGACCGAGATGGGCATCCAGCACTTTTCCGCTGAATTCGCCAGAGTGCAGAGCCGCGCTACTGATGGGGAGGTGTGAGATGCGCGCCGCGATATTGAATCAGGTCAAGGACCTGGCTTTTACGGAGCGCGACGAACCGGTCTGCCCGGACGACGGCTTGACCGTGCGCGTCAAGGCGTGCGGCGTGTGCGCGACCGATGTGAAAATCTATAATTACGGCCACCACAAGATCAAGCTGCCGCGTGTGTTGGGCCATGAGCTGGGCGGGGTGATCGAGCAGGTGGGTCCGGCCTGGCAAGACCGGTTCGCGCCGGGTCAGCGTGTCGCGGTGTGCGCCGTGATCAACTGCGGGATCTGCCGCTACTGCCTGCGTGGCATTCCGAGCATGTGCGAAAACCTGGAGGCGTTCGGCTATCATTACGACGGCGGCTACCAGGAAATCATGATTGTGCCGGCCAAATCCATCCGCTGCGGCGGCGTCCAGATTTTGCCGGACCATGTTTCGTTCGAAGCTGCGGCCGTGGCCGAATTGCTGGCCTGCTCGTTGAACGGGCAGAGCCTTTCCGATTTCCGCTTTGGCGAATCGGTGCTGATCATCGGCGCCGGGCCGGTCGGCATGCTGCAGACCATGCTGGCCCATGCGCGCGGGTGCGGTCCGATTTATCTGGCCGACATCATGCCGCAAAAGCTGAAATTGGCACAAACCATCTGCGGTGACATGATCGCCGGCGTATTTGACGCGACTGATCGCCAAGCACTGGTAACAGCCTGTAACGCCGTCACGGACGGCGCCGGATTCGACCAGGTTATGATCTGCTGCGGTGCGGCTCCGGCCCAGCAGGCGTCCATGGACCTGGTGGCCAAGTGCGGCTGCGTCAACTTTTTCGGCGGTCTGCCCAAGGGCCGCAGCGAAGTGACCCTGGACACCAACCACATCCATTACAAGCAGTGCCGCGTGGTTGGTACCCATGGCTCGTCCGCCCTGGAGAACCGTCAGGCCGTTGACCTGATCGCGCGCGGCGTGATCGATATTGATCCGCTGGTCACGCATCGGATCGCGCTGGAAGAATTGGAGCGCGCGCTGTCGCTGGAGAATAAAGATCCCGCCTTGCTCAAAGCCGTAGTGGTTTACACCTGAGAAAGGACATTATGAAGAGATCGGACATCAATCGCATTATCGCCAATGCCAAAGCTTTTTTCGCGGAGCATCGTTTTTATTTGCCGCCGTTCGCCCATTGGACGCCAGACGAGTTCCGCGCTAGAGCCAAAGGGCCGGATGTGCGCGAGATCCTGGACGTGGGTCTGGGC
The DNA here is from genome assembly GCA_964580325.1 of uncultured Verrucomicrobiota bacterium. Classification (GTDB taxonomy): domain Bacteria; phylum Verrucomicrobiota; class Kiritimatiellia; order CAYTQP01; family CAZOLK01; genus CAZOLK01. Next base: position 2,938 of record CAZOLK010000185.1, on the reverse strand, counting down.
TGGGATATCACCGATTTCGGACTCGATGCTTTTGAACAGAAAGGCCTGGTCCTGTTCACGGTCCGCAACGGGCACTGCAATGATGAACGCTATCCCAAGTCCTATGCCGAAAAGATCATGATCGTGGGCGAGGAACAGTTGACCTTGACCCATTACCACTGGAAAAAGACCGAGGACATCATCAACCGCGGCGGCGGCAACTTGGTGTTAAAGTTGCACAATGCCACGACCGACAACGGCCTGGCCGAAACGCCGGTTACCTATCAGCAGGACGGTATGACCTATACGATTCCGGCCGGCGGCGATGTGACGTTGCAGCCGGGCGAAAGCATCACCCTGCCGCCGCGCGTGTTTCACAGTTTCTGGGGTGAAGCGGGATGCGGCGCCGTGATGGTGGGTGAAGTGTCGGCGGTCAACGATGACCATAACGACAATTGTTTCTATTACAAGCAATTGCGCTTTCCTGAGATCGAGGAGGACGAAGCGCCGTTGCATTTGCTGGTGGGCGACTATGCCGGCCTGGAGCAACACGGAAAGGTCGGCGCGTGAACCTGTGTGAACAAATCAGTTACGATGCGGTGGTCGCGGGTCATATCTGCATGGACGTGATTCCGGCCATTGCCTGTCGCGACCCGGACGCGTTCCGCACGGTGTTTGCGCCCAGTCGCACGGTGCAGGCCGGTGAAGTGACCATTGCGGTGGGCGGCGCCGTACCCAATGTGGGTTTGGTCATGAATCGGTTGGGCATGCGTACATTCATGACCGGCAAAGTGGGCGATGACCTGTTTGGCCGCGGCATTGTCGAGGCGATCATGGAACTCGACCCTGGAGCGGCGCTGGACTTACACGTCGATCCCGAGGTGCACACCTCGTATTCCATTGTGCTCGACCCGCCTGGTCTGGACCGCTGCCTGCTGCACTATCCCGGCGCCAACGATGCTTATCGCGCGGCTGACCTGGATCCGGCCTGTCTGGACCAGGCGCGGCTGTTGCATTTAGGCTATCCGCCGGCCATGCGTGCGTTGTTCGAGAACAACGGGGCTGAACTGGCGGCGCTGCTGCGTAAGGCCAAAGCGTGTGGTGTGGCCACATCGCTGGATATGACCATGAGCGATCCGGATTCGCTGGCCGGCCGCGCGGACTGGCGCGCTATTCTCGAACATGTCCTGCCTCATGTCGACCTGTTCCTACCCAGTCTGGAAGAGACCTTGTACATGTTGCACCGCGACCTGTTGGCCCACTTGCGTGAACAGACAGCGGATGGATCGGAGACCGTCGATTATGTCACGCCGGAGATCCTGCACGAATTGAGTGATGCCTGCCTGGCCATGGGCGCCGGGATCGTGGGGTTGAAGTTGGGCCGTCGCGGCTGTTACCTGCGCGCCGCGGTGCAGGACGGCACACGTTTGGGCAGGGCCTGTCCTTCGGAGCCGGAGGCGTGGCGCAATGCGGAGATCTGGTCGCCCTGCTTCCAGGTCGAGGTGGGCGACGTGCCCGTGGGCGACTACGGCACGTGGGGGGGAAAGCTCATCAAGCGCCTCGACAAGCTCGAATACGCGGCGGCCTACGGCGAGTTCCGCGAGCTCGAGGAGCGCATCCGCACGATGATGACCGAGGGGATGACCCTCAGCGACTACGTCAACGACCTGTACCGCGAGGCCGCCGCCAAGGTCCTCGAGCGCCCCGAGGACTTCCTGTAGCCCCGCTCGCCAGCCTCCCAGCAGGGTTCTCCGGCAGGTCGTGGAGGCGCGATCCGTCACGGCCAGTGTGTGGCGCGGATCTACGCGGTCCTCGGGGAGATCTGGAGTACGCTCACGCCATGACCGCAACGAGGGCGAGCGACTTCGACACCGAGCGGATGATCGCGTGGATCGAACGGCAGGCAGCGCTCGGGCCGCGGCGCGCCGGGACCGAGGCGGGGCAGGCGAACGAGGACTACCTGCGCGACGAGCTCGAGGCCATGGGGCTCGCCGAGGTGCGCAAGGAGCCCATCGCGGTGACCCGATGGGAGACCCACGAGGTCTCCCTCGAGGCAGGTGCCGACGGTGAGCTCGAGGCCTTCGACGCGTTCCCCATCCCGTACTGCGCGTTCACGAGAGCCGAGGGGCTCTCCGCCCCCCTCTCGTTCTTCGGCCCCGACGGCCCCCCCCGGGGCTCGAACGTCAGCGGGCACGTCGTCGTGGCGGACATCGGCTTCCCGCCCCTAGACACCTCGCTCCTGACACGCATCGCGGCGGGCGTGTACGACCCCGGGGAGACCCTCGCAGAGGCGGGCCACCCGGCCACGTGGGTGCGCCTCGGCTGGCACCTCTACGCCCTCGCCGCGCGTCTCGGCGCGGTGGGCTTCGTGGGCATCCTCAGGGACCAGCCCGGCGGCAGCTGCCGGATGTACGCGCCCTATGGCTTCCGGGAGAGGGACATCCTCGACAAGCCCTTGCCCGGCGTGTGGGTCGGCCGGAGAGAAGGGGAGCTGCTCCGCCGGGTCGCGCGCGCGGGCAGGGGCGAGGCACGCCTGAGATTGACCGGCGAGCGCGCGCCGTCGACGACCCACAACGTCGTCGGCGAGATTCCGGGCACGCGCGACGACGAGGCGATGGTGCTGAGCTGTCACCACGACTCGCCCTTCGCCTCACCCGTCGAGGACGCGAGCGGCATCGCCGTGGTCCTCGCCATGGCCGAGCACCTCGAAAGGACCCGGCCCCTCGACCGTCGCCTCGTCGTCCTGCTCAGCGCGGGCCACTTCCACGGGTCCATCGGAACGCGCTCCTTCATACGCGATCACCGCGTGGACGTGGTGCGGCGAGCGGCCCTCGAGATGACCATCGAGCACATCGCGCTCGAGGCCAAGGAGGACGAGGCGGGACAGCTGGTGGCCACCGGGCAACCCGAGGCCACCGGGGTCTTCGTCCCCTTCAGCCACGTCGTGACCAACGCCGTC
>CAZOLK010000184.1:0-10985 GCA_964580325.1 uncultured Verrucomicrobiota bacterium | reverse complement strand
CCGGATGAGGCGTGCACGCGAATAATATCCTGCATCGGCACGGCAAACATATCGTCCTGTTCGTATTCCTTGGCAAAGCCGTAACCGGCCCAGAGGATCACCAGGTTTGGATCTTCCGCCAGCATGTCGCGCGGCGCGTTGCCGTTGAACTTGCTGTTGAAGTTGGTTTGGGCGGTTTTCAGAAAGGTTTCGTATTCGCGCGGAAAGTTCTGGCCCCAGACCTTGTTGCGCGGTTCGAATTCGCGCAGGTTGGTGATGGGTCGATAGGCAATCAAGGCTTCGCTGCGCCGCTCCATGATGGATGCGGCCAGCAGACCCAGCAGAAACACAGCCACCAATGCAGCCACGAAAACAGCCCCGTAGATCCAAGGGTGTTTTTGAAGATATCCATCTATTGACGTCATCTGTTTTCCTTATGTTTTTCTTTTTCGAGTAAATCGTCCAATACAGTGGGCAGCATGCTGCCGGTCGTGGGTACGCGGGCAAAGGGTGCCGACGCCAGACCGCGCACGTCGCCGTGGGCGGTGAGCCGATGGCAGTCCCAGCAGAGCCGGCCATGGTCCGGATGCGCGGAGAACAGGTTCTCTTCAGTTTCGCGCACCCGCATGAAAGATGGGGCGTGACAACGCTTGCAGTTTTCCTGTACCGCGCTGACGCCGGCCGGTTTCATGATGATGGCCTGTTCTTCGCCGCGCACGGTAAAGATGGCGGCATGGCGCATCCCGTCCATGGCCTTGAAATACAAACCGTGCAGCTTGTTGGCATGGGGCACATGGCAATCCACGCAGGTGGCCCATTCGCGGTGCGAACCGCGCTGCCAGGTCGCGTATTGAGGTCCCATGATATGACAGTTCATGCATACAGCCGGTTCGTTGGATAAATAGGACGTGAAATTGGAAATATGCACCAGGAACAAGACCAACCCGACCGATGCGCCGCCCAGCACGACAAAGGGCAGGCGCCAGGCGACCGGAATCGTTAACAGCGCTTTTATGTTGTTTTATAGCAGGGACCATTTCATCCGCGCATTATAATGCTTGTTGCGGCCGGGTGCAATATGAAAAAGCTTCCGCCAAATAAATGGGAGCAGCCCTCCCCACTATATTCTGCGCCGTATTGACATTCTCGGGGGGGGGGACATTGACCATACTTTATCATGAACCAGAAAAAAGTACACCTTGTAATCAACGCAATACAATGAAAGAAAATGAGTTGCGCCTTTCAGCCTTGGCTGTCTATCCATGCAATCTGCGGAAGAGGCATATAAAAAAGTGAAAACTATGCGGCCATAGGAAAGCATTCCAACTCGATTGAGCAACTCATCGTGTTGCAGCAAGCAGAATGGCTTTACTCTACTTCCACGGCGCCGATGTCGGGTCGGTCGCCCAGGTTGCGTGGAAAACCGCCGCCGCGCTGGTCATAAGGGAACATACCTGTATCCAGCGCGTTGGTGACGCCGGCGTTGCGGGCCGGGCTGCTGGCGCCGGGCAGACAGGTGCGCGTGGGTCCCCCGTTTTCTTGGGGCGGTTCCAGCAGGGGATCCGCGAAAATGGGATCGGCCGTGACCCAGTTGTTAGCATCGTTGCTGTAGACCGGCTTGTAGCGCGGATGCTGCATATTGCCGCCGCCGTCCTGTAACTGACGGTTGCTGTGAAAGCCCTGCCATTTGGCTTCAAACGGGATGGTCTGGCCGATGTTCAGCAGGTTGTCGTCAAACAGACAGTTGCTCAGTTGGACGGACAGGTTGCTGTTGGCGCCGCCGGCCATGATGGCGCCGCCCTGCAGGTTGGCGAAGTTGTCCACAAACGTGCAATGGGTCAGTTCGTAGCGGCCCAGGTTGATGGCCAACCCGCCGCCTTGACCCACTTGGTCCTCGCCTGCATACGCCCGGTTGCTGCTGAATGTTGAATTGAACACTTGTCCGAAGCCCATGATATAAAGCCATGCGCCGCCGCCCTGGCGTAGGGCGCGGTTGTTTTCGAACGCGCACCCTTGGATCAGCAGGTTCTGCTCTTCCCGCCCGCCGGCATGGTCGTCTTCGATATGGTAAAGCCCGCCGCCCTGGCCGTTGTTGCCGTCCTGGCCAAACACTTCATTGTCGACAAACGAGCAGTACAGGAATTGGGCCCGGGTCTGGGCATTGTCCGAGATCACGGACGAAAACGCGCCGCCGCCGCGAATCGCGGTGTTGTTTTCGAAAACGCATCCTGCTACGTGCAGTCGATTGCTCGGTAAGTCGTTGAGCACGCCATCGACATGCACGGCGCCGCCATAGCCGCGCACAATGCCTCCCGCGCTGTCGTCCAGCGCACGGTTGTTGCTGAACCGGCAGCGATAGAGCTGCACGCTGGAGGCGATCTCGCCAATGGCGCCGCCATTGCCGGCGCTGTTGTTGGTGAACAGGCAGTCGACGGCCACCAGGTCCGCGCCCGTGGCGAATAGTGCCCCGCCCTGGTTGTCAGATTGGTTGATGTCCGTGGTATGGTTATCTTCGAACGTACAGCGAAATAGGCGCAGCAAGGTGGTTTCAAAGTCGACGAACAGGGCGCCTCCTGAAGTGACGCGCAATGTTGCGCCGGTGGGCGTGCGCCCGCGAATGAAACGCAGGTTTTGCAGCTCGATGGAAAAAGGATCCGCCAGGTTTTCGGGGGTCCAGGCTTTTTCCATGATACGCACCGTGTTCTGGCCGTCCAGCGTAATCAGTCCGCCGCCGTCCATGACGAATGGCTGGGTGATCGATAGCGTTTGGTCAATGGGAATGGTGGCCGGTACTGCGCCGAGATCGAATGCGATGTGTCCGCCCGCATCCAGCGCCGCCTGCAAAGCCGCCCGCGTCGGCGAGGAGACCAGCGTGGCATTGGTAAGGGGTGTTGGCGTATAGGGGCAGTCCACATCGAACAGCAATCCGCGCGACCGGAAGAAATATCCGGTCGCGCTGGTGCCGGCCTGGAAGATCCAGGCATTGGCGGCAACTTGCGTGGCCAGCGGCGACAAGAGCTGCCAGGTGGAAAGGTTGGCGGAACCCCATAGTGCGGCCGTGTTCATTCGGGGTAGGTTGGCTACGCGCAAGTTGCGATGGCCGTATTCGTCCAGCGCGGTAACCCGGGCTACGCCGCTGGTGGCAAGCACGGGTCTGTCGATCAGCAACTGCGCGCGTGCGTTCGGCACGAACGCTTGAAGCAGGCAGACCAGACCGGCGCCGGCGATGGTGAATTGTCGTGTCGTTTTCATGCATGAAGTATAATCCGGCGCTGCCTGGCGATCAATGCTCAAGATGTTTATTTCATCTCGACCAGGTAGTACATGGTCTTGCTCGTAGCGCCATCCACGGTGAAGGTGTCGCCCGACTTATTGGAACTGACCTCCAGCGTAGCTGCGCCCTGTTTCATCCGGCCGCTGTGATCGAGCGGGTGCACGGCTTTGATCTTGCCCGATTTGACCGTGATGGCGGCCTTGACTGGTTCGATCAACAGCGGTTCGCCGCCGCTGATCAGGGGAAGGCTGCCGAATTCGTCGAACGCCATGCCGCTGTTGGCGTCGCGCCCGAGCGCCGTGACCAGCAGCCGCTTGGCGTTTTGGATGACCTGTTCCTTGTCCAGGGCCGAGACATACACTTTATAGGATGTATCGCCCGGCAGGTTGATCGCGACTTCGCCCAGGTCCACGGTCATGCCGCCGGCATAGCCGACGATGGCCTTGGTGCCGGGCGTGTTGACCGTGTAGTAGCCGCGGCCGGAATAATCCCAAATGAGCTGGCCCGTGCACGAGCGCACGATCTTCTTCTCTTCGTCGATGTACTGGGCCGTGCTTTCGATGACCGGTTCTTCGGGTACGGGCGCGTCAATGAATTCCAGCACCACGCGTCCGGCCATCAAGGCCTGGGCCGGCACCACGGAGGAAAATTCCTTGGTGTTGGCGCCGCCGCCCAGCAGCGAGAAGTGTTCATAGATGCCCACGTCGCCTTTGAACAGACCGGGTATACTGATCTGGCGATTGGCGATGACCGCGCCTTCCTTGACGTCGCCGCGATAGACCATGCGTGACAGGGCTGGGTACTGGCTGATCTGGATAAAGTCCTCGCAGCAACCGTTGCAACTGCGCTGCATCTTGTTGTAGGTGCCGGGGATCTTGCTCGAGAACTGGCATGAAGCGTCCCAGCCCTGCAAGCCCAGGCCATAGACCATCACGGTTGGCACGGCAACGTCGCCGCCGCCCCACTCGGAGAAGTTGAACGGCCGGTTTTTGACCTGCTGGAAGGCGGCGCTCATGGTGCCCACGCCAGGGCGGTTCAGGGGCGTGCCCGAATAGTTATGGCGATCAATGAAGCCCACTTCGTAATCGGTCAGCGTGTTGTAGAGGTGGCCCATCCAGCAGGCGGCCTGCCAGCAGCCGCCGCAGATCGCGCCCTGGAAGCCGGCGGCGCGCAATGCGTTGACAAAGCGATGATAGAACCCGGACTGTTCCGTATACATGAAATGCATGGAGTCCGCGACATGTAGGTTCATCGCGCCGTGATTGATGTTCCAGGAATTGTAGGAGATGCGGATATCCGCTTTAGCCAGTGTTTTACCCGCGGGATAGGCGGCGCCCCAGGCTTTTTCCAGCGCTTCCTGGCTGCCGTATTTTTTCTCCAGATAGGCGCAGAACCGCTGCTGAAAATCGGCGAAGTACTTGGGGTAGGTGTTTTCCATTTTCCTGTAGTCGTCGAACGGGAAGAAGATGTCGTCCTCGTTATGCAGTTCGATATAGGCCAGCGCCGGGTCGTCGGCATAGCGGATGCCGGTGACGCTGTTGGTCCTTTCGAGCAGGGCTACGGTCTGCTTGATCAGCAGGTCCTGGATGTCGGGCGCGATGTTTTTTAGCCCGAGTACATCCAGGTCCTTGGGTTGCGCCTGTTTCACTTCATCGAAGTATTTGACCCGGTTCTTGTCCGCAGGCGTCAGTTTCATATGAAAGACCGCGGACCAGCTCAGGTAGATGCCGCGCTTTCTGGCCGAGGCGTGGTAGTAGTCGAACAGCTTGATTTTTTCCGGATCCGGAATCATGTGGTCTTCGGGCGACATGATGCCGGCCCAGTTATGGTTGATGAACTTATGCAATCGCACCAGGTTGACGCCGTGTTTGGCCCACTTGTCGTTCCACTGGTCTGCTTCTTCCTGAGGGCAGGCCATGTCGTCCCAGGAGATGTTGGTGGCGAAGAACTTAATTTTTTTACCGTTCTCCAGAACAAAGTTATCGCCATCCACCTTAACCCAGCCGTGCTTGCCGGCCGGCTTGTCGAGCCAGTCCTCGACGCCGATCACGCTGCCGGGCGCGAAGTTGTCCTCGTGCTCGTAGGTGATCCAGTCGGATGTATCGACCCAACGGTTGTCCGGTTCAAACGCGATATCTTGGGGCAGGGTCATGGCGATTTTCTGCACCATGGTCCCACCGGTCGGCGTGACATCCGGCGGATTGGCGAACAGGCGCAGTTCGTTATTGTCGGAGTGCATGAACAAAGGCGGTTCGAATGTCAGCTTGGTTGTTTCGCCGTCCGCGGCGCTCAGGGTGATGGCCTTGATGCCGGGCTTGCCCCAGCGCGCCGGGGTAGGGTAGGGCAGATCCTCGCTGGATCCGTCGTTGAATTCGACTTTGCACGCGCCTTTCATGAAGTACGGACTCATCCCGAGCATCGCGCCAAGACCTGTCCCTTGATTGGGGAAGGCATACTGCAGCTCCTGTTCCGGTTTTGACCTGATGGTCCACAGCACTTCGCGTGCGCCGGTTTTCTCGATCTCGTAGGTCAGGTCGATCAGGCTGCCGGTCGGTTTATTGGCCCAGGCCTTGAAGAATCCAAGCCCTTTTTGCTCGAAAACGCGCGTACGGTCTTTTACCGCGGGCGTGCCTTCCAGTTTCGGCTTGATCATCCAGCCTTTGCCGACCACGTAGCCGTTCAGTCTGAATAACGGCGTGCTGTTGCGCAAGACGATCAAGCCCATCCGGTCGCTGCCGACCACTTTCATTTTACCTTCGGCGGCATGCGCCGGTGAGCTGACGAGGATCGCGGACGCCAGCACGGCGGCCATACTTTTCAAGGTTTGATGCATCATTTGATCGTTCCTTTGCGGGTTGTTGCTCTACTCCGAAATCCGGACGCCGGTCAACTTGACCGTCACGTCGTTCCTGGCCTTGCCCGAGCCGGCTGTCAACGCCGGGATCATCATCGTGCTGCCCAGGTCATCGATCCGGCCAATCTCTTCCCAGGCGCCACCCGTTTCAATCGCGGCCACGACCGTGCCGGCTTTGTGTTCAAGCTTCATCTTGAGCGGCAGCGCGGTATTGGCCTTGACTTTCTTCACATGACCATGGCGGACCAGCGAGACCGCACCGTCCGGTGCAACCAGTACGCCGATGTGGGTTGCCAGGTTTTTCAGGCTGTCATGGCTGAAACCCAGGCCGCGCTTGTTCGGCGCGACCAGCACCAATCCGCCTGTGGGCGTTTGGGCATTCTTGGCCTCAACCGCCTGGACCACGGCTTCAAAGCTGAAGTCGCTCTTGTATTTGCCTTGTCCGGCAAGCAAGGCGTAAGTGCCGCCCGGAACCTTGCCGTCACCGGTCAACATCAGTGCGTCGCCTTGCTTCACGGCGCGCGCGCCCTGCGATTGGTGGCCGATGGTTGGCAACGGCGTCCACAGCAAGCCGCCGAAACGGATCGACACCGGCACGTCGCGTTGCATTTCGGCTGCGCCGCCGTGTCCGTCTTCGACTTTCAATTTCACGGGTGTCATGGCCGCGGTTGTGAAGGTAAGGGTTGCGTTTTTGTCGGAGGTATTGCTCGTGCCGGAACTCCATGTATAGCTCAACGGGTCGCCGTCAAGGTCGCTGGAGCGGTTCTCGAACAAAACTGTTTCACCGGCGATAACCGGTCCGGCAGGCGCGAACCGCACCTTGGGCGGATTGTTGACCTGGCCGATATCCGTCTGCTCGAATACGTAGACCAGGATCGAGGCTGGCGGGATGCCTCGCGCATCCGTGTCGATGCGCAGCGTGCCTTTGAACGCGGAGGTTGGGATGTCCACGGTTTCCACTTTGGTATGTTCCTTGAACCGGTCTTCCGTGCGCGGGTCGCCGACCAGCTTGTAGAGGGTGATCTTGCCAGCCTTTTTGAAAGGCAGCGCGATCTCGGCCGGGGTATAACCGTTGTCGCCGGTGATCGGGAAGTTGTCGATCTTGCGCGAGAGCAGGAACAGGGTCACCCGTTGGTTCTTGACCGAGGCATAGACGCTGATCAACGGCGCGTCGGGCAGCTCGTCGCGCCTGACCTTGTGCATGTTGTCCTCGGTGTCATAGGCCGGGAAATCCCAGGACGGCGCGCCGGTCACATCGATTTCGAGGAAGCGGCCCGTGCCGAATTGGTTGTAGAGCTGGAACGCTTTCCAGTATGGATAAGGGTGGGCGCCGAACGGGATCGTGGTGTGCGAGCCCCAGGCGCCGGTCTGATGGCCAAAAGTGAAGAAGGCCTGGTCCGAGAACCCAGCGGCGCAGCGCAGCAGCGTGGCGTCCAGGCAATAGACTGCGGCCACCATGCCGCGCGCCAGGTGCACGTCGATTTCCTTGGCCTCTTTCGGATCGCCGGGCATCACGTGATAAGCCGGTCCGAACTCATACACGCCGCTTTCCACGTCAATGCCTTCGGCGGCCAGCAGGCGTTCGGTTTCGGTACTCTTCGCGGTCTGTCCCTTGATTGCGCTCTGGCCCCATTGCAACCAGTAGAAGCGCTTGAAATCATTGACCTTTTTGGGATCGCCCAGGCCCCAGTCGTTGTGTTGATAGGAGGCATAGGTGATCACATCCGCGCTGGGACTGTAGCGTTTGGCGTCCGCGCCATAATTCTGGGCCGCGGTCCAGCCGCAGAGCATGTATTTCATTTTCTTTTCCACCTCAGCACTCCAGTGGGGGCTGGACCGCATCACTTCGATGACGTACTCGTTGAGCAGGCCGTAGCAGGCACCCCAACTGTGCTCCTCGCCGGTGGCGCCGTCGCGGATGGTCATGCCCCAGCCCATGTCGTAGGGTGCGAAACTGCGGTTCCAGGTTTCGTTGGAAATCTCGAAGCCGAACTCGTCCCACTCTTCGATCCAGGGTTGCCGTTGGCCCATGGCATAGCGTTTGGCTGCCCAGGGTTTGGTTTGTGGCGAGTCCTTTGCCGGATCGTACGGCGCGCAGAGCCATTCGACGAATCCGAGCCACTCCTCCTCGTTCAGGCACATCTCGATCTGCAGCCAGGGCGCGATATTGCCGGCTTTCTTGATCTGCTGCAACAGGCCGAAGAAGGTGAACTTGCGCATGCGGTTGCCCGAATAGTTGTTGGCGCCGGTCGGGTTGGTCATGCCCTCGAGCGTGTAGCCCCACTTGGTTTTGATCAGTTCGTGGGTGCGCATGAAGCGCATGTGCGATTCGTTGATCCGTTTGAGCGTGATGGGATGGTATTCGCCATAGGGATGGTCCGAGGCGTAGATGCGCAGGTTGTCCACATACAGGACGCCTTTGCCTTTGAGCGTGACGTAGATGAAGCCGATCCCTTTTTCCACGTATTTCGGCGGCGTGAAGGTGGCTTTGACCAGGCGCCATTCATCGCTAAGCGGTAGATCGACGGGTGGGATGTCCATGGAGCCGTCGCCGCCGTAGCGCTGATTAAACGGCAGGTCCACGCCTTTGGCCGCGTAAGGTCCGATAAAAGCGATTTTGGCTTCGCCGGAACCGCGCACCCAGGCTTCCACGGTGTGCTCCACCGGATCCAGCACCGGATACCAGCCGCCGCTCTTTTCGGCATGGGCATAAATACTGAACCCAGTAAAATCGTCGCCCGTATTCTCCCAGCGCAGGCACGTTTCTCCGGCTGCGTTAAAGTTTTTAGGCAGCGGTTGCGGATGCTTGACAAACGCCCATTTGACCGGGAAATCGCTGCCGTCGCCCCACCACTCGCCGGTCTTGTTTTCGATATGCCTGGACTTGAAGGGATTGCCCGGCCGTTTGTTGGCCCAGATGGCATAAGGCGCGACCTGATCGGGTGTGATGGTATGCTTGAACTGGTCCACGAACACCAGGTCGTTTTGCTGGATCACCTGGTCTGGCCGCGGTTCGCGGGTGGGCAGCTTGAAAAAGAAGCCCTGGTGTGTGGCCGGGTCATAGGGGGAAATCAGGATCTTGTAGCCCATGATCTGTTTGCCGGACACCGGCGCCCAGGAACAGACCAGCACATGGTCCTGGAGATTGACCTTGAAATCCGTGGGCGTGGCCGGCGGCGTCGGCTTGTCGGGCGCGTCCCCGTTGAAGCGCAGCCAGCCTATTGGCCCGTCTTCTTTTGTCTTGCGATCACTATGGGCGTTCAGATGTAGCTTGACCGGCGTCGCCGGCTCGGAGCGTTGGCCAAACTTGTCTACCGCGACGACCGTGAACCAGTAATCGCGGTTCAGCAGAAAGCGGTCGTCGACCTTGATCCGGACGTCGGACTTGTCGGCTTTGGTCGAAAGCATGCCGCGGCTATTGTACCAGCCCGTGGCCTGGTGGCTGCCTGGCGGCAGCACCGCGTCGCGGATCTTGACCAGCTTGCCGTCGATCGGATGATAGACGCGGATGCGCGCGCCGTCGTAAAAACCGGAAGGCAAACCGGAGGTGTCGGATTCATAGAGGATTACGCGGTCCGGGTCGTCGGCATGGGCTCGAAGCAGGGGGCGGAACGCCATGGGCTCGAACCCGCCATGATCGTTGTGCAGGTTCAGGTGCTTGCGCCCCGTACCGGAGGTGAAGCTCATGATCGGGATTTCGCCGGTCAATGCCTGGGATTTGACCGTGGCTTTCAGGGGTGCGCGAAAAGCAGCCAGCTCCTCGGGCGCCAACTCGTCCACGGTCACCGGTTTGCTGGGCAGTTCCTTCAGCTTTTTGGGGGGCGCGGTCCAAGCCGGGTTGCAGAACAGGCTCAGTACGGTAAGGATGACGATGTGTTTTGTTGGTTTCATGATGGCTCCTGATTGGGTGGTCAAGTTTATAGCGATTTAAAGTAAACTTTTTGGCTATTTCATGACGCTAAGTAATACAGGTTGCGTCAGTCCATGTCAAGAGCAATCATGAGTTAATATTGAGTTCTGCTTGTGGCGCCTTTTTGCCTGTATTTTTTTTGTATCCCCTTTATGGTAGGTGTCATGGACAGGTATTTAAAAGAATTGGAGTGGATTGTACGGCTAAGCAGGGACACGCCCGGTGTGTCAACTGAAGAAGGCGGCTTCTCCGAGCGCCTGTATAAAGCGCGACACCGGTGGGAAGAACAAAACCGAAAATGCTCCCTCAACCTCCCATGACCCCTTACCCCCAGCGCCGATTCCTCTCCCGTATCTGGCCCGCAATCCTGGCCGTGGTCGCGCTTTTGCCCATGCTGCGCATGACCGCTGGCGCGTTTCTGCATCAGGGCCGGCCTTCGCTGTTCCACATCGCGCGTGCGTTTCAGGACAGCGAACGCCTGCTCATCTTGGTGCGCAACAGCTTGGTCGTCACGGCAGGCGGCACGGCCTTAGCCCTGGGCCTGGGCATTCCGCTGGCCTTGTTGCTGTTTCGTGCGCGTTTCGTAGCCCGCCGTGCGCTGTTGGTCTGGATCATGCTCGCAGCCTGCATCCCCGTCTATGTCTCCGTCAGCGCCTGGATGGCGCTGTTCGGCGCCCATGCCTGGCAGTACCAAGTCTGGGGCGCGGCCTGGATTCAGGGCGTGGCCGTGCTGCCCTGGGCCGTGCTGATCATAGGGGTCGGTTTTGCCGGCGTTGACCCGACACTCGAAGAAGCTGCCCGGCTGCATACCGGTGCCTGGGGCGTGTTTCGGCACGTGACACTGGTCCAGGCTGTCTGGAGTGTGATCGCCGCCGTGGTGGTCATCGGCTGGTTTTCCTTTTTCGATATGACCATCACCGATATCCTGGTCATTCGCACGTTTGCCGAGGAGGTTTTCACCCAGTTCC
>CAZOLK010000183.1:9829-11030 GCA_964580325.1 uncultured Verrucomicrobiota bacterium | reverse complement strand
CGTTCCGCGTCAGCCGTTGGGATAACCTGGCCGGTCCGCTGGCCAAGACCAGCGACGGCGAAGAGCTGGTCCTGGGCGAACTGATCGTGCAACGGCGTCGCATACTGGACGTATCCGGCGGTGGTACGTGGTTTGAACTGGCGCGGTTTGCCGACAATGCGCCTTTTCTGGTGCGCCGCAGGTTGGGCATGGGCACGGTCTATGTCAGTACAACACTACCCCACACTCACTGGTCCAACCTGGGTCAGGGCCTGGTGCTGGTCCCCATGATGCAGCGCATGCTGCACGAGGGCGCCCAGCGTCTGCTCGAAAAGCAGACAGCGATGTGTGGCATCTGGCGTCCCGCTGAACACGAACGCTGGACGCCCGTTGACGCACCCGAGGACGAGGTGTTCCATGCGCAATGGGATGCCGGCGTCTATGCCAGCGAGCAGCGCCTGATCGCGCTGAACCGGCCCGCGACCGAGGATTTGCCGGAGATTGTCGCTAAAGAGCGCGTGGCCGGTTTGCTCAAGGGGGCGCGCGTGCAAATCCTGGATGGCCTGGAAGGGCGCCGCGATGAGACCACGCAGAGCGAGGTCTGGTTCTGGTTTTTGCTCTTGTGCGCGTTTTGTCTGCTGGGGGAAACGCTGCTTCTGATTCAGGATTATGTCGCTGCCGGTCGGCGCGATACAACGCATAAGGAACGGGCCGCCGCATGAACCAAGGCATCACCACCACCACCTGGTCGTTCGTTTTTTCGCTGCCCGTTGCGGTCGTGGCGGCGCTCGTTGTCCTGTTGGCCGCTGGGCTGGCCCTGGCCTATCTGCGCCGTAGCGGGATCGCGAAGAAACACCTGTATCTCGAAATACTGCGCATGGCCATTATCGTGCTGGTGGCCTTCACCCTGTTCAAACCCGAATGCGTGCGCAAAATCGTCAAATCCATAAACCCGCGCATCCTGATTCTGTGCGATGCCTCGGGCAGCATGACCACCCACGATATGGAGACCGAAAAACCGGGCGAGGTGCTCACGCGCGCGGCCTGGCTGGACCGGCAACGCACCAACGAGGTCTGGGCGCCGCTGCGCGAGCGGTACCGGTTGACGGTCGAGGAGTTTGCCGCCCCACCCACCAATGCCGTGGATCCGGGCACGGACATCAACAAAGCGCTCGAACAGGCGTTGGCCGCCCATGACGATCTGCGTGCGATCATGTTGATT
>CAZOLK010000183.1:0-9819 GCA_964580325.1 uncultured Verrucomicrobiota bacterium | reverse complement strand
ATCCCGGTTGTTGGAAGAAAGGAAAAAGGGAACTGCGATCATGTTGATTTCCGACGGCGATTGGAACGAGGGCGTTTCGCCCGTATCCGCGGCCACGACCCTGGGCATGCGCGATATCCCGGTCTATGCCGTGCAGGCGGGTAGCGAGGACTATCTGCCCGACTTGGACCTGCGCGAGGTCATGGCACCGGCCTACGGCTTACTCGACGAATACCTGTCGCTGCCGTTCGTAGTACAGAGCCGCCTGCCGCGAGATGTGAAGACCACTGTGCTGTTGAACAGCCCATTCGGCATTGAAGCGCGCAAGAACATTGTCATTCCGGCCATGTCGCGCATCCAGGAAACCATTCTACTCAAACCGCGCAACGAGGGGGCGGTCCATTTTTCACTGCGCTTGCCGCCGGAAAAAGACGAGGTGTTCGAAGAGAACAATACGCGCGAATTTCAGATCGCGTTCCGCCGCGAACTGTTGAAAGTGCTGGTGGTGGATACCAAGCCGCGCTGGGAATACCGGTTTCTGCGCAACGCCCTTTCACGCGATCCGGGCGTGGACCTGCAATGTATGCTGCTACACCCCAATATGCAGCGCGGCGATGGCAAGGATTACATCCAGTCGTTCCCCGAATCGCGCCAGGACTTGTCCCATTACGATGTCGTGTTTCTGGGCGATGTGGGCATCGGACCGGGCGAGTTGACCACCAACCAGGCCGCTCGACTCGAAGCGCTGGTCAAGCACCAGGGCAGCGGCCTGATCCTGCTGCCCGGCATGGACGGGCGCCAGTTCAGTCTGTTGGATACGCCGTTGAAAAAACTGATGCCGGTCCAGATGGATCCGGATAGCCGGCAGGGATTCGGCATTGACCTCGAATCGCGGCTGACCCTGACCAGCCGCGGCCGCGATCACCTGCTGACCATGCTGGCCACGGATGCCACCTCGAATTTCAGCTTGTGGAAAAGATTGCCCGGCTTTTACTGGTATGCGCCCGTGTTGCGCGCCAGGCCGGGCAGCGAAGTGCTGGCCGTTCATTCAGCCGCGCGCGGACCGCATGGCCGTATCCCGCTGCTGGTCACCCGCGGCTATGGCAGCGGCAAGGTTTTGTTTATGGGTACGGACAGCGCCTGGCGCTGGCGTCGCGGCGTGGAAGACACCTACCACTACCGGTTCTGGAGCCAGGTCGTGCGCTGGATGGCGCATCAACGGCACCTGGCCCACGAGGAAGGCATCCGCGTCTTTTTCACGCCGGAAAATCCACGCCAGGGCGAGA
The DNA here is from genome assembly GCA_964580325.1 of uncultured Verrucomicrobiota bacterium. Lineage (GTDB taxonomy): Bacteria > Verrucomicrobiota > Kiritimatiellia > CAYTQP01 > CAZOLK01 > CAZOLK01. The sequence continues at coordinate 8,554 of CAZOLK010000183.1, read as the reverse complement.
AGATTTTCCTGCATGCCACGGTCTACGACAATGACGGCTACCCGCTGAAAGACGGGGCCGTGACCGCCACGCTGTCCCTCGACGACCGTCAGGTCGTACGGCAGGTATTGCAGGCCGAGGGCCGGGGCTGGGGCGTGTTTACAGGCTCGTTCGTCCCGGACCGACAGGGCGCTTATCAACTGGAAGTGACCTGCCCCGAGGCGGACCGCAAAGTCAAATCCGGTCTGGTCGTGGCCGGCGTGCGCACGGAAAAAGTCGGCTATCCGGCCCGTTCCCATGTATTGCGTGAAATCAGTCATGTCACCCGCGGTCGCTGCGTCCCGGGACGCGAAGTCGCTGACCTGGTCAACGAACTCAAGTTGTTGCCGCTGCCCGAACCCGAAGAACGACGGTTGAGGCTCTGGTGTCACCCCCTTTGGATCGGCGCTCTGATCTTTCTGCTGGGCGTTTACTGGACGGGACGCAAATTGGTGGGTATGATATAGGCAGGAAGATAGAATGACTATAAAAGACGAACATAAGAAGAAAGACGAACACATACATGCGAAAGAGCATTTCGAGCTGCCTCAGGCGATCGTCAGCCAGTTCAAGCGCTATGAACGGCGTCTGTGCGGCATGGAAACCCTGGTCGCGGTTTGCGGCGGCGCCATAGCGGTCGCGTTGACGTTTGGCTTGTTGTTCGCTTCGGATCGCTATTGGGATTCGCCGTCGTTGTTGCGAGGTTCGTTGCTGACGCTGGGGTTGGGTGTGCTTGTGGCCTACGCGACCTGGTGGCTGCATCACTGGATCCTGTGCCGTCGCGACCGACGTGCGCTGGCCAGGCTCGTGCGGCACAAATACCATCGCTTCGGCGACCGCCTGCTGGGCGCCGTAGAACTGGCCAACGGCGAGCTGCCCGACAATGTTTCGCCGGCCCTGTGCCGCGCCGCGATCCGTCAGGTGGCCGCAGAAACGCGCCAGTACGACTTGCGCGACGTGGTCGAAAAACGCACCCCGCGCATCTATTCCCTGCTTTGCGGCCTGTTGCTTGTGCTGGTGCTGACGCCATTGGTCATGTTTCCCGATGCCGGATTCAATGCGTTCATGCGCTGGCTGCGGCCTTTTGCGATGATCGAACGGTTCACGTTTGTGCGCCTCGAAGATATGCCCGACACCCTGGTGGTGGCCCATGGCGAGCCGTTCGAGATACGCTGCCGTTTGCAGGCCGCTTCCCAATGGCGGCCGCCGACCGCATCCTGCCGGCTCGAGAACCAGCCGCGTATCGATACTGAGTTGCACGAAGGCGAGGCCGTTTTCAGCATCCCGGGCCAGATCGTTGAAGGTTTGCTGGCCGTGACCGTGGGCGATGCCACCCGCGAAGTGCGCGTCCAGCCGGTCATGCGTTCGGAAATGACGCGCCTCGACGCGTATCTGGAATGGCCCGCCTATCTCAAGCAACCGCCCGGCGCCGACCGCATTGAAAATGGACGGATCGAGCTGCTAGAAGGCTGCCGCGTCAGGTTCCGCAGCACGGTCAACCGTGCGCTGCGTTCGGCGCGGATGATCGCCGGCGTCACCAACGACCTGATCCCGTCCAGCGAGGCGTCCAGGACCAACGTGTTCCGTACCGGCTCCTATGGCGTGGAAGGTTTGCGCCCGTGCGTGTTCCAGTGGGTCGATCATTACGGCATGGCCGGCGCGGCACCCTATCCTTTGGACGTAGCCGCCATCAGCGACGAACCGCCCACGATCGAAGGCTATGGCACGGCACGGTCGCTGGCCATCCTGAAAGAAGAAGTCGTGTCTTTCGATTTTCTGGGCGAAGACGATTTCGGCATCAGCAATGTCTGGGTGACCTGGTCGTATACCACGTCCCAGACCAACTTGGCTGAAATGACCACCCGCGTGCTCTATGCATACGATCACGGCAATGACCAGGAGCCGCCCAGGAGCCTGGAGAAACCTTTCGATTTCTCGCCCATTGCCGTTAATGTACCGGAAGAGTCGTTGGTCACCCTCCAGGCCCATGCGCTGGATTTCAAACCGGGCCGCAAACCGTCCAGTACGCTGATCTACCGTATTTATGTGCTCAGCCGCGCCGCGCATGCCTCGCTCATCCGCGAGCGCATGGAAATGCTCCAAGACCGGGTTGAGGAATTAACCAAGGAGGAGGAGCGCCTGCTTGCCGAAAACGAGAAACTTAAGAAGCTTTCGCCTGAACAGCTCGCTGATCCCAAAGCCGGCAAGCAACTGGAGAAACACGAACAGCGCGAGCGTAAGCATGGCGAAGATCTGGACAAAATGGCCAAACAGGGCGCTGAACTCTTGAAAGAAGCTATACGCAACAAGGAAGTGCCGGAATCCATTATGCGGCGCTGGGGCGAATTGATGCAGAACATGGAGCAGGTGGCCGCCAAACAGATGCCCAAGGCGGCGGAGCATCTTCAGCAGGCCGCTAAAGAGGCCAAGGATCGCGATAAAAACTTGGGCAAGGCCATGGAGCAGGAGCGCGAAATTATCAAGTCCCTGCGGAAGATGGAAAAGGCGATCAACAAGTCCATCGAGGATACGCTGGCCATGAATTTCGTCAATCGCCTGCTCAAGGCGGCCGATGAAGAACAGAGCATCGGCAACTCCATGAAGGAAATGCTGCCGCGCACCATTGGCCAGCAGATCGAAAACCTCGCGGAAGATGACCAGCAGCAACTGAGCGAAATGGCCGACTTGCAGGAACAGACACGTGAGCGGGCCGACTTTATCCGCGATGACCTGGCCGGGTTCTTCAACCGCACGCGCATGGAGATTTACCGCACCATATACACCAACATGAACGCGTCGAAAATGACCGAGGAACTTGGCGGCGTTGCCAAATTGATCCGCGAGAACAAATGCATCCGCACCATCAAGGAAACCGGGCGCTGGAATGACCGGTTCCGTGAATGGGCCCAGTTGCTGCAGCAACAGACCCAATGCGGCAGCGGGCAGGGCCAGGGTCAGGGCCAGCAACTCGACGAGGCCAACCTCGAAGCGATCCTGGCCCTGATGCGGATTCGCAAGCGCGAGGAAAGCCTGCGCGAGCAGACGCGTGTGCTGGACGCCGGGCGCGCCGAAAACCAGCATTATAACCGCGACGCGCGCATCCTGTCCGATTTGCAGAATGAACTGGCCGCGGATGTGCGCAGCATGGAACGGACCGTGTTCAACCGCAAACTGGAACAATTGATCGCCAAGGTGGGCGGCGAGATGATGAATGCCGGCCTGTTGTTGCGTAAACCGCGTACCGACGGCGAGGTGATCGCCATTGAAACCGAAATTATCGAGCTGTTGGCCGGCATGATCCAAATGGGCCAGCAGCAGTGCGGCGACAATGCTCAGGCCATGGCCATGATGCGGATGATGGGCATGATGATGGGCAAAAAGGGTGGCGGTAGCAATGCCGGCGGCGACACCGACGATCCCAACGATCTGCTGAAAGGTACGGAAAAAGACAGGCAGGCGGATGCGCGCGACATCGAAAAAACCGGCGCCCTGGACGGCATGCAGATCTCGCGCGAATTCAAAACCGTGATGGAGGCCTATTTCAATGCGCTGGAACAGGAATAATCGTCAATCCCACCGTTGTCTAACCAGCCCAACCGGATGGTTGCTCGTCTGTGTGTTATCGCTCGCCGCGCACGCCGTGCAGGCACAACGGCTCTTTATTTACCAAGGCGACCAGATTTCGCCCGAGATCGAGAATGTCTATGTCAAGGGGTTGAAATTCCTGACCCAAACGCAGAACGCTGACGGCTGTTGGGATGGGCAGTACGGCCGGGATCACGGCGTTGTGGGGCTGGCGGTTCTGGCCATGCTGGCCCATGGCGACGATCCCAATTACGGGCCATATGCACGCAGCATTAAGAAAGGCCTGGACTACATCCTTGCCGGCGCCAACAAAGAAAACGGCTACATCGGTTCATCCATGTACAACCATGGTTTCGCGACCCTGGCCCTGGCCGAGGCTTACGGACATGTCAACAATGAGCGTATCGGACCGGTGCTGGAAAAGGCGATCGATTGCATACTGACCGCGCAGAAACACAGCAGCCAGGGCGCCTGGCGCTATTCGCCGCGCAGTAATGACGCGGACACCACGGTGAGCGGCGCCCAGATGGTGTCCCTGTTCGCCGCGCGCAATGCGGGCATCGGCGTTCCGGACAAGGCCATTGACGTGGCCATCACGTTTTTTCGGTCCTGTCAGAGCGGTGACGGAGGTTTTGGCTATACCGGCCCCGGCGGCTCGTCCGGACCGCGCACAGCCATCGGTACGCTGATATTCGCCCTGGCCAGACGCAAGGACACGCCCGATTTCAAGGCTGCTTTCCGCAATTTGATCGACGTGGGCCTGGAAGAAGATACCTATTATTACTACTACCTATATTACGCGTCCCAAGCCATGTTTCAGGGTGATATGCCCACCTGGGAAACCTGGAATAAAAAGCTGACGCGCCGGCTGGCCGATACCCAGGAGCCCAACGGCGGCTGGTCGTCCCAGTACGGCGCCGCATTCTCCACCTCGACGGCGCTGCTATCGCTGGCCTTGAATTACCGTTATTTGCCCATTTATGAACGTTAGAAGGAGAAATACCATGAAGATAAGTTGGCCAGGCTCTCTCGTCGCCATGACGTTGCTGTGCGCTATGAACAGTCCTGTCCCGGCCGGAATCGACCTGCCGGAAAACCAAGCCGGAAAGCAAGATGCCCATCCCAATGCGCAGCCCGGTGAAAGCGGCAAGAAACAGGACCCCTCCGTCGAACTGATCGAACAGGCACGCCAGATCGCGCAGAGTATGGAGCAAAGGATGGGGCATGTCATACATTTCCTCAACCAGGATAAACTCCACGGCGCGCTGATCGCCTTGGAGCCGACCGCCTTTGGCTTGCGCTGGAAACACCCCGCGGTTACCAACATGATCCATTTCAACTTCGACGTGCTTGATCGTATCAACCTGGACGAGCAAAGCCAGGTCGAGGCGGTGCGGCATGCGTCCTCGATCGAACTGACCAACGGCGATTTCCTGATGGGAGATATCGTGGATCTGGACGGGGAGCGCCTGGTCCTCGACACCTGGTACGCCGGCCGCATGCATATCAAGCGCACCATGATCAAGGCCCTTAACCCCAATGCCCAGGCCTCGAGCCTGGTCTATGAAGGTCCGCGCAACTTGGAGAACTGGACCTTCAATTCGCGCGGCAACGCCGATTCCTGGACCATGAAAGACGATGCGCTGCTGAATTTGAACCAGAACTCGATCGGTCGCGAGATCGAAAACATGCCCGATGTGGCCAGCATTGAATTCGAGATAGCCTGGGTCAATTACCCCAGCTTTTATTTCTGTTTCTACACCGATAACCTGCGCAGCTACAACGGCAACGGCTATACGCTTCAGGTCAACGGCAACACGGTCTATTTGCAGCGCCGTTCCATGCGCAACAGTTCGCAACTCGGCCGGGTCAATATCGAAGAACTCCAGAATGCCGATCGCAAAGCCCATTTTAAAATCCTGGTCAATCGCCGCAAGAAAAATATCTCGTTATTGATCAACGATAAGCTGGTCAAGCATTGGGTTGATACTGGCGTTTTTGCCGGACGCGGCAACGGCATTGTTTTCCAGCCTCAGAGCAATGGACCGATCAAAATAACCAACCTCAAAATCATGTCATGGGACGGTTCGCTGCCGGACCTGTCCAAGGAACAGACCAAAAGCGATGATGATCAGGACTTGATCCTGTTCATCAACAGCGACAAAGTGACCGGTGAACTCAAGGCGGTTAAGGACGGTAAGGCTGTGTTTCAGACTGACTACGCGCCGCTGGAGATCCCGATCGAGCGCATCACTCGCCTGACCATGGCCAGCACGCGCATGGAACGCGCACGACGCAACAAGTACGACGTGCGCGCAACCTTCAGCGGCAAGGGCATTATCACCTTTGAATTGCATGACATCATCTATGGCATGATGCAGGGCCAAAGCGAGAATTTCGGCCCTGTTTCGCTGCCCATGCATGCCTGTTCTCTCTTGGAATTCAACATCTACCAGGAGCGTAAAAGCGCGACTGACGACGATTTTTTCTAAGACTCGGCGAATAAGGAGATTGCATTCGCGCCTTGCGGCGCTTATGATGGCACGTAGTTCAATGGTCGTGAAGATCGTGGCTGTCCGATATGCCCGACTCGTTCAGCATGTTCGACGGATTCGATTTGTCCGACACTGGCGAGGCTGGCATGATCGATCCAACATCCGATTTCGAAAAAACCGAGAAAATAAAACTTAAATTCGATGACATCTCCCGGAAGCGCGAGGAGCATATCGTCGGTCCGGAAGACGGTTCCATGGTGCCGGTGCTGCGCGCCATCAACGGCGAGTTGCTGGGCGAGTATTTCGTGCTCGATAAAACATGCAATGTCATCGGTCGCGATACGACCTGCGCCATTCGCATTCCTGACCCGCGGATCTCCAGGCGCCACTGCGCCATTCAAATCGAAGCCAGTGGCGCACAGCGCGATCAATTCGTCATGGCGATCGAGGACCTGAGCAGTGCCAACGGCACCATGGTCAATACCTCCTATATCTCCCGGCCGACGGACCTGAAACACGGCGACAAGATCATCCTCGGCGCCAACGTGTTCGGCCTGTACTTGAAGTTCAGCGAGGAGGTGGAACTCGAGAAGCAGCTCTATAAAATGGCCACGCACGATCCAATCACCGGCCTGCTGAGCCGTTCTGTATTTGAGTTCACAGCCGATTTCGAATTCAAGAAAAGTGCGCGCTACCATCGCGAATTGTCCTTTATATTCCTCGATTTGGATCATTTCAAATCGGTCAACGATTCCTACGGGCATTCCATTGGCGATGTGGTGCTGAAAACCGTGGGCGACATCATGATCAACGAGCTGCGTTTCGAAGACATCAGCATTCGGTACGGCGGCGAAGAATTCGTCATGATCCTGCCTGAAACCCCGGAAAAGCAGGCGGCCCATGCCGGTGAACGCATCCGGTGCAAAATCGAGAATCACAAGTTCGACAGCGGGTTGTCCACGTTTCACATCACGGCCAGCATGGGGATTGCCGAGCGGGGCCAGTTTATGTCCAATTATCGCGACCTGGTGCAAAAAGTGGACCAGGCGCTGTACACGGCGAAAAGAGGCGGTCGTAACAGGATTTTTCTGGCATCTCGGCTGCCGACCGTTTAAAATACAAACATGTTTCAAAAAATGAACGAAAAAAATTTGGTATTATTGGTTGTCGATTGATCATTTTAGCTATATATTTAGTTGACATGTTAGCGTTCATTCGTTAATGATTTGGTTTGAATGAATGTGAAGGAGAATGCCATGGCGGATAATAGCAGCGATAACGGAAAAAATTCGGAAGAGCAGGAGCAGCTCCAACGCCCGACCACGATTAAAATTTCCCGTGATAACCTGACCACGGGACGCAAGACACGGGGCGATGAACCGGAGCAGGAGCGCAAATCCGAAGCGGACGATCCGGAAGGCAAAGAGCGAAAAGAGCAGATGCGCACTGCCAGCCTCAACACTACTATGCGCGTCGAGTTGCCTCCGGCCGAACAACTTTCTAATAACACTCAACGTATGTCGACCGCTTCCAAGAATGTCACCATGCGCGTTGAGTTGCCCGATGAAGAGTTGGAAGATTTTGACGAACCGCCCACGCGGGTGGCCAATTACATGCGCGTTAACCTGGACGAAGATGACGATTCCAAGCAGGGTGCCGCCGCCAGTGGCCCCAAAATGGCCGCCGACATGGTCGACCTGGACCATCACACGGTGCGTATCGAAATGTCCGAATTGACCGACGAACTGGATATGTCTTCGGTGGCTGCCGACGATCAGGTTGAAGCGGACGGCACTTCCCTCAAATCGCAAACCGGCAGGCTGGATCAAACGCAGAACGCTCTGGCTGTTTCGGACGAACCGCAAACCCGTCCGCGATCGGTAAAGGTCAAGGAGCGCGATTCTGAAGAAAAGCCTCCCATCGGCACCCCGGGCGCCAAGAAAAAAGACACCTCCAAAATCGAAATCAACCTGGCGGTTCCTCCCGGAACCCCGGAAGTGCCGCCCAAGACCGACAGCATGAAGTTCCAGGTTGATGACGCGCCTTACAGCCCGTTGGACATTCCCGGACTGACTGAAGTACCCGAACGTCCGCGCACCGTACGCATCAAACGTCCCGGCGAGATGTCCACGCCCGAAACCGATGCCGTGCCTCAGGGCAAAACCGTCAATAAACCTCACAGCGAGACATCCCGCATCGATTTGGCCGATGCCGTTCAATCGCCGGCCGGCGGTCCGCCGCGGACCGTGCGGATCAAGCGTTCTGACAACAATGAAAACGTCACTGTCGCCGAAGGTAAGCCAAGTACCAAGAAGAAGGATACCTCACGGATCGATTTGTCCCAGGCAGTATCGGACAGCGAACCCGTGCCCAGCGGTCCGCCGCGCACCGTGCGCCTGAAAAAACCCGGCGGCGGTGCTGCGCCGGTCGCAACCGAGACCCCCAAAGGTACGGTT
>CAZOLK010000182.1:0-11125 GCA_964580325.1 uncultured Verrucomicrobiota bacterium | reverse complement strand
TGTTCGGTGGAGATGGCGATCGGCTCGACCCCCCGGCGGGCCAGGTCGCGCCATTCCGTTTGCCGCTCCGCGTCCTGCATCCAACCGGCCAGCCGCGCAGCCGCGTTCAGGGCCTCGAGCCAATAGAACTGCAGGCAACCCTGTTCCGTAAAATCGCCGCCGACCGGTTGCGGTGACCAGTCGATAAAGCCTTGGTTGGCGAAATAGTACACGTCTTCGCGCTTGACCAGCAAACCTTCCACGTTGAGCTGTGTGGTCACCACCCACTCCATGAAGCGGACGATGCGTTCATACAGCGCACGTAGCGCCGGGTCGTCAAGGCCGAAACAGAAGATGTGCTGGACTAACATCATCAGCGCATCGAACGAAAAGTTGGGGATGCCGTTGGCCCAGGCATTGATTGGCAACTGGCCCACCATGGCTATGGTCGGCCGCGGATCGAAAAAGCCGGTATTCACGCTCATTTGGGTGATCCGTGCGTCGCCGTACCAGCCGTGCCGGTCGCGCTTGATGCCATCCCAAAAAGTGTTGGGTCGGGTACACAGCCGCGCCGTGTAAAGCGCGCTCTGCCAGACGCGCTGGAACCCGGCATCGGAGCAGCGCAGGTCTCCGCACCGTTCTGGCGGAAAGAAGCGGGCCCTGACCGCGGCCTTCATGATCAGCACGGGTTCGCGGAAATCGGTGAGTCGAATGCGGACAAAACGAAAGCCGCCTTCTTCAAAAGCGTGCTGATGATGACCGTTGCCGGCGATGTGCCAATGGGCCTTGCGCGGGCGCTGCCCCTGGCATCCGGAAGGCAGGCCCCATTCACGGGCTTCCCAGAGGCATTCGCCAAACGAGATTGCCATATTGCCGGAATCGCGGCTCTCGACTTCCAGGATCAGGCCGCCTTCCAGTTCAGTGCCGAAATCGAGAACCATGTCTTGTTCATCACGCGGCGCACAGGTCAAGCCAAGGGGCGCGGGCTGCTGTGCCGGCGAAAGAGAGGTCTGCCAGACCTCGGTTTCGGGCGAAGGCGTCAGGATCCAGGCCAGTTCGGCCGGATAGATTTCGCGCACGTGCCAATCGCCGTCGTTGGTTGGACATGCCGTCCCGTAGGTCGGGTCGGGACTCAAACTGTCGGGATGCTTATACACCATGTTCCTCCTCATGTTTGGCCTATGGGGATGGTTTCCAGCTCGGCCAGCGCCTGTTGGGTCATTTCAACGACATTCAGTTGGCGTTCGGCCCGCAGCACGGCTTCCAGGTTTGGTCGCGTGGCTGGACGTTTGGCGCGCAACGAGCAACAATCCTTGTAGTTGCGGATTGAATCGTTGTACGTACCGATACAGCGTGCCAGGGCGATGATCTCGTTTTTATCGTAGGTCAGCAAAGGGCGCAATACGGTCAGGTCCGTGGCCTGGTCGCAGGCGATCATATTTTCCATGGTTTGCGACGCGACCTGGGCCAGGTTGTCGCCGGTCAGGATCGTGGCGTATTTTTCGTGCTTGGCCCAGGTCGCGGCTGTCCGGATCATGAAGCGTCGGAACAGGATCAACTCCAGATGGCGTGGGATCTGGGCGTTCATCAACTGCATTTCAAAGGCATGGGCGGGTACACAGAACAGTTTCGCGTCCACGCCCTGGGGCCGTACGATTTTTTCCAGTACGCCCGGGATCTTGCTGGTGCGCACATGTTCGATCGAGGGATAGACGTGGAAATGCAGAAAATCGCTCAGGCAGCCGCGCTTCATCATCAACCAGGCTGCAGCCGGCGAATCGATGCCGCCGGACATCAGGGTCAGTACGCGGCCGGTCACCCCTACGGGCAGGCCGCCGGGCGCGGCCAAGGGCGGGCCGGTGAACCAGACCGCATCCGGCTCGATGCGAAAGGCCAGTGGCACTTCCGGCGCATCGAGGTCCACCGGTGCGCCGGTCGCGTCCACCACAGCCTGACCCACGCGCACGGCCAGGTCCTGAGAACGCAGGGCAAAGGTTTTATCGTGGCGCCGCACCTGAATCGCGAAACTGGCGCCCGGCGCAGCCACCTTGCGGTAGGTTTCCACAGCCGCGGCAGCGATCGCGACCGGATCGCGCGCTACATAGCGCACGGGCAACACCCGGTTGAACCCGAACACCGCGGCTGTACGGCGCAACACCTCCTGGAAACGGCCATGGGGCGTAACCAGTACGCGATCCTTGAGGTTGGCCACCTCCGCGCAGCTACCGCGCAGAGCTTGGCGCACATTATGGACCAGTCGCTGGGTAAACAGTGGGCGATTCCCGCGTTTGAGCGTGATTTCATGAAAATGGGCCGAAACCGCATCCCAGGGCAATGTCGCCCAGGCATCATCGGTTTTGCCTTGCGCTATATCATACCATGCTTTCATCCAGTTAGTATGCCAGGATAGAAAGAAAAATACAACGCGAATAAATCGACAACCACACCTGATTTCGGATTTCGGATTGCCGCCCAACAAGCGCCACGCGCCACCCGACATTTTTATGCTCGAATATCGATTATATAAAAACCGTTTAATTACTCTTGATTTTGTTCGAAATATGATCAATTATAGATTTATATTTTCATGGAGCTGTTATGCGGATTGAGATGCTGGATGTTTTGAAGTTTGTCATGGAACGCGGCGCGCCGGTTTCGCGGGCTGACGTGGCTGACATCCTGCCCGGCGCCAGCGCATCGATTACCCGGTTGCTGGCAGCCATGGTGCATGCCGGTTATCTGGCGCGAGTGGGACATGGGCGCTACCAACTGGGCGAGCAAATGGCCGGCTGCCGGATTGCGGCTGCGCCACGCAAGCTCGAGGGTTGCACGGTGCTGGTGCTGGCGCGCTACCGCGCCATGCTGGGCGGCGGTGAAATGCGGGCCATCGAGGAAATGCTGGCCGCGCGCGGCGTAACCTGGATCGTGCGCACGCTCGAGAACCAGCACGGGCTTTATGCTGACCAGCCGGCCAATTGGTGGCCGGCGCGCTTTGACGGCATTCTCGCGGTCCAGCATCGCCGGGTCGAACCGTGGTTGCTCAACCGCGTTCGTCAGCGCGGCATCCCCCTGGTACAGGCTGGTTCGCCCGAGACAGGCGCGGTGGACACGGTCGCCTGGGACGAATTCAAGGCGTTCAAAGACATGGCCTTGGTCTTGCTGAAGCGTGGCTGCGACGCCTTGGCCTACCTGCAGAGCGTCGATTTGCCGCACGAAACTGCTGACGGCATCTGGCGCCGCCTAGCCGGCGCTTGGACCGCGGCCCAGCGCCATGCAGCCTCTTTCCACAAACTGCCGGTAACCCACGACGATCTTTCCGCGGGCTTGCGGGACAGTCCTTTGCTGGCCCTGCTCGAACGGAGCCGGCAGGCAGGGGCGCCGCTGGGTATTGTCTGCGCCAGCGAAGCTCAGACCGTGCCCCTGGTCTCGGCGCTCGAATCGCGCGGCTGGCGTTTTCACGAACAAGTGTTGGCCTGCGGCTCCTCCAAGCGGAGCCTTCCCGACGAGTTTGCACCTTATCTGAAAAGGTTGACCGTAAGCGTGGCGCCGCCGACCAAGGCCATCGGCCGCCTGGCCGCGCAACGGTTGCTCGCCAGACTCGACGGCGACGACGCGGCGCCGCTGAGTTTTCAACTGGGCGGTGACTTGACGCTTTCCCCTGAAAAAGCAATAGAAGAAAGGAACATACGATGAACCCTCCATGCATAGTACTGATTACCATGGACGAATGCCGCTTCGACGCTTTGCGCTGTTACGGTGGCATGGCCATAAACACGCCCAACACCGACCGCCTGGCCGGCCAGGGCGTGCGTTTCGACGCAGCTCTGACCGCTTCGCCGGTCTGCCTGCCGGCGCGCTGCTCGCTGCTGACTGGACAATACCCGCACCACAACACCATGTCGCACAACAGCGTCACCCACCGGCTCGATCCCGCAACGCCCAACCTGTTCAATCTGGTCCGCGGCGCCGGTTACGGCACGGTCATGGTCGGCAAGTGCCATTTCACCGGCATCCCATACGGCGAATTGACCTATGGCGAGCCCCGCGATTGTCCTGACATTCACGAGCACCTGCGTTCTTTCGGTATGGATCGACTCGATCTGTGCGACGGCAAAATCACGCCGTTTTGGTTCTGGGACGATTACAGCCGTGCGGTCAAGGCTTCCGGGCTCTACGACCAGATTGTATTTCCGGGCACGCCTTCGCGCTCGCGCCTGTTTCCCGGACCGGAAAAATGGCATCCGGACGTCTGGGTCGGCTGTACGAGCGTAGAACGGATCGAAAGCTATACCGGCGATAAACCGCTGTTCATCTGGAGTTCGTTCCCGGGTCCGCACTATCCGCACGATCCGCCGGAGCGCTACCTGGCCAGGGTCGACGCAGCGCAACTGCCGCTGCTGCATTATCGCGAAGGTGAGTTCGACCAGGGCGACAAGGCCCAGTGCAACGCGTTCAAGCGCGACCTGGACCAACCCAAACGCGGCGGCTGCGAAGGCGGCGGACAACCGGGCGGGACCAGCACCCTGAGCAATGAGGACTGGGTTGCGATTCAGCGCCACTACCTGGCCAACGTGGCCCTGCTCGATGACTGGATCGGCAACATCGTTGCCGCGGCGGAAAAAAGGTTTAGCCGGGACGTCATGGTTCTACTGACCACGGATCACGGCGACATGATGGGCGCCCATCGCCTGTGGGGCAAAGGCGGCTGCACCTACGAAGAGGTCCTGCGCGTCCCTCTGTTGGTGCGCGGTCCGGGGTTTGCGCCAGGACAGGTCAGCCGCGCGCGGGTCAGTTCGATGGACATCCTGCCCACACTGTGCCACACGTTGGGCCTGGATCAGCCGGCCGGCCTGGACAGCCGCCCGTTGCAGCGTTCGCTGGAAGACGGCGGACACGATGTGCTGTACGCCAGCGTGGAAGGGATTTTGTGCATCGACGACGGTCGCTGGCGCCTGACCATCAATCGCGGGGCAGGAACCGTGGAGCTATACGACCGCGAGCAGGACCCGCACGAATATGTCAACCGGGCCGAAGACCCGACCGCAGCCCAGGCGCGCAGGCGTCTTGAAGAACTGGCGGCTCGGGAAGCATTTTAATCCTTCCCGGTAGCGCAAGCCGCTGGCGTTTACCGCATCATTCCTTGATCACGGTTTCAAAGGTGGGCGACTGAAGAATGTGTTTTTTCACCGTGCAATCATCGGTTTCCGCCAGCAGTGCTTCGACCATGTCCGCGGACATGCCCGGCGGCGGCGTGACTTCAATGCGCACATGGTGGTAGCGGCGCGCTTCAGGGTCAAACTCGGCGACCAGCTCCAGGCCGAGCTGGTCGCTGGAAAATCCATTTTCCTGGCAGAATTCCAGCGCGCCGATGCCGGCGCAGGCGGCGATCGAGGCGAAAAACAGGTCAAACGGTTGCGGTGCCGACTCATCGCCGCCGCTGCGTATGCGTTGGTCCGTATGCACGGTCATGGCGTCCCAGTTAACATCCACGCGTTTGTTGCCCGGAAAACTGAGCTGCATGCGTTTCTCTCTTTTGCGTTGTCGTTCGTTCATGGCTTTTCCTTTCAGTTGTCAATTCCGGATGGCGGAGCGTAGAAAGATCAGGATCAGGCGGACCTTTTCCGATGCGTCTTTGAGCGGTTCCATGGTAAACTGGATGCGCCAGATGTCTTTCATGCCGGGCGGATTGAAGTCGGTCTCGCCCGTTTGCGTCACCTTGTGGCGCAGAGCGGTCAGCAGAAGATAGCGCATGAACCGATCATTGTGTTCCTCTTTTTCGAACTGGGCCAGTTCGCATTGTTCCCCAAGATCGCCGAAAATAGTTTGTGCGCGCGGATTATATCGCAGGGTTTTGCGGTCCAGGTCGGCGAGCAGCACGGGATCGCCGCTTTTGCGGAACATCAGGTTCATGGCGCGGTAACTCAGACCGGTCCGTTCCGAATGCAACCGGTCGTATTCGCGCAGACGGTCCGCGGTTTTATTGGCGTCGTCGGACAGGGCCGCGACCTCGTCCTGGATCCACCAAAACCCGTGCATGACCACCGAATAATCGTTGGCCAGCCAGCGCCTGAAAAAGCGGTGCAGCGCGGTCTGGAAAAAGATCAGGCGCATGGCGATATGGTAGACGCCGGCCACGAAAATCGCGCCCGGCAACCACCAGAACCAGGTTGGATTGCCCATGGCCGCGCTGAAAAAAGCCAGGCCGCCGCAGGCCAGCACGACTGCGGCCACGGACTTGAGCGAGAGTGAAAACGCTCTTTTCATGGCGCACCACGGGTAAAGCGTTCGATATCGTGGTCGCGACCGGCGATCAGCAGGCTCATGTCATCCTGCAGGCGCACGATGTCGGAATAGTTTTCGTCCAGTTTTTCTTCGAGCAGACGCTCGCCGGTCTCGCTGACAGCCGGTTCGAATGTCTTGACCGCCACGACCCGGACCTTGTATTTGGTCCCGGGTTCGATTTCGCGCAGCGTTTTACCGAGGAACGTGGCCGGGATTTTGACCTCCGCGATGCTGTGCCCTGGCGCGGTGCTGTACTGGAAACTGATGCTGGAAGAAACCAGGCTGCGCGCTACAGTGCGGCCCATTTCGATTTCAAGCCGGATCACGTTGTCAACATCGAGCATCCGCAGGATCTCGCTCTGCAGCGGATTGATGGCCCGGGCCCAGATATGCGGTACGCCGGACTTGCGCAGCAGCAGCGTGACCAGCAGGCTGGCCTCCACATCCTCGCCGATACAGACCACGGCTACGTCCATATCCTGGATGGACACCGATTGCAGCGCTCCGGGGTTGGTTGCATCCAGGGTGGCGGCATAGGAGACCGCGTCTTTGACAGCCTCGACCCGTTCGGCATGCTTATCTAGTGCCAGCACCTGCGCGCCGCAGGTGGCCAGCTCGCGCGCCACGGCGCTGCCGAACGTTCCCAGGCCGATGACCGCGATGTTTCTCATGGCGCATCTCCCCCTGCCAGGCAGATCAGGCTGCCGCGCAGCTCGGCCGCCTGCGTTGGATTGCCCAGCACAACGGCCAGCATGTTTTCGGCCTGCACGAACGCGGACGGCCAGATCGCCAAACCCAGGGCCGCAAACAGAACGGTTTTACGTGACATGACATACTCCAGCTTTAGTTTGTCTTCATTTCGGTAAACCTGGCGCGTATATCGGCGATAGTGCGTGCGCCTGAAACGAGCAGGCGCTCGAGCAACGCGTCCATGCGGCGATAAGACTGATGGTTCACCAGCGCGGAGCGCATCAGCACATCGTCGATGCTGGAAACCGGTTCATACACGCATACATGGTCCACGCGGCCGTCACTTTCCCAGACCGAGGACACGGTTCGTTTGCGAACCCAGTCGTCGACGCGCAAGAAGATGAGCAGGTGCATACGTTTGAAATGAGCGCCAGGCACGCTGTTTTCCTCCACGATTTGTGCCCAGGCCTGGTCCAGGGTGTCGGCGTGGAGGTTGGTGACTATGGTATGGCAGGCATCGGGCAGGGCAAAGAACTGGCGCAGTGCCTCGTCCCAGATGTAGGCGTAATAGGGGCCGGGGCTGATCTCGTGACAGATATAACAGGCGGGCGGCGAAGCGGCCCGAGCGCGATGAATCGTTTCCAGGCTGTCGGCCGGGTGCAGAGCGCGATCAAGAGGAATAAAATTGAGCAAAGCGCCCATGACCGTGGTTTTACCCGCGCCACCAGGTCGCGCGCCGATCATGAACGAAGCGCCCTGGTGAATCGCGGCCAGCAGGTAAACGGCCAGTTCGCGCGATATGGTGTGCGCCTCTATCAGATCAACGATGGATAACATGCGCCCGCCGCGCTGATTGCAGCGGTCGATCTCGGTACAGTGCTGTCGAAGTGCTGGATTCATGGGACTATTTGATGTAACCGACCCGTGGATGTCAACTGATTTCGCCTGGCAACTCGGAGATGCGCCCCCAGGATGTTTTTATGGCGGTAAGGGCGTGCGCAAAAATAACTTCACCATTGAAGGGCAATGCATCCCATCCAGCTTCGTTGCGAATGTTTCGAAATAGTTCAGTGTTGAACATCGATCAACTGTTGGATAAAATAGGGCCTTTAATCGCAAGGCCTGTCGATTCATATATAAAGTGAGAGAAAAAATGAAATTTCCTTTTCATTCCATCCTGGTCACCGGCGGTGCCGGTTTCGTGGGCAGCAACTTGGCGCTAAAGCTCAAACAGCATTTTGCCGGGATACAGGTGATGGCTTTCGATAACCTGAAACGACGCGGCAGCGAGTTGAACCTGCCGCGCCTGAAAAGCGGCGGCGTAGATTTTATTCATGGTGATATTCGCTGCGAAGAGGACTTGGACCAATGTCCGCGTTTCGATCTCCTGGTCGATGCCTCCGCCGAACCATCGGTGCTGGCCGGACTGGCTGGCTCGCCGGCGCCGGTGGTACGGAATAACCTGACCGGTACCTTGAACTGTCTTGAAGCAGCGCGCAAAAACAAGGCTGCTTTCTGGTTTCTGAGCACCAGCCGCATCTACCCCATCGAACCGATCAATGCGCTGGCCTACACCGAAACCGCCACCCGTTTCGAATGGAACACGTGCGCCGGCATTGACGAAGCGATGCCGCTTAATGGGCACCGCTCCCTTTATGGCGCCACCAAGCTGGCCGGCGAACTCATTTTACAGGAATACGTCTGGACCTATAACTTACCTGCCCTGGTCAACCGCTGCGGCGTGCTTTGCGGCCCCTGGCAGATGGGCAAAGCCGACCAGGGCGTGGTCACGCTTTGGGTCGCGCGGCATCTGTACGCCAAGCCTCTCGCCTACATCGGGTTCGGCGGCATCGGCAAACAGGTCCGCGACATCCTGCACATCGACGACCTGTTCGACCTGCTGCTCAAGCAGGCCGCGTGCGTCGAAACCTGGCGGGGTGCGACATTCAATGTGGGCGGCGGCCGTTCCTGTTCGGTATCGCTGCTGGAACTGACCCAGCTCGTGCGCGATGCAACCGGGCGCACCATCGATATTGCGTCCAGACCGGAAACCAGTCCCGTGGATCTGCGCATCTACCTCAGCGATACAGTAAAGGTCAATCAGGCTTTCGACTGGCAGCCATCGGCCACGCCGACAATGATTGTGCGCGATATTGCATCCTGGATCGAACAAAACCACGACCTGCTGCAACCCGTTTTCGGCTGATCGGCTTGATTATGGCGCACCCACCTGTATGCGATAAAACGGGCCCTTTTATCGGCTGGGTGGTGACGCTGAGCTTGTCCATGCTGCCCGTGCCCGACCGCGGTCCAGCGCCAGGCGCCGGGTTTCAGGTCAGGCAGCGTTGTTGGATACCGTTGCGACGAGCAGGAAGGCATTGCTTTGCCGGATCCATGTCGACCGTGTATTCCATCTTGGGTACGCTTATAAGTTGATTGTAATAAATAAACCCCGAGATTTGGACATAATCAATCGATAGCTCGTTTAACGCTATCGCTGCCTGTTGTCGTCAACACAGGTCGGACAAGTCGAATTATGCCACTCGACACGCGCCACGCGCCCCCTTCAATCTTCCTTGATTTTGGTGCTTGTTTCCGGCCACGAATGATGTATAGTATTTTTATAGTTTGAAGGTGAGTGAGTTATGGCAGAGCAATATTTAGCACAGACACAACAACAGAAGTTACAGCAGGTCCTGGCGCCGCAGTTGCGGCAGTCGCTGGAATGCCTGCAGTTGCCCATGCTCGAGCTGTCGACCATCATCCAGCAGGAAATCGAGCAAAATCCTACCCTGGAGGTGGTTTCGCCTGAAAATACCCAGCTTGAAATCGAGCCGGGCAGTCAGGGTGGAGAAGACGATAGCAAGATCCTGGAATTCAAAGAGCAGTACGAAGCCCTGGCAAAACTGGACGAAGAGTGGAAAGAATACTTTTCCCAAATCCAGACCCGCATGTCCTATACCACTGACGATGAAGAAAAGCGCCAGTTTTTCCTCGATTCCCTGACCGAAAAAGAATCGCTCCAGGAACATTTGTTGAACCAGTTGTATCTGAGTGGATTGGATGAAAAGGACCGCCAGATCGGCGAATTGATCATCGGCAGCATCAATGATGACGGTTACCTGAGCATCACCCTGGAAGAGCTGCGCGATACGACCGGCGTGGGATTGGCCACGCTGGAAAACCTGTTAAAGATTATCCAGGAATTCAATCCGGTCGGTGTGGGCGCACGTGATTTGAAAGAATGCCTGCTGATCCAATTGGCCCGGCTCGGCGTGGACGATCCGTTGACCGTCACGATGATCGAACAGCATCTCAAGGCGCTGGGCGCCAAGAAATTCGACGATATCGCACGCAACCTCGGCATCACGGTCAGCAAGGTGCAGGAACTGGGCCGGTTCATCGGTACGCTCGAGCCGCGTCCCGGACGCATGTTTTCCTCGGATACGCCCAATTATATCCACCCCGAAGTGACCATTCAGAAGGTGTCCAATAAGTACATCGTGCTGATGAACAACGATAACATTCCGCACCTGCACATCAGCAAACATTACAAGCGCATGCTCGAAGACCCAACCACGCCGGACGAGACCAGGAGTTATATTCGCGAGAAGATTCAATCCGGCGCGTTTCTGATCAAGAGCATTCACCAGCGGCAACAGACCATTCAGGACATCACCGAGAATATCCTGGCTGTGCAGCAGGAATTCATGGATCACGGCGTTTCGCACCTGCGACCGTTGACCATGTTGGACATTGCCAAAAAACTGGGTATTCACGAGACCACGGTCAGCCGCGCTATTGCCAACAAGTACATCCAGACGCCTCAGGGCGCATACGAGATGAAGTATTTCTTCACGCCCGGCTACAAGAAGACCGACGGCAGCGTGGTATCCAACAAGACGATCAAGGATTTGATCAAGCAGTACATCGATGAAGAAGATCCCGGCAAGCCCCTGTCCGATCAGGTTATTGCCAACCGCTTGAAAGACGAGGGCTACAAAGTTGCCCGACGCACGGTGACCAAATACCGGGAAGCGCTCAAGATCCTGCCCTCTCATCTACGTAAATAGCGGCGGCTTCGGTGCATCCGCTCGAACAATCTCTGCCGGCCAAGGTCTGGCGTGCGCTGGACGCGCAACGCCGTGCGACCGGTTTGTGCCGGATCGCTGCC
>CAZOLK010000181.1:0-11134 GCA_964580325.1 uncultured Verrucomicrobiota bacterium | reverse complement strand
CCAGTGAAAAGCCACCAGCACACGACCCTGATCGTCCACATCGACCTCGCCCTGGCCGCGCACCACGGCGGGTTGCGGTCCTCGTACGCACGGTGTGGGCGTGGTGCGCGCGGGTCGGAACGGGCGCTGAGCATCGATTGCGTTGAGCCGGCAGCGAAAGACCCAGGCGCGTTGGCCGTCTTCCATGCCGGTTGCGTCGATCTCATAATCCACGGTCGTGACCAGGTAACTCTTGTTCAAGGCGTCGGGCGCACAGTTGCTCAAGGTAAACGTGTAGCCTGGCGCGGCGCCGCGCGTGTTGGCCTCGCCGCTGTAGGTGTCGGCGTCGGCCTGCAACTGCTCCAGACCGATCCGAGCGTAATGCGCGCCATGCCCGCTATCCGTATAACCGCCGGGATAGGCGTAGTGCTCGAACGCGCCGTATTTATGCCCGGCCGGTTGTTCGGCCGGACTGAGCAATGGCGCCGCGGGGGTCATGTAATGGTAATCCTTCAGCACGCAACGCCCGGGTCGCAGCCGGCGGTCCTGGCGCCAGGTATGGATATGCTCGCGGATCACCCCGGTTTCGCCGGGCGGGATATAGGCGATGCGCGCATAGCTCGGGATCGGCTCATGCGCAGCCGGTGCATCGCATAGCACCAGCGTGTGGCCTTGCTCGCTATGCGTGTAAAACGTGTAGATGCCTTCCTGCTCCATCAGACGGCTGATGAAATGGGTGTCGCTCTCGCGGTACTGGACGCAGTAGGGCCGCGGCGGGTAGTGGTCCATGGACAGCCGGTTCTCGATGGCTGTAAAGCCGCGTTCGCGCAGGATGGCCATGATTATGTTTGGTATGGTCTGGTCCTGGAACATGCGGCAGTTGCGGTTTCGCGTCCAGAACCAGGGTCGTGGGACCAGTTCTAGGCGATAGGCCCACTCGCGGCCCGGCGCCAACACCTGCTCGAACCGGTTGATCGCGCCGTGAAAAACACGGGCGCTACCATCCTGCAGGGGCAGCGATACCGTTGCGTCGCGCCCGATAATGCCGGCGGCCGCGCCCGGCGCCTGGTCGCAAATGAGTTCCAGTTCAAAACAGAACAACCGGCCCAGTTCCTCGCGTCCCCGGAATGAAGTCAAAACCGTTTGCCCGGAAAACGGGACCGTGCAGCTTACATCGCGGATAGTATCAGCCATGGCGTCCTTTCAAAAAGAAATCATCACCACCTCAAAACCATACTGCATACTATATAGGTAAACGGTCAGGTTGGAAACAGCAAAAATGACAAAATTCAATGATGAATGGCCAAGTTGGCGGTAGGGGCGTCCCGCCCCTGGACTCAGGCGGGCTTGCGCAGCAACTGTTGCATGGGTTCGAACAGGTGTTTGTTGGCGCAGAGCAGGGACAGACGGCCGTTTTCCAGGCGCTCGACAATGCTGGTGCGGGCACCAGCTCTTTCGGCGATCAATTGCGCCGCGGCCAGGTCCCAGATATAGATGCCGCGTTCGAAAAAAACATCGGCCCGGCCGCAGGCCGTGAAGCAGATATTGGCCGCGGCCGCGCCCAAGATGCGCACGCGGCGCAACCGGTCGATCAGTTGGAAAAACAGATCCCGCGAGCGCACGTTGTTTTTCATGTCCTTGGGCAGGCCCGATATACCCAGGGCTTGGTCGAGGCGGTCCGTGGTCGAAACCTTGATGATTTTGTCGTTGCAATAGGCGGGCGACTCGCAGGTGGCCTGGAAGCATTCGTCCAGCACGGGCAGGTACACAGCGCCGACCACGGCCTGACCTTTGTGTTGCAGCGCCACCGAACAGCACCAGATCGGCAGGCCGTGGGAAAAATTCAAGGTTCCGTCCAGCGGGTCGACGACCCAGCAATAGGCCTGATCATCCTGCATATGGTTGCCTTCCTCGCCCAGGATGCTGTGGTCAGGAAAACAGCAACGGATATGGTCCACGATCTTGTCCTGGCACTCCAGGTCCAGGGCCAGTTTAAGGTCGTGTTTGAGATCGCGTGCAATCTCGTTACGCCGGTGTATATTGTCCAGGGCGTGCCGTCCGCCCAGTTTGGCCGCATTCACGGCGCATGCTGAAAAGGCATCCAGGTTTTCGTGCTTCATATCCGTTGACCGTCTCCTGCTCAAAAAACACTTTTTCTATTCCTAGGCTATTGCGAAAGTGGGTATCGCCGACGTATTGTTAAAGCGCGGTGTGCCGCAAGATCCTCACTTTCCATTACCCTTTCCGCCGTCCTTACACTGGGTTTGCCGTGGGTTGATGCCCCATGGCGTCGATTTATGGTTCCCAGCGGTCCATAGCGATTTTATGGGCCTGCTCGTATACTTTGCGCAACGGCACCTGTTTTTCCCGGGCCAGTTTACGGCAGTCTTCGTATTCGGGCGTCAGCGTGCGCAAGCGCCCTTTATATTCACCCAGCTTGATCTTGACCACGCCATAGGGCGTAGTAACTGTTTCAAAGCTGCGCTCCATTTCGACGCGTGACAACTGGTTGATCCGAACGCCGAAGGTGGTGGTTTCGTCGAACAGGATGTCGAGTAGGTGTTCTTTCAGCTCCTGCTTGCACAGTACGTTGAGCACTACGCCGAGCCGGTTCTTTTTCATTTGGCACGGCTGAACGTATGCGTCGCGTGCGCCTTCGCGCAGCAAGCGGTCGATCACGTACTCATAGAATTCGGGATTCATATCGTCGATATTGGTGGTCAGGTGCAGGATCTCGGATTCATGGCATTCGGTCTGGCCCAGGGTCACCTCGAGCACGTTGGCGAACGGCAGATCGCGCGTACCCGCGCCATACCCGGTTTTCTCGATTTGGATCCTGGTCTCGTCAGCAAAATCCGTAGCCACCGTACGCAGGATCGCCGCGCCCGTGGGCGTGGTCAGCTCTTTATCCACATCGACCACCTGCTGGGGTATGTCGCACAGGATTTCACGCACCGCGGGTACGGGCAGCGTGGTGGTGCCGTGGCTGTAGGCAATACGACCACGGCCGACCGAAATCCGGCCGACAATCACCCGCTCCGGCGCGAGTGTGTCCAGCAGAATCGCGGCTGCGACAATATCCACGATGGAGTCGATCGCGCCCACTTCGTGAAAGTGGACGTGATGGATATCCACGTCGTGCACTTTGGCCTCGGCTTCGGCCAGGGTCTGGAATATGCAGATGCTCAGCGATTTGACGTGGTCGTTGAGGGCGCTGCTCTCGATGATGTCCATGATATCGGGCAAATGGCGATGCGCCTTTTCCTCGCCGCAACGCACGTTGAATTTGCACGCCTGTACGCCGGCTTTATCCACACGGGTTACGTCGATCATGTAGTTATCCAGGTTCAACTTGCTCAACTCATCGACGATGAAAGCGTCGTCAAAACCGCCCACGTCCAGTAGCGCGCCGACGCACATATCGCCGCTGACGCCGGCGGTGCATTTAAAGCAGAGTGTTTTCATGCCGGATGCCCCCGGTTGATGAGAGTGGCGACATAGCCGGCGCCGAACCCGTTGTCGATATTGACTACGGTCACATTGGGCACACAGGTATTCAGCATGGTGAACAGGGGCGCCAGCCCGCCCAGGTGCGTGCCGTAACCGATCGAAGTGGGCACGGCCACGATCGGGCAGGGTGCCAGGCCGCCGACCACCGAGGGCAGCGCGCCTTCCATGCCAGCGGTCACCACGATGCAGCGCGCCTGGCGGATCATATCCATGTGCGCGGTCAGGCGGTGAATGCCGGCAATACCCACGTCGTACAAAGTCTCCACGCGGCTGCCGGAAAGTGACGCGGTAAGAGCTGCCTCTTCAGCCACCGGGATGTCGGCGGTGCCGGCGCTGATCACCAGCACCTGACCCTGCTTGGCCGGTGGTTTGCGTTCCAGGGTGAGGCAACGGCCTGCGGCATGATAGCGCAGCTCCGCGCAAAGCGGGGCCAGGCGCTGAAAAACCTCTTCCCCGGCCCGGGTCAGCAACAGGTTGTCGTTATGTTCGAGCAATGTGCCGAAAATGGCCTCGATCTGGTCCAGGGTTTTGCCCTGGCAGAAAATCACCTCGGGAAATCCGGTGCGGATCGCGCGATGGTGATCGACCCGGGCAAAGCCTAGGTTCTCGAACGGCATTTTGGTCAACGTGCCCAACACCTCGTCCAGCGAGGTCTTGCCGGTCTTGTAATCGGTGAGTAAAGCAATCAGTCGTTCTTTTTCCATGCCCATTCTCGCATATTCGCAAAGCCCAAAACCGTTCCGGGCGTGAATTGCTATTGAACATCAGGGACTGGGCGCTATGCAATACTTTTTTTGGGTGGCGGAGGAAATGGTCAATATCAGTGACCCGTGACCAATTAACGCCTAAAATGTACAAACTCCAGCGGAACTACATCAGGTGCTTGTCGGGCCGGTTTTTCCAAGCTTCCAGCTCGGCCAGTTCCTGCAGGTTGCGGAACTCCTCAATGCTTTCCAGGTAGCTGAGATGTTTGAGTATCACGGTTTCCATTTCAGCCAGGCTGTTAAAACGGTCATCGACATCCAGCTTCACCGCTTTGGAGATGATTCGCGCTGTATTCTCGGCAAAATCGCGCATCATGCTGGGGGTGATGGCCAGGCGTAAATCCGAGACCTGGCGGCGGATGTAGCCCATGACCGAGTGCGATTTGATAAAGGTTTCGCCCTCGAGCATGTAATACATGAGCATGCCCAAACTGTAAATCACGCTGCGCTCATCCTCGCCTGTGCGGTAGATGCGCTCAGGCGGCAGAAATTCAGGCGTGCCTTCAATGGTGCGCGTTTTCTGGCTATGGTCGGCGAACGCTTTATCAATGGGCAGGGCCAGGCCGAAATCGATCAGGTAAGCTTTGTTCGTTTTGGTCAGCAATACGTTGCTCGCGTTCAGATCGCGGTAGAGAAAACCGTGATTGAGAATATGGCGCAAAGCTGAAACGAGTTGCGCGGCAACGTAAAAGGTCTGATATTCGGTCAGTTTGCGCTCGTTTTCGACAATATGCTTGAGATCTTTGCCCAGAACCATCTCCATGGCGTAATAGTAGACGTTATTGTCATAGTCGAATTCGACGAAATCGGCGATATTCGGGTGGTCGGTTACGCTGTTATGGATCGTAGCCTCCATCTGAAACGCCTTGATGGCTTTTTCGGTTTCGTTCCAGAGCACCTTGACCGCGAAAACCTCGTTCGATTCGTCACGCAAATAAGCCTTGTAAACGCTGGCATTGCCGCCGGCGCCGATGGGGCGGAACAACATGAAATCGCCGACCTGCATGGGCACGAAATTGGTGGCGCCGCAGCGTGGGCACTGGGTAAAAGAAAACTCTTCCAGATCGTGTATGGGAATGAGATGCTGGCAATCGTCGCAAATGATAACGCCTTTTTCAAAATAGCACTTGACCGGATTTCTCCAGATCTTGCCCAATTTTTGCATCAAGTTTTTCATGACCGACTGCTACAAAACAAAACATCCCTACATCTCAGGCGTCATACTTTTGTCATGCCGTCCTTTTATGCTGTGCGTCACAATGCATTCAACCCATCCGTCTTCCTGACCAGCTTCTTTTGGAAAAAAACTACTGACCAAACACGTATGACTAACCACGCTCAGCAGGACAACCTTATATAACAATCTTAACATAAGGCTCGCGTTGATAAAATTATTATAGCCGGAAAACGGGTTACGTCAAGTAACGGGTGGAGATGAGCGAGCTTAAAAAAGAGCAGATTTGTCCAATTTTTCGGCAGGCGCGTCCATGGACGGAGGAATCGCAATGGGGTTTGCGCCCGGGTTGGGCGCTGAAGTCGCCGTTTTCGGGAAGAAAGCGCTTTTGGTGTCGGACTTGTCGGACTTGTCGGACTTGTCGGACTTGTCGGACTTGTCGGACGGTTTCATGTTTCGGATGCCTTTGCAATCGGGGTAGGCGGAACAGCCCCAGAAGGGTTGTCCTGCGTGCGGCCCCTTCTTGGCGGTGCGCTGCCGCATGACCTTGCCGCACAGGGGGCAGGCGGGGCTGTCTGACGGGTCGGACTTGTCGGACAACTGTTGCCCCCGCGCCTGCATGCGCACGGTGTGGAGGCGCTCGGTAAAGCCGCCGTGCTCGACAAAATCGCGGCCCTGGCTATCGAGCTGCCGTCGCAGCAAGTAGACCGCCTGGTGGGTCGCGCACATCATGGCGTTGGCCGCCAGTTCCGGATCGGCCTTCTCCACAAAGTCCACCAGGCCCAGCAGACCGGTCAAGCGTACGACGCCCTCGGGGGCCGGTGGCAGACCGGGCGCCGCATCGTGCTTCAGGCGCTCGCGCATAGCTAGTGTCTGGGGGGCGTCCTTGGGCCAGACGCGCAGTTTGCGCTGGGTCAGGAAACTTTTGAAATCGTTCAGTAATTCATCGGCGAGGCTTGATCGGGCCACGTTGGTGAGCAGCATTTCGCTCTTGCGCGACGTGGCGGCCGCGCCGCTGCCCTCGCTGATATTGCGCACGCCGCTGCGCGCCGCCTGCACCATCTGGTCGTGGGTGCGCGACTGCTTGTCAATGAATCGGTCGCAAAATGCCACGGTGGCGTCATAGACCACCTCGGCCACTTTGTAGCTGCGGAGGTTTTCGTAGCCGCCATGCGGCAGCAGGGGGCTGTTGGAATCGCTCATGATGGTGCCCTCTGTTGTGCTTCAAGACTGTCGGACAAGTCGGACTTGTCGGACAAGTCGGACTTATCGAATGGCGCCGGCAACGCGCCGGCACCTGAAAAGGCCTGCATAAGCGTATATCGCGGACTCGGGTCTATCATTTCCTTTTTACCCTAATGGTCATGTTTATATCCAAAACTAATTCGGATGCCCAGTCGAAAATACGCGCGCACGCATTAAGACGGCTGCCCCCCCCCATTATGCATTAACCTAATAACGGATTAAGCTTCAAGCTGGCGTAGCTCGCGTTTTCAATACGGCTCCAGCTCGATGCGGTAGATACGGCTGGTGCGGCTGATTGCGCCCGTGTCGGTCCATTGCATCTCCCAACAAGTATTCGTGCAGGTTGTTCAGCCCATCGCTATCGTCATCCGCAGCAGGCGAGGACACGCCATGCAGGCTCTCCCAGGTGTCGGCCATGCCGTCGCCGTCCGTATCCAGCGGCGCCAGCCGGTTGGCGCCCGTCTCATCCTGGTTCAAGCGGAAATAGCCGGCGCCCGATATGTCGCCGCCGTGGTCGACCAGGTAGACGAACAGTTGGTCCGCGCCGCGCGCCCAGTTGGTGAAGGTCAGCGCGGCGTTGTCAGACGTCGTCTCCAGGTCGACATCGTCCAGAGCGTTGCCGTTGGCGTCGACATCCTGGTTGGTGATTGGGCTGAGATACTGGATCGCGTCCTTGGGATAACCTTTGTAGAGCAGGGTGTTGAACGCCGTGTCCGCCAGGTAGTCGGTGCTGGACCACAGCGGATCGGATGTGTTTTTGCGGCCGGCCAGCACCACGGCCTTGCCCGTGGCAGCCGTATCGTCGGGATCCAGCACGCTGATTCGGGCGCGGCCGAATCCATCGGCGCTGTCCCAGGCCTGGATCACGTCGGTAACCCGTGAAGTGGCGCCGGCCACGTACAGCACCGATGTGGCGCTCAGGGTGTTCAAATAGGCGCCGCTGTTGTTTTCCGCGATTTCCCAGATAATCAGATTGCCTGTTGACGTTTCCGCGGCGGTTGCATGGAGCACAGCGCTTTCATTGTTCAGTACGCTGCGTCGCGGCGGCGTTATGGACAGGCGCGGGCAACGGGCAGCGCTGGGGCGCGGTGCGCCGGAGCCGAGTTCCAGGTTGTTGGCCCACAGCAGGCTGAGATCCGTGGGCATGACATTCGCGTCCATGTTGAAATCGGCGGCCAGGTACCCGTTAGAACTGGCCTGACCCGTGTAGACGGTCTGGTCCAGCAGGGTCACCCGACCGTCACCGTCCGCGTCGCCGGCCAACATGCCCACCGCATCCGCGAGCTGGGCCACGTTGCTGTTGTTGCCGTAGATGTTCTCCACGCCGATGATGAAACTGTATTCCGTATGGGCATTGGTATAGGTCGCCGGAATCGCTGACATCACCGCGCAGTGGTTGCGGTGGGTCAACTTGACATAGTATTCACCGGGTGCGGCATCCAGCAGCACGCCTTGTTCGCCGTTCTGGTCAAGGATATAACCGTCCTTACGCAGCAGAACGCTCTTTTCGGCCACCACGCGCAGGTCGGCTGGGCGCAGCAGTTCCACCAGCACCCAGTCGGTGATCTGTTCAGGCAGTTCCACAACCGTGCGCACGTCGGCGCAGTAGGGTGACGTGTGCGGGATCAAACCGACATCACCCAGATGGGTGGACATCACATTGCTGCCCAGGTACGGGCCCTGGAGAAAGGCGCGCAGGTGCGTGCGCATGACAAATTCGTAGGCGCCCATGTCGACATAGCCGTTGAAGACGCACGGGTTGGCGTCCAGGTCCAGGACATCGTGCATCCAGGTTTCGTTCAGAGGGTGCAGGGTGCGGTGAACAATGAGTGGGGCGCAAGTGACTAAAATCGTGGTTACGGATCATTGCCCTTAGAGCGTTCAATGTTGGATGTTCAATACCTAGAGCCTGCTTTTTAATATTGCACCCCTGCACCCCATCTTGCTCTCTGCTCGCTGCTCGCTGCTCCCTCCCCTGCTCCTATCCCAGGCTGCTCTTCCGATACGCCGTGGGCGTTACGCCGCAGACTTGCTTGAATTGGCGTGAAAAGAAGTAGATGTCCTGGTAGCCCAGTTCTTCGGCGATTTCCGCCACTTTTAAATCGGAGGCGCCGAGCAACCCGCAGGCCCGGGCAATGCGCGATTGGATCGCGTGCTGGTGCAGGGACAGACCGGTCGCTTGCCGAAATTTGCGGCGCAAGGTGCTGACGCCCATGCCGGCTGCTCGCGCCAGTGCTTCGTAATCGGGCCAGCCGCGGTTCTTTGCTTCCATGAGCTGGATCACGCGGTTCATCCAGGCATGCTGCCCCGGTTCGCCGCCGCGTTCGTCCGCGATTTCAATCAGGATGCGCTCCAGCAGGTTGATCGAGCGCAAGAGCCCCAGCAGATCCACCCGCTTGCGCGAAGCGAGCAACGCGTCGAACAAAGGCGTGATGGTCTGCGCGCCGTGCACGGGCCTGGGCCGGGTCGGCATCAGGTCCGCGGCCAGCCAATCGTGGACCAGCGGCCCTTTGAATGCGATAAAACGGTGATTCCAAAACATATGGCCCGGCGCAAGGTGGAAGCGGATATGCGGTCCGGGCATGGCCGGCCACATCCAGACGCCGCCCACCATGCACACGCGCTCCTGGTCATAAAAAATTTCCACGCCGCCCTCGGTCATGTATTGCAGCGAATAATACCCGTCGAAATGCTTGTCCACCGTGGCGCGACAGCGCGGCGCATGGGCGGAGTGCATTAAAATCAAATCATCGTTGTTCATGTGATCATATAATGCAAAAATTAGATCGTGAAGTCCATGGCAAATCTATTCGATTGACGTATCATTATGGAAATTAAATTGATAGCGTGAAGTTTGAGGAAAACTTTTCAATTTAGGATAATGCAAATAGAACCAACAATGGTGGAGCGAAAACGTCATGGTCATTGACATGCAGGCAATCAGTGAGTTGTATCAACCCGACACCGAGCGTATCCGCGAAGGCGCCGCACGCCAGGCTACGGTCTGGCGCGGCGAAAGGCCCGATGCGTGGCCGATCATTCTGTTCGGTGGCTTGACGCCGAAACAACAGGACCGGATCCCGGGCGCCAACCTAGAGGAAGCGTTCAACGACATCGAGCTGATGATCTGCTCGCAATTGCGCCATGCTTGTAACCTGGCCAATGGCAACAGCGACGCTGTCCCGGCCGTGCGCGGCAATTATGGCACGGGCGTGATGTTGGCCTGTCTCGGACTGGAACAACTGGTTTTCCCGGATAAAATGCCTTGGCTGCAGCAGCACCTGACCAAGGAACAGGTCGCGTGCCTGACCCCGGACGACATCAAGATCCAGGGCGCCTTCGAACGCGGCCTGGAATACATGCGCGCCCACAAAGCTCTGTTCGGTCAACGCCTGCCCCTCTACCACATGGATGCCCAGGGCCCGCTGGACCTGGCCCATCTTCTGCTGGGCGACGAACTGTTCTACGAATTGTACGACGACCCACCGTTTGTCCATCATGTCATGGAACTTTGCCTCGAGCTGGATATCCGCGTCCACACCTGGATGAAAGAGATCTCCGGCGAAGCGCGCACGACCTGCCACGAAGGCAATGGCTTGTATGCCGAGAACATGGGTATCCGCATTTGCGAAGACACCACCGCGATCCTGGGTCCAGACGCCATCGACACTTTCGCCATGCCCTATACCCAGCGCCTGGCCCAACATTTCGGCGGCGCCTGGGTGCACTATTGCGGTCGCAACGATTACCTCACCGAGGCTTGCTGCCGTCTGCCCGAAGTACGCGCCATCAATTTCGGCCACGTTCCGGGCAAGGAGCACGACCATCCTTATGACCAAGACATGCAGCGCTGTCTGGACAGCGGCACGGTCTATTACGGGTCCTGGCCGCGGTTTCCGGACGAGGACGGCCGCACTTATCTGAAACGTTTGCACGGCTGGGCCAATCGGGGATGCCTCGTGCCCCAAGGCCATCCCGCCATGCGCGAACCGGGCGGTTTTGACGGCCCGGCCGAAGCCCTGGATTTCTGGTACAGTTTGTAGCGTGCCGACTGCGGCGCCAGTGGGACAGGACATCTCCTGCCAGGAACGTCGACTAGGCCCTGAACCGGGCTGTTCAGCGCAACAACCAGCAAAAGCAGGCCTTTGACCGCAAAGTGGACCAACTGCTGGACAAACACGAAGGCAGGTTGCGCGACGCAGCGGACAAGGCAGCCGCCGAGATCAGCACCTATAACGCATGCTGTAAGTTGATCGGCAAGATGGCCTGGGACAAGGTACGCAAGCAGCAAACTACGCAAACCTACCTCAGTGTCAGTGAGGCCATACAGCCCCTGCTTGACTCTGCCATAGTTGGCGATGATGCAGGCAAACTGATTGCCCGGGAAGTACCCACGTCCGATCTGCTGCGGTTGCTGGCGTATGGGGAACGGGCAGACGCGCCGGCCACGCGACGACTGCTC
>CAZOLK010000180.1:0-11135 GCA_964580325.1 uncultured Verrucomicrobiota bacterium | reverse complement strand
GTAAGCGCCGCGCCCCAACGTGGTTTGGCAAAAGGGGCACACCTGCGGCGTCGGCACGCTTGCTGTCAGGATGCCGAGCGCGCATTTCTCGCAACGGCAAGTCACGCCGCGACGGCGCGTCGCTGTTGTCATGCGCTCGTTTTGTGCCGGTGCCGCGCTGTTTATTGTGGCTTCCATGTCCATTTTGTTGAAATTTGTATTCGCGAAACAAAGACGATTTTGTTAGCATCACTAAAATAAATTACAAAATATTATCTTTACAATTATATAAAGTTTTGTTATGTTTATCAAATAATAATTAATTTTTTTTCGGAAAGCGGAGTGGGAACATGTCATGGATTCTCATCATCGAGGATGATGAACTGACACGGAAATTTATTCGGGATATCGTGAAGTCGATGGGACACGACATCTTGTGCGCCGAGGATGGCGCTGCTGGTTTGCGCTTGATCGCGGAGCAGAAACCGGATGTGATTCTGTCGGACTTGAAGGTACCCAATCAACCATCGGAACTTGAGCTGATCAAGGCGTTGCGCGCGACCTGCCCGCAAACGCCGATCGTGGTCATTTCGGGTTATCCGTATCCTGAAACCATGCAGGAATGTATAAAACTGGGCGTGGCCGATTTCTTGACCAAGCCGTTTGAGATCGATTTTGTGACATCTATTTTACAGCGTATGCTGGAACCAAAATGACGAGGCTATTATGACGACCAAAACGCCGATGGGCATACCTGTGTTTGATCGCTGTTGCGGCGGCGTGTACGCCGGCCGTTGCCTTTTGCTGACCGGCCGCTCCGGCGCCGGCAAGACCGTTGGCGGTCTGCAGTTTCTCAAGCAGGGACTCGAACGCGGCGAGCGTGGTCTGATGCTGACCGGCTATCCGGCTCAGGATCTGGCCCTCTATGCCGAAGGACTCGGGCTGGACGTCGACCAGGCCGTGACCAGCAACGATTTGATTCTGCTGGAATACTCTGATTATGTGCCGGGCCGGGATCGCGAGACTGATATTATGATTCCGCCCGAAGGATTTTCGCAATTGATCGCCACGATTCGTGATAACCTGGTCCAGCGCGTGGTGCTCGATACGGCGATACCCTGGATCACGTTCGCTTCGTGCGACCGGTTGCCCGAGCATATTTTCTCGCTGGTGCGCGCTTTCGAGCGCTTGAATGTGACCACGTTGATGACCTGTTCCAAGCCGGTCTCGCCCTTGGCCAAGCGGGCCCACGAGATCCTGGTTGGCAATGTTCCGGTAGCGTTGTGCATTGATTACGATCCTGGGAGCGAAATGCGTAAATTGTTGGTTGAAAAATACATAGGCCTGGCCCAGCCGCCGCCGGTCACGCCTGTGCAGATTGCACCGGGCAAGGGCCTGGTCCCTTGTCTGCTCGCGGTTTCCTCATCACCCGCCCCAAACCAGCAATCGGTCGTGCCGTTTGCCCCTGCTTTCACCCATGCTGGGGTCTGGTCCATGCCCTTTACGGCAGCAGCGCCCGCGCCGGTGTCAGCAGCGTCCATGCAAGCGGCTGCGCTACAATCGCAACCGCCCGAACAGCAAGTCGCTCAACCACCCCCGCGTTTCGAAGAGGTCATCATGGCGGAAGCTCACGCCGAAACGCCGCCCTGCTCGTTCGCCAATGTCGTTTTCCAAATCATGCGCATATAAACAAGATATGAGCCCATGTATACTAACTACTGGAACCTGAGCGAAGAACCCTTCCAGAACAACGTGGACGGGCGTTTCGCTTTTATGGCCGAACAGGTTCAGGAAGGGTTGGCGCGCCTGCTGTACCTGGTAGAAGGCCGCAAACTCGGCGGCGCGCTGGCCGGCCCTTATGGTGTGGGTAAATCCATGATGCTGGAAATGCTGGCCGACAAGATCCGGCAGCGCAGCCGTTCCTATATGATCCGGGTCGATGCGCCCGTGGGCAAACAGGTCATCACCCTGGCCAACCGCATTTTGCAGCGCCTGGAGTATAACGGAACCGTCTCTGGCGTGGCCGATGCTCTGCGCGCATTCGAAGAGATCTGTCGCGAGGAAAACGGCTTGAAAGCTCATGTGGTCATCTGCATTGACGAAGCCCAGTTGTTGCGCGATACGGAGACCATGTACTTTCTGCACCTGTTGACCAACTTGCGCACGCTCATGAAAGACGGCTTGTGGGGGCGCAATGCCATCACGCTGATCCTTTCCGGCCACAGTGAAATGCTCCAGATCATCGCCTTTGACGGCGCACTGGCCCAGCGGCTGCAATTGGTCTATACACTTAAGCCGTTGAATATAAAGCAGTTGACTGAATACGTCGCTTTCCGCGTCCGTGCGGCCGGCGGCGATCCGTGGTTGTTTGACCAGGACGTTTTCCCCTACCTCTATGAAGCCTGCCGCGGATTGCCGCGTGTGGCCAACAACATTTGTGACGTAGCTTTGATCCTGGGTTGTTCCGCCAATGTCAAAAAAATCGACGCAACGATCATGCGTCAGGCCATCGACGAAGTGAACTTGCCGCTGATGGCTGCTTTAGTTAAGGAGTAACCACCATGTATTACGGATTTGAAGACTGGGGCGTCAACCTCACCATGACCGGCCTGATCGCCACGGTGCTGAGCGTCATCTTTGCGATTGCGGCTTTTCATATTCAGCGCAAAAGCAAGCGGCACGGCGCATCGAAAACGGTCGTGGCGGAGCAACCGCCATCGGTCGCGCCGGCTCCCGCGGCACCGCCTGCGCAAAGGCCGAGTTTCAACCAGGGCCTGTTTTACCAGGAACCTGCACCGTCCACGCCGCCTCCAGGCATGGCGTCCGATCTTGGTCCGGTGTCCGCCGGGCCGCAAGCCAACCTCGGCGCACCCGCGTTCAAGCGCTATTCGCCCATGGAGAAGCGTTCCCTGCCCGACGATGGCGAATACATCTGGGAATAGCCAATGTCCAAGTCAAGAGCGTGCGTAAAAATAACTCCACCATTTGAGGGGCGCTCCATCCCGTCCAGTTGTTCGATTCGGTCCGTGTTCGTTCCTGTTTGTCCAAGTTTTGTTCTGTTCCTGCTCTACGTCGTTTCCGCTTTTGCCGGCGAGGTGATCCAGATCGTGCCCACGACCAACGAGGCCGACGCGGTCATGCAGCATCTCGAACAGGCTTCTGAGACGACTGATGCGGGCAAAGCGCCGGCGATCCGCGGCTTGTACCGCGAGGCTTTGGCTTGCATCCAGGTCGGCGACGATGAAAAAGCGGTCAGGATCCTGGAGATGGTGATCGATCAGAACCCCACGCTGCACGATGCCTGGGAGCGGTTGGGTTGGCTCTATTATAACCACGAACGCCGCGACGATGCACTGGCGTTGTGGCGGAGCCTGAGGCTGATCGACCCGGAATTGCCGCTGCCCTGCAACTTGCTGGCGCGCGTCGCGATTCGCGAGAACCGGCTGCCCGATGCCATTCGCCTGCTCGAAAAAAGCCTGGAAATCGACCCTGATCAGGATCAGATCGCTTATGACCTGGCTCGCGTCTATCGCTGGGACGGCCAGGTGCACCAGGCTGTGGCCATGCTCCGCAAGATCCAGGCGCGCGAACCTGAGCGGCAGGACATCGAGCTTGAGCTGGCCCGTTCGCTGACCGAAAACTGGAATTATGCCGAGGCTATGCCTTTGTGGTCCTCCCTGCGGATAAAGGAGCCGGACAATGTCGAGTACGCCGCTTACGAAGCCCTGTGTCAATTGCATGCGGGCGATCTGACCAACGCCCTGGAACGCCTCGAAGCCGTGCTCGATCGCGAGCCGGACCAGCCCATTGCGCTTCAGGCCATGGCCAGTGCCTACGAATACAGCGATCGGCCGCTTAAAGCCAAGCACTATCTGCGTCGCCTGATGGAGATCGAGGAAGATCCTTTTTATCAAGAGATGCTGCGCGTCCGGCTGATCCACCTGCTGATCCGCTTCTATCGCGAGGATCCGCTGGAATATACGCTGGAGGAACCGATTCAACTGACGCGTGACCGGTTGACCTACGATCCGGAATCCATTGACGCTCATCTGCTGCTGGGTGAATTGCTGCTGATGGACGGCCTGTTCGACCAGGCCGCGGCCCAGTTTCAAAAAGTGCTGCATGAAATCAATCCCTACAACCTGCGCGCTTTCAAAGGTCTTTTTGAAACCTGGCTGGCCGCCAAAAAGATCAAGCAGGCCGAGGAAGCCTATGCGGGCATTGCCGCGTTCAACCCGAAGAATCCGTACCTCTATTATTACCAGGCGCGGCTCGAAGCGACCCGCGGCCGCTTTTTCAAGGCGTTTGAAGCGCTGGACGTCTTGGAGCAGGCCGGACGCAAAGGCGCCGTGGCCTGCCTGCTGTACCACGGTTTGACGTCGAGTCCGTTTTTTGTAGATGCCCTTTACACCGAGCGGTTCAAAGATCAGTTGCTGGCCTTGCGGCAGGCCGGTTTCACGTTTGTGCGCGCCACTGACCTGGCCGGTCTGCTGGATGGCAGTCAACCCATGGATCCCGGCGTTATCCACGTGCTTATCGATTTTGACGATGGCCGGCGCGATACCATGAAATACGGGACCGCGATCGCGCGCGAGTTGAACATGGTTTTTTCCATGCACTTGCCCGTGGGTTATATTGAGCAGCGCAACCCGTTTATCTGTACCTGGGAGCAATTGCGCGATTATGCCGCCACCGGTTGCTGGGAGTATGGCAGCCATTTTTACAATGCCGCGATCTTGACCGCCATTGACGCATCGGGCCGGCTCGGGCGGTCGTTGCCCAACCGTATCTTTCTTGAAAAAATGCAGGCAATGGAAACGACGGAGCAATACCTGGAACGCCTGCAATGGGAATTCGGCACTAGCCGCGCCGAGTTGCAAGCGAAACTGGGCGGCGCGATCGACTTCATTTCCTACCCGTTCGGCGACCTGGGCCAGGAAGGCGTGTCCAACGTGGAGCAACCAGTGGCCAACATACTGGCGGTCGGCGCGAAGCATTACGCGGTCGGCTTTCTCCAGAGCCCGTTCGGTTACGCTGTTGCCGGCGACAACCCCATGCTGTATCAACGCTTTGAAATCGAACGCTGGAAAACCGGCCAGGATCTGATTGATCACATCTACCGCCAGCACCCGGTCTACCTGGCGCGGCGCATGCGTGCGGAATTCGCTGCGCAGCAGGGCAAACTCTACCTGGCCTTGAGCAACATCCGCGAGTTGGAGCAGAGCGACTATCCCGAAGGCCCTTTGGGCGAAGTCAAGCGCTATGTGCACGAGCGCTTGAGCCGTAAAATCGTGGCCAAAGCCGCTGACGGCAGCCAAGTGGGTAAATCGGTGATGAGCCTCAGCGCACGCAAGCCGTATGTCGGCGTTGAGGGGCTCTATTTTGAAGACAACCAGGACCGGAGCATGTGGCATGTCGGCGGTTACGGCGGTTTGCATCTCACGCCCCAGCTCCAGGTCGAGGCCTCGGCGGCCTGGGGTGAATTGAAACAGGTGACGACCACAAACCGAACCGTGACCACGGGCGTGGGCAACGCGGCCCGGACCCGCGTTGAAAGCGTGCGTGAGAACGTGAACGTGCGTCAGCGCAGCGTCGCGCTCGAGGGTACCTACACCTTTCCCAATGGCATTTACATGAGCGCCAACCTGGGTCGGCGTGCCTTTTCCGGCGATGCTTCCTACAGTATGCTCGCCTATGGTCTGGAAACCCAGATCCGCCCGATCATGCCGTTGGATGTTCAGCTCCGCTTTCAGCACGACTGGACGCCCACAGCACTGGCCGTGGTGCGTGAGATCGAGCGCAACGAGTTCATGGGGGCCGGCGTTTATCGCGTGCGCGATTGGTGGGATCTGAAAGCCTTGGGCGCACATTACGATTTCAACGACGACAACAAGCGCGATCATATACGGTTGGCGACGCACTGGACCGTGTGGCCGCGAACCGGCATGAACCTTGGTCTGGGCTATGCCTATAACTCGGCCGACCGTGACCGCGAGGCTTATTGGACGCCGTACGAACTGCATCGCTTCTATGTGGAGGGCGGATTTGTCGGCCAGGTCCGCCGCAGCTATTACAAGTTCAACCTGCGCTACGGCCTGGGCCGCGAAAGCGTGCGGCCCGAGGCGGATGAGGTTTACCGCGAGTTGGTCAGGCGCGCTGCGCGCGAACAATTCGATCCGGGAGCGGCCCCGGAAGAGGATTGGGAACCCATCCTGGGCGCTGCTGCTTCCACCAAGATCCCGTTTGGCAAGAACTGGGAAATGCGCTTGCGCGGTTCGTTCAACAAGATCCCCAACTACAACGAGTTCTGCACCGAAGGCGGCATGCGTTACATGTTTTGACCTTGGCAGTCCTGTCTCTGAACTCCACATGCTAAACCACGTGGTGACCAGTGACCACTAACAAATGACAATAAACGGCTTGACTTGTAACGTTGAGTCAATAAATTTACTTTTACCAACTATATGATGATGATTATAAATCGGAACGAATTATGCATCGTACAATAAACCAGCTTTTGATGCTGTTTGCCATGCTGTTCGGGTTGGCCTACCTGATCTACCGCACGCTCTACACGTTCAATCCGGACCAACTCGTGTTTTCCGCCGTGTTCTACCTGGCCGAGGTGCATGGGTTACCTGGCTTTGTGCCTGTTTTTCTTTGAGGTGTGGTCGCCTCAGCGGCCCGCGTCGCCGCCGGCTCAGCAAGGTTTGAAGGTGGATGTCTTTATTCCTACAACGAGGATCTCGAGATCCTGCGCAAAACCATTCTCGGCGCGGTCAACATCCGGTATCCAGACCAACGATGCCCTGGATGTGCACAAGAGCCTGGCCGATGACCACACCGACGATCCGTCGGTGCGCCTCTGGTATGCTGACAAGTGCAGCAAATACGGGCGCTACGAACTGGCCGATCACCATTATCGCATCATTCTGCAACATATCAGAGACTATAAACAGGAGCAGGAACAGCCATGAGATCATGCTTGCTGATGCTGTACGCCCTGGTTGCGGCGGTATGCGGCCTTTTCGGTGCGCCGTCCCGAGCCTCCAGACGGCGGAGGAACTGACCGAAGACACGGTCCTGCTGCGCCTGGCGCGCAATGCGGCGCTGGCAACGCGGCAGGCCACCAACGAGCAAGTCTGGTTGTTACGGGCTGTGGGCTATTTTGACGAATGCCTGGCCGTCAATCCCGAAAATCATCGCGCCCGCAGCGAGTACGCGGGGTTGTTGCTCCAGTTCAACCAGCCTTCCAACAGCCTGCATCATTACGAGATTCTGCTGGCGGTTTCGTCGACCAACATGGGCTGGCTCGTTTCGGCGGCTATCGCCGCGACCGCGTCCCGCGATTTTGACAAGGCTGCCGGCTATTACCGGAACGCGTTGGCTGTCAAACACGCGGAGTTGGACGCCCTCTCCAGCAGCAGCTTTGCCGAAAACGTCCACCGCCAACGCGAACAACTGGATATCAAGGCCGATCTCTTTACCTGGCGGCTGGAGCTGGCCCGTGTGCTGTCTTGGGGCCGGGCCTTTGATGAATCGATTGAACTCTATGACCGCCTGATCGCCGAATATCCACAGCAGGACGTGTTGCGCAAGGAGCGTTCCCGGGTCTTGTTCTACGCCGGCCGCTTCCCCGAGTTCCTGGTGCACTCGGCCGAGGTCGTCTCCGCTGACCCGGACGATGTTTCCATGCAGCTCAATCGGATCCGCGCCGCCGTGGCCGAAGAGCGTTTTACGGATGCCATTGCCGAATGCGATAAGATCCTGGACGTGGATCCCAGGCATCGCGAAGCGCTGATCACCCGCGTCAAGTGCCGGCTCTGGACCGGCGATTATCCAACGGCGCGCAAGGAGCTTGAATCGTTGCTGGAGGTGCTGCCGGAAGAGGAATCGCTGATCCGGATTCTGGCCCTGGCCTATCTTTGGGACCGCCAGTATGAACCGGCGCTGAAATTGTTGCGTACCCTTGACGTAATCAGCCTGGAAGATATCGAGGCTGCCCAGGGCTATGCCGAAGCCCTGGTCGGGCTGGGCAAAGCGGAGCTGGAAGATCGGCAGCCCTTGACGCTAAGCCTGCTCGCAATTGGCCGATCGCCTTGCTCACGGCCATGGCCCGCACGCTCAAGATTATTGGCGAACGCGAACAGGCAGCCGATCTATTACGCAAAGCTTTTGCCAAGAATCCGTCC
The DNA here is from genome assembly GCA_964580325.1 of uncultured Verrucomicrobiota bacterium. GTDB lineage: Bacteria > Verrucomicrobiota > Kiritimatiellia > CAYTQP01 > CAZOLK01 > CAZOLK01. The sequence goes on along the minus strand of CAZOLK010000180.1, from coordinate 2,964 downwards.
AGCCGCAAGTTGCGTCTGGAGCTGGCCGATCTGCTGCAGGACGTGGGCCTCTACGATGAAGCTGATAAACATTACAAAGTTTTGCTGGGAATAACGCCATGAATCTGAACGCGAAAAGATATTGCTCGTGGTTTCGTCATCTCGGGTTGCTCGCGCTGATCGTTGCGCCAGGCCTGGCCGTACCGCGCGGCCGCGCACAGCAACCCGCGGATCCCGCGGGGAACGAAGATCGCGCCGTGACCTTGCGCTCCATGCTTTCAGCCGCACGGAACGCCACGAAACAGAACGACCTCGATGCCGCGCTCTTCTATTATTACCGTTACCTGATGGAGAAAAGCGATGACGATACCGTGCGCATGGAACACGCCGGTATCCTGGCCGCCAACAATAAACAGTATAGACGGCGGGCCATGAAGCCTATTCTGCTTATGCTAGGTTGGTCGGACTATAGCCTGCAGCTTGGTGCCATGCGCTATGCCAGAGATGCGGGCTGGTCGCTCGATTCGCATTACAGCCGGATGGGGAAATTGCTGCGCCACCGGGAATGGGACGGGGTCATTGCCCTAACGCCGCATGGCGACAATCCGATCCGTAGGTACCTCAAGCAACTTTCCTGTCCGGTGGTGGACCTTGATCGCCATGACCTGGACGACGGTTTTTACCATGTAACCGTCGATGACGAACGTTGCGGCGTACTTGCCGCCGAACATCTTCTCGAACGCGGATTCAGACACATGGCGTTTTTCGGGCATGATTTTGCACCCGTTCATTGCGGACGGCTGGATGGTTTCAGACGCAGGCTTGAACAGGAGGGGCTGACGCCCGCAATCATTCCCTGGGCGCAAGCCGACGAACTCGACCTGTTTTTACGCGAATCGCCCAAACCTTCCGGCCTTGTTGCCATCGGCGACGACCTGGCGGTGGAGGTGCTGGTACACTGCCGCGAGCTTGAGCTGGCCGTGCCTGAGCGCATCGCCGTACTCGGTATCGATAACAGCGTGGCCGCCTGTGAACTAGCGCCGGGTTGTACGCTGTCGAGTGTCGACGTCCAGATCGAAGAGGTGGCCTGGCTGGCGGCGAGCACCCTGGATCGCCTCATGCAGGGAGATCGACATGTGCCCAAGGCATTAACCCATCCAGCGGCAGGCGTTGTACTGCGGCGCTCCACAGACATCATTGCCGTTGCCGACGAACGGCTGGCGTGCGCGTTGCGAATTCTCTGGGACCGATTCAGCGAACCGCTCAACGGCGAAAAGCTATCCGCGTTGGTAGGGTGTTCGAAGCGCACGCTATCGGATCTGTTCCGGCGTCAGCTCGGTCGCGGCATTCACGCTGAGTTGACCCGCAAACGCATGGAGCACGCCATGCATCTTGCCGCAACCACGGACATGAAACAATACGAGATTGCCCGGCAATGCGGTTATGAAAATGCGCTGGTTTTCGGGCAGGCGTTTCAGCGCGTACGCGGCGAACGCTGGTGCGATGCAGTCTCCGCCTAAGCGGATTGAACATGAAGGTTGAAAAAGCATAACAAAAAGGAGAAGACACATATGAAAAAAACAATTGATCGACGACGCTTCCTGCAAACCGGTGCCCTAGCCGCGTGCAGCGGTTGGGTTGCGCCGCATATCCTGGGCGCACGAGCCCGGGCCGCATCGCCCAACAGCAAAATCGGCGTAGGGCTAATCGGCTGCGGCGGGCGCGGAATTGGCGCGTTCCGCTCGGACAAGCAGGCCCAATGCGTGGCCCTGTGCGATCCGCTCCGCTCGAAATTCCCCAAAGCGCTTCAAAAGCATCCCGGATGCAAGACCTACACCGATCTGCGCGAACTGCTGGCCGATGCCGCGGTGGACGCGGTCTACATTGCCACGCCCGACCACTGGCATGTACCCGCGGCACTGCTTGCGCTGAATGCCGGCAAACATGTCTATATGGAGAAACCGTTCAGCACTTCCATCGAACAGGACTATGCTCTGCGCGACGCGGTGCGTAAAAGCGGCCTGGTCTTCCAGTACGGCGCCATGCAGCGCAGCATGCCCACATTCCAGAAGGGGATTGAACTGGTGCTTAACGGCCATATCGGCGAGGTCAGGGAGATCTTGCAGTATTGCATTGCCGGCCGGTCAGGCGGTCAACCGCCCAAACCCCAGGTTGCGCCCGAAGGCGAAGACTGGAACCTGTGGCTCGGGCCAGCGCCGGAACGCCCGTACGACGCCAACTGCGCCGCGGGTGGAAACACGGGCTGGTTCTTTATTTACGATTTCAGCATCGGCCACTTGTCCAACTGGGGCGCGCATATGTTCGACACGGTCCAGTGGTGGGCCGACCAGGCCGGAGCCGGATGCATCGTTGAAGTTGAAGGCACGGGCATGCTCGATGCCAAGGCCTATTTCGATACCGTTTCGGGTTTCAATATGCGCTGCTGTTTCGCCAACGGCGTCAAACTGCGCCTCATGGACAACAAGAAGGCGATCGATCTCGATTTTCCGGGAAAACCGGAAGGATTGAGTAGAATGAGCGATGGCACGGTCTTCATCGGCAGCGATGGTTGGCTATTCGTCAATCGCCAGAAGATGTATTCCAGCAAAGGCCCGTACGACAAGTTGATGAAAGAACCCGCGCCCGCAAACGGCGTGCGGTTATTCGACGTCCGGAAACGCGGCAGCCATTTCGACGACTTCTACCGCGCCATTCGCAAGGGCGGCGCCACGGTTGGGAACGTGGAATCGAGCGTGCGTTCCGACATCAACAGCCATCTATGCAACGCAGCGGTGCGCCTGAACCGTCCCATCCGCTGGGATCCGGAAAAGGAATGCGTGATCGAGGACAACGAAGCACAACGCCTATTCAACCGCCCGTTGCGTGAACCGTTTTCATTGCAGACGCTGCTGCAAGCGTGAACCATAGCTTTTTTGCCGTATCCCAAGATAATTTAGAATGGCGTCCCACATAAATTAGAATGGA
>CAZOLK010000179.1:0-11136 GCA_964580325.1 uncultured Verrucomicrobiota bacterium | reverse complement strand
GGATCTTTTTGCGCCCTGATTATTCAGGAACTCAATATCTGCGAATATAATGTTTTTACCAAGTCTGTTTGGAGTCTGAGAGTCCGCCATGACCTTTCGGGCATGCTTGTTTTTCTTGTAGTTTGAGTCGTGAGAAAGCCTATCCACCATAGTTTCGCAAACCTGTTTAGGATCCAGACGGCTGAATCGATGGGCTATATCGGGACTTGTATCCTTTGGGGATGAATGGTGACGGATTGATCCTTGGCGGTTGAAATTTTGCTGGGTTCGCGAAAAAGGCCGTTCCAATGTCAATCCAGTTGCTTCTGAATCTTCCGTTGCAAGGGACATTAAGGATCCAGTTGGTCGTGAAACATTTACGGCGTCTTCGATCTCCGAAATCATCTCACCATGTTCCAGCCTGGATGATTCAACCCTCTGAGATCCTCTTCTGGCGCCAGTTTGAGAAGTCAACGTAATCTGTTAAACATATCGATGCGATGTTTGAGCTGTTCGGTCGCCGCGACGAGTTGGGTATCCTGCTTCAACCACTAATAATGAATTGGTTTAAGGTGCGAAAGGCCTTTTCCTCTGGTGTGGTAGAGGGCATAAACCGCAAGATAAATCTTGTAACAAGAAAATCGTATTGGTTTCGCAGCCTCGAATCCCTAAAATTTGTTCTATTTCAGACAATTGGTGAGCTTCCAGCACCAACTTTCGCCCATGAGTTTTATTCTAGCGATTAATCCAGTGGAACCGGTATGATTCAAGAATACGTAAAATATGGATAACGGGCTAATCGCCGCAAATCGACCGGCAATACACCGAACGCAGTGTCTGGACGTATCCGGGGAGCAATTCCACGATCCGTCCCCGTTTCATCAGGAGTGGGTGATGAGTGGCCGCGATGACTTGGCCGCCCTGTCGGCAAATCTCATCGAAGCCAAGAAGTATGCGTTGAACGCTTTCCATATCCTGAGCCGCTTCGGGTTCGTCGATCAACAGGGTTTCGCCTCGTTGCAGGGGAATCGATGTCATCGCGTCTTTCATGATTTCCCCGTGCGATGAAAAACCGCCCCGGATGCGTAATATCATATTGCGCATGTTGCCTGCCGGCTCTTCCGGAATATGCGGATTCATCCTCTCCGCATTAAAATAATGCATTCCTGCGGGTCCGCAAAATTCTTTCTTGCAGTCCTCACAATGGTGAATCGCACGTAATACGGTGCTTTTGCCCGATCCATTGGGCCCCATCAGAATATTCAATCCCGGCGCGAATGCCATTTTGGATAGGCCTTTCACTTTGTTGGCGTGCCGGTAGCATAGCTGTATTCTTGTAATCATACGTCGGCTTCTGGTTTGATTCCGGCGGCGGTGACGAACCCGCCAGTTCCATGTCCACTTCTTATCGGGTCGGGTTTTTGCATGGCGTTCAATTCGCCGAAAATCGTTTGCCGAAAAAAAATATTCCGGAATCCGGCATGCTCCATGCCGTATTCCACTTGGTGCGCCGAGAAGAATCTGGCATGGCGGTAAAATGGGCTTTTCGTGCGGTTCGCTTCGTAACGCTTGCCGAGCGCTGATGCAGCGTCCACAAAACCGACAATCAGCCGCCCGCCGTTTTGCAACACGCGAAAAGCTTCCGACAGGCTTTGCTCCGCATCCCGGACAAAGCAGATGGTCGTCACCATGAGGGCAAAATCGAACATGTTTTTTTTGTACGGCAACGCTTCCGCAAAACCCTTGATGGATTTCATGCCGCACGCATTGGCTATCCGGCGCATGGCGGCGGCAGGTTCCACGCCTTCGACTATGCCGAAAGGGAGGGCAAAACGTCCCGTGCCCGATCCGATATCCAGGCCGCGGCCCAGGACGGCGGGCATGGATGCGCGAACGGCTTCCAACTCCGAGTTATACACTGCGGAATGTCTTTCGAACCAGTGATCATACCGGTTTGCTTGCAATTCGAATGGGTCCGATGTCATAATCGAAAATAATTTAAAACAATTTTCATGCCTAAAAACAATGAAATAAAAAAAGATATATCATTACTGCTGTAAATGATGCAAATTATGAAAAATGCTGTCAGATTAAGTGATATGATTGATGCAATATGCAAAATAAAGAACACTGTATTTTGCATAATGCAATTTTATGAAGCGGGTTGATTTTAATTAAATATTTTGTAACCTATTTCATGATAATGTTTTATCGTTATTTTAATAAAGATGGCGCGGCAGTTGCTTGTATAATATGGCGTTGAAATTTGCATTGGCAGTAAGTCATGAACGCATGGCGCCCGCGTTTTCAGGGGCGCAGGTGGTGATATTGGACAGCGATTCGGCATACGAATCAGGCGAAAGCACAGAGAGACCGCGGCATGGCACCCGTTGGGGCCGGGAATTAATGTGGCGCGGGGTGGATGTGTTGCTGTGTTCGGGCATCGATCACGGCGCAATAGAATGCCAGGTGGAGACAGGACCTATGGGCATGGGGATCATGACAGGACGAGCGGTCGGTTATTGCGCCGGCTTCAACGCGCCTGGATATATGCATTCCGTCAGAGGCCGTGGAATAAGCTTTGGTGGAAGCCGCGTTTATGGTGACTGCGCCGACCACGCAACAGGAAAAGGATGCGCTCGCGGGACAGACCGAATATCTGGATCTCGCGCTGAAAGATATCCGTCAGCGGTTGGACGAAATCGAAACAGAGAAGTGATTGTATTCGAGTAGGTTGGGACCTCCCATGATTTTAGGATGAGTTTTTTTTTCGTTGCCGCCTGCTTTCGCGGCAATGCCAAAATATTTCTTCCTGATCATTGTATTCCTACCCCTCTCAGAACCTGACAAGCAGATTTCTCCTACATACGGCTCCCCGGTTTATGTTCAGTATTCATGTTCAGTATGCCTCCGCTCTACGATGTAGCGATCTTTCGGCACGACTGAAACGGATGGGATACCACCCGAGACCGAAACGCCGGATCTATATTCCGAAGCCGGGAAGTGCGAAAGGGAAGCCGCTGGGTATCAGCAACTTTGAAGACAAGATTGTTCATAGGCTTATCGAATAAAGGCAACTACGAATGACGCGAATGTACGTGAATAAGAAAGCTGGCAAGTACCAGAAAAAGATTCGCGTAGATTCACGTTATTCATACAAAAGTAAAATTCAAGGTAACCGTTCTCGGGACCGAGCTTCATCAGAATCGGACGACGATTACGGGCGACGATAGCGGATTACGCTTATTTTTGAATAAATCGACAGCCCGTCAGGCAGCTTCAAAACTCAGAGATGCGCCCGCTTGCGGATTGCGGATTGCCACCCGACTCGCTGTTTGCGGCAACCGTAACAAGCAGTCAAATCCGGTTTAGGACGGACAAACACCCAACACTCGACATCCGACAATCTCTCCCCTAGCCCCTCGCCACGCTCTTTTTCCGCACAAATTCTTGCACCAAGCCCTATTCTTTGTTATAAACAGTTCATGTCATACATGACAATTTGGTGCGGCAATGGATAAACAACGTCAGCAGAAGCCATCCAGGGCGGGCGAACCCACGACTGCGCGACGCGGTACGGGTAAGGGATGTTCTGCGTCCACGTCGGCTGATGAAGTGGGACGGCTGCGCCGGCAACTGCGGCAAACGCAGGGCCAGTTGTACGAGGTACGGCGCCAGTTGACCGAAGCGCAAAAGCAGGCCGCGCTTACCTCGGCCCATGCCAGGGACGCCGTGCGTAACGAGGAAGAGCTGGCCCGTCAGTTGCGCTATGCCCGTGGTCTGGCCGAATGCTCGCGCACACTGCTGATCTCCGGTCCGGCCACACCCCAGGCAGTATCGCAGGCGTTGCGCCACCTGCTGGAAGTGACCGGAGTCTCGCGCATCGCTGTTTTCGAAAACCGGGACGATCCGGAACAGGGCTTGTGCATGCGCATGGTCAGCGATGTCCACTCCGACCGTCACGCTACGGCCGTTCTGCCCGTGGAAAACCCTTACAACCAGGGCTTCCAGCGCTGGCGCCGGCTTCTGGAAAAGGGCGAGATCCTGGCCGGTACACCCAGCGTGTTCCCTAAAAAAGAACGCCACATTCTTGGCACGCTCGGGATTCAATCCGTACTCGTGGTGCCGATTCGGGTCAAAGGCGCCTGGTATGGTTTTCTTGAACTCGATGACATCCATCAGCCACGGCAATGGCCGGAAAGCGACATATTATTCATTCGCCCCGCCGCCGAGATGATCGGCGCCTATCTCGACCGCGAACACTGGGAAGAAGCGCTGCAACTGGCCAAGGAGGCCGCGGAATCGGCCAACCAGTTCAAAACGCGGTTCCTGGCCAATATGTCCCACGAGATCCGCACTCCGCTCAACGGCATCATCGGCATGACCGAGATCCTGCTCAATACCGATCCGGACGATAAACAGCGCGATTACCTGGAAACGATCCGCATCAGCGGTTCGCTACTGCTGGGCATCATCGACGACATTTTAAACATCTCCAAGATCGAAGCCGGTAAACTGGACATCCGCCGCGCCCCTTTCAAACCCGCGGCCGTGGTCGAGTCGGTGGTGCAGTTCATGCAGCCCGACGCAATGTCCAAAGGCCTAAAGCTGACCTACCATGTGGCCGACCAAACGCCGGACGTGATCGAAAACGACGCGCCCCGGTTGCGCCAGGTACTGATCAACCTGGTCACCAATGCCATCAAGTTTACGGAGCAGGGCTCGATCGACATCCGCGTTTCCGCTGAGCAGCGCGAGGACAAGCAAGTTGAATTGCAGTTCGCGGTGCGAGACATGGGCATTGGCATTGCCGCGGATCAACTCGACAAGATCTTCCAACCGTTCCTTCAGGCCGATTCCTCCATGACGCGCCGGCATGGCGGTTCCGGCTTGGGCCTTTCCATCAGCCGCAGCCTGTGCGAACTGATGGGCGGACAGCTCTGGGTCACCAGCGAAGTCGGCTGCGGGTCCACCTTCTTTTTCTCCATCATCGGTCCGCTAGCGCGCATGCGCGACAACGAAGAGCAGAACGAAAACGGCAACATCGACAAGCTGATCGCCAAGCAATACCCGTTCCGCATCCTGGTGGCCGAGGACGACCATATCAACCAGAAAGTGCTGCGCCTGATGTTGAACCGGATCGGCTACAGCGCCGACATGGTCGGCAACGGCCGCGAAGCGCTCGAAGCGCTGCGCGACACCTCGTACGACTTGATCCTGATGGATGTGCACATGCCAGAAATGGACGGTCTGGAAGCGACGAAACGGATCCGTGCCATGGCCAAATTCAAACGCAACGGCAACCGGCGCCCGTTCATCATCGGTCTGACCGCCGACGCGCTGCTGCAAGACAAGGATTCCTGCATGCAGGCCGGCATGGACGATTACCTGGCGAAACCGCTGACATCCAATGCGCTACAAGCTCTGTTCCTGCGCCTGATCGGCAGGGATAAAAAGGCCGGGGCCAATGGCGCCAAACGCAAACGAACGTCGCGCAGAAAGACCTTACCGCCGGATGACGACCCGGTACTGGTCTATAAGCAACTGCTCGATATCTCCGGCGGCAACGAACGGATCATCAAACATTTTGTCCAGTCGTTCCTGCAAACCTCGTCCGCGGAATGGCGCCGCCTGCGCAACGCGTTCGAAAACAAAGACCAAGAAGCACTGCGCGAAATCGCGCACAAGATGAAAGGGTCGGCCGCCAACCTGGGCGGCGTGCAACTGCAGAAAATCGCGGCCGATATGGAGAACCGCATCCAGCAGGGCAAAACCATTCGCGACTCAGATCTTGAAAACATACGCAAAGCACTGGAAACACTGGAGCAGGCCCTGGTCAAGGATGTGGCCGGCGTTGACGTTTAAGTATGCATAGAGGAGGTGTGCAAGCTGAAGAAATGAAGGCACGACAACAGCGTAAATATGTGCGCATACTGAACCTGCTGCTTATCCTGGCCTTACTGGTGGGAGTCCATGTGCAACGCTTTGCGATACAGTATCCTGACTACCTGCGGAAATTTCGCGGGAAGCCGGCGTCGTGTTCCTGCAAAACCAGGCATGGCATGACATGATCGCGGGTCAACCCCTATGCGTGGTCGGTCTGGCAGACCTATGGTCCGGCGACTTGGACCTTATGCTGAGCGGTCACATACATGGCGGCCAATGTCGCGTTCCCGGCTGGGGCGCCCCAGTGCTGCCGGTGCGCGACCGCTGGTTCAGCCACGGCCTCTACACTTGGATGGGCCGCCAACTCTACATCACCCGCGGAGTGGGCAGCCTCTGGGACATCCGCTTCAACTGCATGCCGGAAGCGACGATCCTGGAATGGACCTGACACCGAACAACCCGCGCCTCTATCGCCACACCATAGCCGTGCTGGCAGCATCCGCTGTTTTCCTGCTGCTCCAGATCATTGCCCGGCACAGCAGTGAACCCGATGCTGATACCGCGACCCGCAAACCTCAGAAACTGACAAGCACGAACCGCGCCACGGCCGCCGATCCCGGGTCAGGGTTGGCTCTCGGCACGACAGTGGTCAAGAACATCTACCAGGAGCAGACGCAACGGATCAAGCAAACGCAAGAGGCCGCGACCATGCCCGAGCCGCCCATGCCGCGCAAACCGCGTCCACACATGCAACCGCATAAAAAAACGCCCCGCCAAGCGACGCAAAACCAACAGCGCTCAACCGGCAAAACCATACTGGGCATAGCGCCCATCGCCTTTGAAGACCTGAGCATCGAACAGGAAGATTTGAGCATCAAGGACTGAAGCACCATAAATGGGACACCACATGTACGCCAACGACAAAGCCATTGATAAACTGCAACAGGAATGCGCTGACCTGGACTTGACCATCCGACAACAGCAACTCCTACACGACATGGGCAGCGCCCTGGCCCTTCGCTGGAGCACCCGGTCAAGCAATGCCTGGCTCATGACCCTGGGCGCCGAGGACATCGGCACCGTGCTGGCCGTTGAAGCGGGCGACAAAGCCGAAACCTGGAAGCAATGGGTGAACAAGATCGAGGGCAACATGCACAAACTGCAACAGGCCAGAGCGCGCAAACAAGCGCAGATCGAGGCAGCACGGCAAACGCGTAACTGGTGTTCGTAGATGCAGACGAATCGCTCTACATACAAAATATTTTTTGCACTTTAGTTATGGTGTTGAAACGCATCAGGCAGCCTTTCGGAACTGGCGGAGATTCGGAAACTTCCTCCGCGCTAAAGTACGCGACCGAGGCGCATGCCCAAGATAGATACCGTCGGTGAAGGCGGATCGTTCGCCCATTCGTTGCCGCCTCTATGATCTCAAACCGGTGACAGTGAGCGACGTCCGCTGTTCCAAGGACGACGAGAAACCGAGAAACTGTTCAACCATCTTGTCAAGTCCTTTCATTACTTGATCTTCGGGATGACGGTTGGACAGAACATGAAGTATCTTTTCCGAGACCGTTCCGACCGCGTCCTGGGCTGTGCCCTTTTCGGGGCGGCGGCCTGGAAGGCGGAGGACCGCGACCTTGGAGCATGAGGTATTGTGAAAGAGGGAAATCGACAGAAAAATGTGAGACAGAAATAGGAAAATGAGATTCTTATTCCCCCATTTTTCTGTCTTAAATATTTTTGTCAAAAAGAATCAATCTATAGCGCTCATCAGCATGGACCCGCTTTCGCTCACACAGGGTGTGCGACCCGGCGACCTTTTGGGAAATCGTTCACGGGACCGAGCTTCACCAGAATCGGACGACGATTACGGATTACGATTGAACGATTCTCCTCGTTGGCCGTAATCGTCGCCCAACAACCACCAACGATTGAGGCAGTGCAAGTCGATCAATCGCAGCTCCACCAAAATCGGAGCTTTGTCGTGCGCTTTGTCGCAAGCCAGCCAAGGGCCTTCAATCACGAGAACCTGAAGGAAGAACTCTCACAGAGCCTGAGCATGCTGGTGGGCTTGAGGAAGTCCTGGGCGAGCAGGCCACTGACTGTCAGAGAAAACACGGTCGAGTAGGGGTTCGAGTACGAGGAGACCGACAAAGCTCGCGACAAAGCTCACGACAAAGAAGAAATAACCCGGAAAACCCCTGAAGCGCCTAACCGTAATCGTTCACCGAGTGCTCTTGTTTAGAAGCCGTCCCCCCCCGCCCCCGTGAACGGTTACCTTTTGGGAAACCCTTACCGGCGAACAACAGAATCAATGGATCGTTGTGGACCCTGGCGCAACCCAGCGGATTGCGAGCGTTTTGTTGCGTTCAATCTTGTCCAGCGTTTCGCACGGCACCTGGTTGTTCTCAGGCATACCGTGTTCGCGGCTGTGCGCGGAAGACCGCGGTAGAAATCGAAGGCCGACTGGGTGCTTGTTCGTATGGTGTGGCGCAGGCTGATCATGTAACCGTTTTTAGGGGAGAAGAACAGGCGCGCGATGGACAGATCGGCATCGAACAATTCACAGTTGCGTGTCCTTGTCCGCGCGTTGAACTCGGTTGACGGCGCACTTCCGGACCTCAATGCGCGCAAGTGTTCGCGCACCGGTCGATTGCTCTCTTCATCCGCCAGCATGGTTTCCACCGGCATGACGGCCAGTTCCTCGCTGGCATAGCGCAGCAGGCGCCGCAGCGCACGATTGGTGTAGATGATGCGGCCCTCTATATAGCCGATTTCACTGGTCACCACTGTGGTCAGTTCGTGGATCATCTTTTTTGCGGTTCAAGATCTGGTCGCGGAAAAACGGCGTACGCGGATTATAGCGCTCCAGTTGATTAAAATAGGCGGCGCGCTCCGTATCGCCGAGGATGGTTTCCAGAGCTGCGTGCGCTTTCTGTTCATGGTATTATTCAGCGAACGCGCCGTTGTCGAAATCCTCGCGGCGCGGCAGATAGCCATCGTAATCGTCACGCAGGTGGGTTTCAAAAACAGCCTTGATCTGCTCCGCCGAATAGCGGCCCTTGAACACAGTCAGCGCTTCTTCCAGGAGCTTCGGCGCAATGGCGAAACTTGCGGTGGTCATAGGGATCGAAGCCCGGTACGTGGTCGGAGCGCAGAAAACGGGCGAAGCGTTCGCTGTCGAACAAGCCGTCGATCCACTGGTGGATGTCCGCGGCCTGGGCGCCGCACACCTTCTGCGTGCGGTCTGCGTGTTCTTCGATATTCACGGTCCGGGCTCCCGATCCGGGCGGGGAGAGGCCGGCAACATGGCGTCGATCCTGTCCCAGATCCGGTGGGCCAGTTTGTTTTTGGTCATGAGCGGCAGAGGAATGGCATCGCCGTCGCGGCTGTAGAGCGTGACACGGTTGGTGCTGACCGCAAAACCGCTGTCCTTTTGCGAGATATCGTTGGCGCAAAGCAAGTCGCAACGTTTACGTTCCAGTTTGGCGCGCGCGTTGGCGTCGAGTTGCTCGCTCTCCGCGGCAAATCCCACCAGCAGCGGGCGTTCACCTTCCGGCAGGGTGCCGAGTTCGGCCAGGATGTCCGGCGTGCGCACCAGTTCGAGCGTCCATGTTTCGTCAGCGCTCTGCTTTTTGATCTTCTGCTCCGCTTTGTGCGCCGGAGTGAAATCCGCGACCGCTGCGGCCATGATCGCGACATGGCAATGGAGCGCCTGCCGCATCACCTGGTCGTGCATCTGTACGGCGCCGCGCACCGGTACACAGGCGATGCGCTGGTGACGCGGCGGACCAACGCTGAGTGGCCCATGGATAAGGATGACGTCCGCGCCGCGCCGCGCCGCTTCCTGGGCCAGGCACACGCCCATCAACCCGGATGAGCGGTTGCTGATGAACCGCACCGGATCGATATCCTCGACCGTAGGTCCGGCCGTGACCAGCGTCCGCAAACCGCGCAAATCGGCTCGGAGTATACACAACCAGTTCATGCTGCATTTTTCATAAAAACAGGTGATTATATTTTCTTTTGAAAGCCAACCGTCATGGGATAGTATACGGCATGGACCATGAAGAAGGAAATTCTAATTTACTATGGTTTGCAGCCGTGTCCTTATTTAAAGGACAAGGTTGCCTGTCTGCCGTTGTATCATCAATTGGAACCGCTGACGCTGGAAGAGTCGGACCAGCGCTTCGCTCGCGCGGAACGCCGGGTCGGGCCGGCCCTGTACTACACCGAGTGCCAGGAATGCAATGCCTGCCAGGGGCTGCGCATCCCGGTCAACGAGTTCAGGATGAGCAAATCTCAGCGCCGGTTGATTCGCCGCTGGGGTCAGAACTGGCGGATCGAGATCGACGAGGTTTCGTTCAGCGAGGAAAAGCTCGAACTTTTCAACCGGCACCGCCAGGGCCAGGGCCTGATCGAGGACGGCATGCGGCTAATGACCGCCGAAGGGTACATCAACTGGCTGGTGCACACCTGCATGCAGACCATGGAAACCCGCTATTATTATGAAAACCGGCTGGTCGGCGTAGGCATTCTGGATATCGGTCGCAAAGCGATCAGTTCGGTCTACTTCTATTTTGACCCGGCGCTGCGGATTGCCCGGCTTTCGCCAGGCGTGTTTTCCGTATTGCAGGAGATCCTTTTCTGCCAGCGCACGGACCGGACCTATTATTACATGGGCTATTATGTCGAGGCATGTCGGCACCTGGCCTACAAAGCGCACTATCTGCCCCACGAGCGCCTGATTGACGGCTGCTGGCAAAGGGTTGAGAAACCGGCGCGAAGGGAGACGAACACCTTATGATGATCCGTGTATGCGACCGCTGCGGCCAACCCCTGGACAACGGCACGCTACGCTATATCGCCAAAATCCAGGTCTATGCGGCCTACGATCCGCTGGAAATCACGTTTGAAGACCTGAACCGCGACTACTCCGAGGAGATCCAGCAGGTGGTCAAACAATGCGAAGGGGTGGGCGAAAAACAGTTAATGGACAGCGTTTACGTGGATTTCGAGTTCGATCTCTGTCCTGGCTGCCAACGTGAGTACATCAAGCAACCCATTTGCGTCAAGGAATGAGCGGCATGCCCGAGCAGCCTGTCATCACGTCCGCCGGCAACGCGCAACTCAAAGAAGTGCGCCGTCTGCTGCGATCACGCAAGGCGCGTCGTGAGAGTGGAGCATTCGTGGCCGAAGGTTTCGCGGCCATTAGCGCGCTGTTCGAACAGGCCGGCCAGGGCTACTGCGCACGCATGCTGCTGCTGGCCG
>CAZOLK010000178.1:0-11187 GCA_964580325.1 uncultured Verrucomicrobiota bacterium | reverse complement strand
AGAGATCCCTCCGTTGTCTCCAATGCCAACGTTCCATCCAATGCCCTAAAAACGCAAAAATCCGCATTTAAGTTTACATAACATATATTATGCGACGCTATAAATAGTCTCAAAAAGGGCGGAACGCCGTTCCAGGTTTTTATCTGTTTATGTTATTCGACTCGGCCCCAATGCGCTGCGAACGGCCAGTAGACTAGCCAAGCTGGACCAATCAGATCTTCGCGGCGCACGCCCCCAAAATAGCGGCCGTCAAGGCTCGAATCCTGGTTGTCGCCGCAAGGCAGGTATTGCTGGCCCAGTTTAATGGTTTTTTGCGGCGTGTTCAGGATCGATCCGCTTTCAAGCCGGTAGCCCACGTAACCATCTTCGCGCGTGGTGCGCCGTGCGATCATGCGCTTGATCAACAGAGAGACTGCCTCGTCCTCGTCAATTCCCATGCGCTCTCGGATTTCAGCCATTTGTTCCTGGAATGTTTTGGCCTCATTCGGAAGGAAATGTACGTGGTTATTTGTTTTGCGCAGGATCGCTTCAGCAACGCGGTTTGTCGATAATCCGGTTTGTTGCGCCAGGTCCTCGATCAAACCGCGGATAGGTCGCAGCGCTAGATTGCACTCACCGTCAATCTTGATGAACGGCGGCTCGATGGCAACGGTTTCCCCCGGCAATCCAACGCAGCGTTTGATGTAAAAAGTATTGGTGCGTATCTGCAGATGTGAAATGTGGTCGGTTTTAAACACAATCACATTGCCACGTTTAGGTTTGCTGAAATTATAGCGCATCTTGTCCACAAAGATGTGATCGCCGGCCATGATGCAGCCTTCGGCCAGGATTTGGCCTTTTTTGATATCATCGCCTGGCTTCACATACGTTTTGAAATCGCGGTTGATTTGATAAACCTCGCCTTCGATTCCTATGGGCCGGTTCAATTGGTTTTTGATCAGGAAGCCGGTGTAGTAAACCTTGACATAGGTTTCATCAGGTAGATCGCCCTTGATGATGTGCCACATGTTCTCCCAATGGGAAATGCGACATGGATGACCTGGCGGGAAGGGCCGGCGGAATTCCTCCAGGCCGGCATATTGCTTGCAGATGGTGCAGGCCTTATCCGCTTCCGTCACGATGGCGCCGCAATAACGGCATTGGATAAATTGTTTAAGCGTGCCGTTTTCGCGGGCCCTGACACGGACATAATTGCGGCCTACGGTAAAGCGCTGCAGTTGGTTGATAAAAGGTTTGTCCATAAAACCCGGTGGTTCGTGGTCTGCGGTGATCCCGTTCAGGCTCGGTTGCATCGAGCCGGTGGGAATTTTGAACGGCTGGATGAAATAGGCCCGGAAAGCCATGGCTACAGATACAGCCACAACCACGATTTCGACGTATTCGCGTGTTTTTTGCTGTTTTTTGGGAATATTGACTTCATGCATGCGGTTTTCCAGCTCATCCGACATTACATGCAGTGCATCGAGTTCGTTCTGACGCAGCAGTTCAGCGGTTTCTTTCTCCGCCTCGATCAAGCGCGCGATTTTTTCGGGTTCGACAATGTCCTCATGGTAATGCCGGACATGGCGCGCTTCGATGAGTTGGTGTTTGACCAGCTTTTTCAGCTTGCGTCGATCGAAAAAATTCATAGAATCACCTTGTTTAATAGATTTTCCCGGGATCATGGGTTGGATTTCAGTACAGCGATGAAGGCTTCCTGAGGGATGCTGACGTTGCCGATTTGCTTCATTTTTTTCTTACCCTCTTTCTGGCGCTCGAGCAGTTTGCGTTTGCGGCTGATGTCGCCACCATAGCACTTGGCCGTAACATCTTTGCGATAGGCGCGAATGGTTTCACGCGCAATGATACTGCGGTTTATGGCGGCTTGCAGCGGGATGGCAAACTGTTGCCGTGGAATAACTTCTTTGAGAGATTGGCACATCTGGCGTCCGCGGCAAGCGGCCTTGGTGCGATGGACAATGGAACAAAAGGCATCGACGACTTCGCCATGCACCATGATATCCATCTTGACCAAGTCGCCGGCCTGGTAGCCGGCGTATTCGTAGTCCATGGAAGCGTAACCGCGGCTGACGCTCTTCAAGCGGTCGTAGAAATCGATCAACACTTCGTTCAGCGGCAGGCTGGATGTGAGCATGACCCGTCGGTCGTCGATGCTGTCCGTGCGGGTGACTTCGCCGCGGCGTTCCATGATCAGTTGCAGCATATCGCCGATATGCTCGCTGTGACAGATGATCGAGGCCTTGATCATGGGTTCTTCGATGCGTTCGATGCGGGTGACATCCGGCAGGTTGATCGGGTTGTCCAGTTCTAAATGGTCGCCGTTGCGCAGGTAGATCTGATAGACCACGGCAGGATATGTGGTGATGATGTCCAGGTCGAATTCGCGACGCAACCGTTCCTGGGTCACTTCCATGTGGAGCAAACCGAGAAAACCGCAGCGAAAACCAAGGCCCAGAGCCACGGACGATTCGGGTTGGAACGTGAACGAGCTGTCGTTGAGCAACAGTTTGTCCATGCTCCCTTTGAGCTTATCGTAATCGGACGTGTTGACCGGGTAGATGCCGGCAAAGACCATGGGATGAATCTGTTTGAAACCGGGAAGCGCTTCGGTTGCCGGTGAACGGGCATTGGTAATGGTGTCGCCGATCCGGATTTCAGCGGCATTTTTTATATTGCCGACAAAATAGCCGACGTCGCCGGCGGCCAGCCGTTTACGCGCCATAGGTTTGGGCAGGAAAATGCCCACTTCTTTGACCTCATAGTCGCGCTCTGTACCGAGCATCCTGACCTTGTCGCCACGTTCGATTGTGCCGTCGACCACGCGCATATAAACGAAAACCCCACGAAATGCGTCATAGATGGAGTCGAACACCAGGGCGCGCGTTTCATCTTCAGCTTTCGTGACCGGCGGCGGAATGCGTTGGACAATGGCTTCAAGCAGATCTGCAACCCCCTGCCCTGTCTTGGCGCTGACCTTGATGCAATCGCTCATGGGAATGGCCAGGATATCCTCGACCTGGCGGCAGACATTATCGACATCGGCACTGGGCAAATCGATTTTATTGAGCACAGGTATGATTTCCAGGTTCTGGTCCATGGCGAGCAGGGTGTTGGCCACGGTCTGGGCTTCAACGCCCTGGGCTGCGTCGACCACCAGGATCGCCCCTTCGCAGGCAGCCAGGCTGCGTGACACTTCGTAGGAGAAATCCACGTGACCCGGCGTATCGATCAGGTTGAATTCGTATTCCTTGCCGTCGCGCGCCTGATATTGCATGGTTACGGGATGGGCTTTGATCGTGATGCCGCGCTCGCGCTCTAGATCCATATCGTCGAGAACCTGATCGCGAAAATCGCGTTTCTGGATGGTGTTGGTCAATTCCAGCATGCGGTCGGCCAGGGTGGATTTGCCGTGATCGATATGGGCGATGATGGAGAAATTGCGGATGTGGGAAAAGATTTTCATGTAGGTTTCACTTCTTTTTGCTCCAGGGCTGCAGCGCAACCCGCACGCAAGTCGCGAACAGCAGCAGCCATATCATTGGCGCGGAAAAGGAAACTTCCGGCGACAAACACATTGGCCCCCTGCCCTGCCGCGTCAGCGCCGGTGCTGTTGATCACGCCGCCGTCGACTGAAATCCAGACGTTCGGCGCATGGCAATGAATGGCGTCGATTTTAGGCAGGACTTCGGGTATGAAGGACTGGCCGCCAAAGCCGGGATGCACGGTCATGCATAGCACCTCGTCGACCAGGTCGGCGTCCAGCACGCCGAAAATGGAATCGGCTGGCGTCTCCGGGTTGAGCGTGATGCCGGCGCGGATGCCGGCGTCACGGATGCAGCGCAAGGTACGGGGTACATCGCAGTCGGCCTCGATATGGATGAGCAGGATGTCGGCGCCAGCGCGAGTAAACACGTCGACGTATTCATTCGGATGCGTCATCATCAGGTGTACGCTGAGATAAACGTCCACAGCCTGTTTGGCCATACGCACGACATCGGGGCCCATGCTCAGGTTGGGCACGAAATGGGCGTCCATGATGTCGACGTGCAAGCCGTCGGCGCCAGCGGCCGCAGCCTGACGACAACCTTGTTCGAGGCGCCCTATAGGGGCGGCCAGGATCGAAGGCAATATATGAACCGGTCTTTCCATTGCTTCCATTTCCATTGTTTAAGATAAAGCAGCACAGATTAGCTCATACCGGCCTGTTTCGTCAAGATGGCTGTGGGGAAATAATGAGCGGGGCATGGGGAGGGTGAAGGTGCAGACGATAACGGATGACGATTTCTCACTCCCCTGCCCTACCCTACCCTACCCTTTGCTTATGCAGATCCAGAGGCGGGACGCTACCAGGGGCGCCTTCTAATCCGCACGGGCATTGAAAATGCGGTCGCCAGCGTCGCCCAGGCCTGGCACGATGTAGGCGGCTTCGTTTAAGCGCTCGTCTATGGCGCAAACGTAGATCTGTGCGTCAGGCTGCTCTTCGCGGACGCGCTGGATGCCCTCGGGCGCGGCAATGATGGAGAGCAGCTTCAACCGGGGCACTTGCCATTTCTTTAATACCTGGAGCGCGGCCCGCGCCGAACCGCCGGTGGCCAGCATAGGATCTACGACCAACGCCACGTCGACCGGGTTTGCGGCTGGAATTTTGTTGTAATATTTGACTGGCTTGAGCGTATTCTCGTCACGGTAAAAACCAAGATGCCAGACTTCGGCGTGGGGCATCAGCGAGAGTATCGGCTCGACCATGCCCAGACCGGCACGCAAAATGGGAATCAATCCGATGCGCTGCGACAGGACGCGGCAGGTTACGCGGGCCAGCGGGGTGTCGATTTCGGTCGTGCGTGTATTCAGATCTTTGGTGGCCTCATAGGTCAACAACGTGGTCAGCCACTGGATGTGGTACCGGAACGCGGGCGATGGCGTGGCCTGGTCCCGCAAATGGGCCAGTTGATCTTCGATCAGCGGATGCTTTACCTCAAATACGTTTTCCATGACAATTCCTTATGCTTTTGTGTGACGTTAAATGACTTTGAAAAAAACACAAGCGCAATAACATATCGTCATGGAACGGGCAATATTATAAAAAAGCCCCGGCATGGCTGCATGCGCGGGGCCGAAACATAACGCTGACCGAACGGTTAGTTGTCGGCGGTTGTATCGGTATCGAATGTGTCCATGGCGTTCTGTTTGATGTCGTCAGCGTTGACGGACAGGTATGATTTGCTGTCGCGTTGGGCTGAAATGCCGTAGGTTACTTTCGAAAACGCGGTCTTCACCTGCTTACCGAACAAGCCAATCACCAGGATCGCGCCAATGGCAATAATAGCCACGATAATGATATACTCGGTCATGCCCTGACCAGACTCTCTTTTCTTGCGTCTAGCTTCCATTTACTCAACTCCCAACTGGAGAACCTGTTAAAAAGATTCCCGCTTGTTTCAATCTAGTAATTTTCACATTTAGTACATAGGCGCCCGAAGATAGCGGCTAATCATGAATACCCTGAACTAACTATAAGGCTTACCCACAATATTTCACATTACAATGATTTACAGGGCTTTCAAGAAAAATATCGATTTTATTATGGGTTTGAGACACGTTTCGCGTGTGCATGCGGTAACGCGAGGAATGGCGTGCGCGCCTGATCTACCCGTCTGATTTACTGTAGCATGTCCGAGAATTCTTTGGCCGCGGCCGCGGATTGTTC
This sequence comes from uncultured Verrucomicrobiota bacterium, assembly GCA_964580325.1. GTDB lineage: Bacteria > Verrucomicrobiota > Kiritimatiellia > CAYTQP01 > CAZOLK01 > CAZOLK01. Next base: position 5,480 of record CAZOLK010000178.1, on the reverse strand, counting down.
CAATAGTTCATCCACTTTTTCGGTGGATAGGTTGTATTTTTCAGCGCATTCCTTTTTCAAACCAGCGATGGCGGCTTCGGTCTGGCCGTCTTTCAAATAAGAGACCAGACGGATGGCAGGAGCTATGCCGTCCTCTTCCACTTCGTGATGCTTGGAAATGGCCGTGACCAATTGCGCCGGCAGGTTCCATTGTTCAGCCATCAGGCTGCCGATGATCATGTGATCGTAGGGCAGGTTTTCACGTTCGATCAGGTGCAAGCCAGAGTGATCGACCTCGTGCCAGTTGTTGTAGATGGGCGAATACTGATCCTGTTTGACCTTGATCAACACCGGCACGGCCATATCCTGCAGCAGGCCTGCGGTAAAGGATTCTACGGCCATGGATGGATGCAATTGGGAAGCCAGCAGGCGAGCCAGGCTGGCGCGATGGGCTGCGGTCAACCAGAATTGCTTGACGTCAAAAGGCTCGATCGTGGCATCGGGCAGCGAATCCTTAACCACGTGTGACAAGATGATAGATTCGAGCCGGGAACGTCCCATCATGGTGACCGCATGCTGAACATTGGCCACTTTGCTGCTCAAGCCGAACGCCGCCGAATTGACGGTTCGTAGAATCTTGACCTGCATGCCCGGATCCTGCTGAATAACCTTGGCAATGTCGTTCATTGACGATTCCGGATCGCGCAACATGGAGAGCGCTTTCATGACCAGCACAGGGAAGCTGGGCAATTCATATCCGTTGAGCAAATCGGCCAGTTCTTCTTTGGGATTTTTCTTTTTACGTTTGAATAACCACATGCCTTACCTTCCTTTGCTGTTCAATCGGCCCTGCGGGCGAGTTTGTTGGTTAAGATCGCAAGCAAACCACCGAGCATGATATATCCGGCAACCACCTCCACCATGGCGACGATCTGGGCAGGGACCGAATTGGGCAGCACGTCGCCGTAGCCCAGCGTAGTGAGGGTCACGATACTAAAATAGAACGGGGTCAACCAGGTGGGATAATCGCCTGGGTCCACGCCGACCAGGTAGTACAACCAGGCGAAAACGAGCACCTGCACAAGGATCAACACGCACCAGCGTCCCATGCTGCGGCCGCAATCGCTGGTGATCCACCATATATAATAAAGCACTTTGTTGGATTTGCTGGCTGTGCGGAATTCCGCGATATAATTCTGGTCCACGATGAAACGGCGCATCAGGTAGGCGCCTGCGAAATTGATGTCGCGTATGTCGACGCCCAGCCAGTTGGCGGTATTGTAACCGGCCACCTGCCGCAACCGCACGTTGCGCATGCTGGCGTTGCGGAACGAGGCGTTGTTGACCGATGTGTGCGAGATATCCGAAGAGCGCAGGTCCGCCTCGGAGAAGTCAGCGCCGTGCAGGACCGCTTCGTGCAAGCGCACATTGCGTACGCTGGCGCAGCGCAGATCCGCTTTGGTCAGATTGGACTTGGTCATGGAAGCCTGATCCAGCTTGGCGCTGAACAGGCGCGCTTCTTCCATGATCGCCATACCCAGGCCGGCCTGGCTGAGATCTGCGTTCTCCAGGTTGGCTTTGGATAAATCGGCGGCAGTCAGTTCTGCGTTGACCAGCTTAGCCTCGTTGAGCAGCGTGCCGTTCATTTTGGCTTTGAACAGCCGCGCATGGGACAGGTCGGCGCCGATCAGGTTGGTGTTGGTTAAATTGGCGCCGGAAAGTTCCATGTTGGACAGGTCTTCGCCGCTCAGGTTTGCGCCGTGAAGGTCCAGGCCGAACATGGGCGCCTTGCGCTTGCCTGCTTTGATTTCCCGGACCAATGTTCGGGCATCGGGAGGTGTGGTCTGTTCTTCCATGCTCATATCAGCATGCCTTTCGACCAAATGTTTTTGCGCATGTCATACATCGAACAACTGCCATAAAGTAAATTCATACCCAATTAGACCACAAAGAAGTTGACATTTCAATAGCCTTTGTGTAAAAAAACATCAGCGCAAATATTGCGTTCGGTAGCTGAGCCTGCCATCTTTGTATTCGTAGATCCGGTAAGATCCCTGGCGCCCCCAGTAACCGGCCACGGAGGAACTGACGTAAAGCGGCACTTTGCCCAGCCAGTGTATTTCATCGCGGTGGAAATGGCCGGCAACTACGGCCCTGACATTGTAGCTGTTGATCAGACGCACCCATTTTTCGCGCAGGTCCGCACGCCATCCGTCGTGCATGGTGTTGCGGTAAAAATCGTCCACCGAGGGCGAGTGATGAAAGATGATGGACGGTCTGCCGTTGGTGGCGCGCAGCAATTTTTCAAGTTCCGCCAACGCATCATAGTCTTTCACTTCAAACGTGCTGGCCAACGGTTCGGAATAAAGAAAAATCATGACCACCCCATGATATTCCACGCTGTAGGCCAACCGGCCGAAACGGTTGGTATATACGCTCAATGTCGGATCGAGTCGTTTGCGCAGGATATCGTGGTTGCCCGGGGTGTAATGGATCGGCACCTTGAGTTGATTCATGACTTCCAACGCGATATCGCTGGTTTTACCGTCGTCCAGGTTGTCGCTGCCGATATCGCCAGTATGCGCCACAAACGCGATCTCCAGCGGCAGCTTATTGATCTGCTCGACCACATCGCGCGTGCGATGGGCATGCTCGCTCGAACCGAAATGGGTGTCCGTCATCTGGGCGAAATAGAAGATGGGGTCTTCCTGTGCCAGGCTCACGGCCAATAGGCATGAAAAAGCAAGCGCCGTTATCCAGTGTACCTTCATGATTGCAATCCTCACTACTCTATAAAACAATGTTATTTATTGTGATTCCTCAACCCACCGCGGCTGTAAAAACCGTCGAATAAAATTACGCCAGACATAGGCAAATAGCAATAGCCAATAGTGGAAACTCCAGATTTAAAGATTGCAAAGAACCGCGTTTTCCCGCATTAAATAAATAGAGTTAGGGAGAATAACGATGTTGACAAGACAGCTTGCTTTTTTGAGCATGGTTCTGGGGATCTGGTGTGCTGCGGCGGTCCATGCCCAGGAGGAGAACTGGATTTACCAGGGGTGGCCCTTTACCCAGGAAACCAATACCGCCCACGCGCTCGATGATCCGTGGACTGTAATCAAACCCCAGCGCCAGGACGTCAAGGAAGCTATCGTCAAGATCTATAAAATCAGCAACCGGCCCGATTACTACAACCCCTGGAGCATGCAGGGCCCGCGCTCCTTGACCGGATCGGGCTGCGTGATCAAGGGCCGCAAAATCCTGACCAACGCCCACCTGGTCAGCGACGAAACGTTCATGCAGGTACGCCGCTACGGCGAGGCACGCAAATACAGAGCCCGCGTCGCCTGGGTCGCGCATGTGGTGGATCTGGCGCTGCTCGACGTGGAGGATAAAACCTTTTTTGACGATGTGGAGCCCCTGGCCATCGGCGAACTGCCCTTGTCCCGTCAGGAAACCGTGGTTTATGGGTTCCCTTTTGGCGGCGACACCCTTTCCGTGACCAAGGGTGTGATTTCGCGCATCGAACATCGTTCCTACACCCACAGTTCCTACCCTTTCCTGGCCGGCCAGATCGACGCGGCCATCAACCCAGGCAACAGCGGCGGCCCGGTCCTGGTGAACGACCTGGTCATCGGCGTGGTCATGCAGCATAAGCGCAATGCCCAGAACATCGGCTACATGGTGCCAGCGCCGGTACTGCACCATTTTTTCCTGGACCTGGAGGACGGAAGCTACGACGGGTTTCCCAGCCTGGGCATTGTGTTTCAGGACATGGAAAACCCGGATCTCAAGGCCAGGTACAACATGGCCCCGGACCAGACCGGCGTGCTGATCACCCGTGTGGTCGCGGGATCGCCGGCTGAGTTCATCCTGAAACCCGGCGATGTGCTGCTGCGCCTGGGCGACCAGGATATTGCCAACGACGGCACGGTCGAATTCCGTCCCGGCGAACGCACCAGCATGTTTTACGTTGTCCAGAGCCACCAGATCGGCGAGCACATGGACGTGCACCTGCTGCGTAACGGGCGACGCATGCTGCTGGACGTGGTCCTGCGCCGTTCGCTCGATAAGGATCAACTGGTACCCAAGCAGCAATACGACATTATGCCGTCCTACTTTATTTACGGCGGGCTGGTCTTCTCACGGTTGACCAAGGACTACTTAGAGGTCTGGAGCTCGGACTGGTACAACCGCGCGCCCAAGGTGCTGGTGGCGATCCTGTCCGACAATTACCCTGAAACCGCGGGTCAGGAAGTGGTGCTGCTGACCAAAGTGCTGGCCGCCGAAGTCAACGAAGGCTACCACGACATCAACAGCATGATTGTCGATCGTGTGAATGGCGAAAAGATCCTCAACCTGGAGGATCTGGTGCGGAAAATCATCAGGCACACCAACGAGACCTACCTTGCCTTGAGCAATGAGCGCGGCGTCCAGGTGGTTCTGGACAGGAGCAAAGCCGAAGCCGCCAATCCTGACATTCTGCGCCTGTACCACATTCCCCGGGATCGTTCCGAAGATCTCGACGCCATCCAACCCGAACCATTACCGCAAACACAGGAAGAACGGGCGATATCGACAACCAAAGAAAACGAAGCCGGCGATGCCGGACTATTCAGGAGTGAAACAGATGAATAAGCCGTTGCAGCATCACCGAGTTTGCGGGTGAAAGCCCGCTGCGGGTCGCACCCAGACAGCATTGGCGCGGCCATGGGGCTGGCACATTGGTTTTGTTGTTGAATCCTAATCCTTGTATCCCATCTACTGTACCCTCTATGCTCTCAAAAACTATACCCGTGCAGGAAGTCAAACTCCTTGATCATGAGCGGTCTGGATGATGACCGCATACATCTGCCTGACCGTATAGCCCTCGATCATGATGCGCAACGCCTGGGCTTCCCATTGTCCCGCAACCAGTTACATGGCCCAACCCTCAAACCGGATACCAGGCTCATCTACCGCTTGACGCAAGCGCTACAGCTTCCCAGACCACAGCCCGTCTCTTCGGCGTTGGATTCCTTTGCTTTGCCGGTCGGACGGTCGCCCCAGAAGGTGTTGTCCGGCCAGAGCGGGCAGTTGAGATCGGTCCAGCATTTAATCGCCCTTTGTTCGGCGGTCGTAAGGCGGACTCCGTGATGCCCCTGGTTCAGCATGCGCCAGAGCGGGCTGGTGAGTACGCCAAAGGTCTTAGGTTCGCGTTTGCTATGGGTTGAACCCAGCGGCATCGAGATGTAGTCGGTACGCTTCAGCAGGGCATAATACGAATGCGGTATTTTCAACTCGTCCAGTATGCCGCGCAGGTCCACCTTAGACTTTGCGTTACCGTTGTGGCAGCGAACGCATTTAGCGTCCAGCACGGGTTGCACCACGCGCTCGAAGGAAAAGGGACCCACGCCCCAGGACGGCGGCTGCAAGTGTTCCGGCTGCCGTTGGCGCGCCGCAGTGGCCCGGACCGCCGGCGCGGCCTGGCGGCTTTCGTGGCAGCCGATGCAGCCACG
>CAZOLK010000177.1:0-11204 GCA_964580325.1 uncultured Verrucomicrobiota bacterium | reverse complement strand
TCACGGTCCAGGCCGTCCATGCAAACCAGCAGTTGGTTCAAGGTTTGTTCACGCTCATCGTGCGCGGAGCCGACGCCGGACCCGCGCCGGCGGCCGACCGCATCGAGTTCGTCAACGAAAACCACCGATGGCGCCTCTTTGAACGCGATCTCGAACATATCGCGCACCCTGGCCGCGCCCACACCGACGAACATCTCGACAAATTCCGATCCAGCGACCATGAAGAACTTTGCATTGGTTTCACCGGCAACAGCCCTTGCCAGCAGTGTCTTGCCGCACCCGGGCGGACCTTCAAGCAATACGCCACGCGGCAAACGCGCACCGCTTCTGCTCCAGGAGGGATGCTTTAGAAAATCGATCACATCGCCCAACTGTTCTTTGGCCTGAATACAGCCACCGATCTGGTCAAACGTAGCGGTCCAGTTGTCCGGTGCGATGCGCGCCCGGCTTTTGGTCAGGGTCATGAACGATTTGGACTGCCCTTGGAATTTACGCAAAAAAAAGATCAACAAGGCGACAATCAACAGCAGCGGCAATCCAATGACCAGCACCTGGTTCAGGCTTTTCTGTTTGCCCCAGCTTATGGGAATATCTTTGGCGTAAAGCATTTGGCGCTGCTCTTCGTTCAGCATGCCATACGTCTGAAAACGTTGGCTGCCGCAGGTGAAGACAATGGCGTTATGGTCGATCCGAACGCTGTCAACCTCATCCTTGTGCAGGTACACAAGGAACTGCCCGAAATCGACCCGAGCCGGTTTCTCGGGGTAGGACAGGAAAACGACGATGAACAGGGCGACCAGAATCACCCATACGAGAAAAGTCTGTTTCTTTTTCGTCTGCATTCCCGGAAATGTACACCCGAAGGCGCACGCGGACAAGTAGTAATTATACGCCGCGCAAAACCTATACCACGTGGAACCGGCTCTTTCTGATCCTGTTTTTGATCATTTCGTATTTTCGCCAGCAACTGTCGTCGTTCATGGAAACCCAACGGCGTTCTTCGACCCGGTAATACCAGTCTTTGTCAAGCTGGTAAAAAAGCTGCAAGTCGCTGGTTTCCAGTATGTTAAGTATTTCATTGTTGTGATACTTGGTCTCGTTGTAGTCGGTGATCGCGCGCTGTCCCATTTCCGAATACAACTCGTTAAGGGCCAGCAGTTTTTCATTGGTTTTGATGGTCAACGGCTTGACTTGCAGACCGACCTTGCGCGCTTCTTTGAGCAGGACGGGATAAGTATGGGAGGGGTACTTGGAATTCAGCGTCCGGGCGATGCTCTCGGCTTCTTTTTCGCTGGTGATATGGTGTTGCAGGATTTCCTTGCACAGCATGATCGAGAGCGATTCGGCCCGGTCGGCCGCGCCGATAACCAGCGGATGGACATGTTGAAACAGCGATTGATACGGGTTGGTGCAACGCTGGTCTTTCTCGCTCTGCCACAGATTGATCACCCGGTTCAGCTCGTTCAGGCTGACGCTGACCCGGTCGTTGTCGCGATCCAGCGGTGACAGGTCATGGGTGATCGAAGTGTCGACAGCGGTCAGATAAGCCATCGGCCCCATGCGTATCTCATTGGCGCCCATCGCGATCATGGTTGCGGCCGAAGCGCATTCCAGAGGGACCAGCGCAATGATCTTTTTAAAATACTGGCGCAACAGACTGACGATGCGCAGCGATGCCTTGCCGTTGCCGCCGTCGGACTTGATGAACAGGTAAATCTCGTTTTTTTTGCCGATCTTCTGCAGCATCTGGTACATGGCAATCACATCGTTGCCGCATACGGATCCGCCCGGACTGTTCCAATAGGTTATCAAAAGGCCTTTCAAATCACGGGCAATCTCCCTCACCAGCTTCTGAGTTTCCTTGAAGAGAATGGGTGGTTCTTTGATGTCGATTGTATCTTCCGGTGTCACGTCCTGTTTTCGCATTGGATCTCCCATATTTCAAAAAAAAGCCCTCACATCCAGGGCATCCACAATACTATAAGCCGATATAACGGACCTTTCAGTCATGGGTCATTCCATCCCGCGCTTCTTGCGGCTGGCCTGCTCGAGCAGGCGGCGTTCTTGGCGGGTCAGTGCATTCATGCCCTTAGCTGAAATTTTATCCAGGATGCGGTCGATATCTTCCGGCGAAAGGCGTGCCTGGGAGCCTGAACCGGGTTTGGACCGCCGCCGGTCGGCATGGCGGCTGATGCGGATACCCAGTTTGCTCAGCCAGAAGTAAGGCAGGTTGGGTTTGAAATAGATAATGACATAAACCAGACCGGCCAGCGCGCCCACCACATGCGCCGAATAGGCCACGTTGCTTGGTCCGGAAGACATCATCATCATGAGATCGACGCCGATCAGCAGCACGCCCAGCACCCAGGCTTTTACGGGGAAAACCATCATGAGCAGTACGGTTTCGTGCGGAAACAGCGCACTGAACGCTGCAATCACGCCCAGTACGGCGCCCGACGCACCCAGACAAGAGCCACCACTGCGCTCGATCAACAGCCAGCCCAGACCGCCGGCTATTCCGGCGCAGAAATACAGCTTGAACAGGTGGCGCCAGCCAATCCCGCGCTCAACGGCCGTGCCCAGAAAGACCAGACATAACATGTTGAAAAACAGGTGGAACACATCCGCGTGCAAAAACATGTAGGTGAAGATTTGCCAGAAAAACCAATTCTGTATGCCGTTCCAGTTGAGCGAGAAAAAACGCTGCAAAACATCGTCCAGACCAACCATCCAAAACAGAATCTGGAGCACGAAAATGCCCGCATTGACCAGTAGAATTAGCTTGATGGCGCGCGTTAGGTCAAACGCGGCCAATTGCGATTCTCCGTAATACTGCGAATTCTTCATCTTTTTTTGTCGTCCATTTTATTTTTTCTTTTACATTATAACGAAATATTTAGAAAGAATAAGCGAAAAGATGCTGAACATTTTCCGTTGTTGCACAAGAGATATATGTCTTTTGTGCAAACCAACGCCATTCGCGACTTGATTTTCGTTAATGACGCGATATGATCTGTGTTTTTAAATGCATTGCCAAGTGAATTTTCCGGAATGTGTCATGACCGATATTTACGTAAAAAAGAATTTTTATAAAAAGAAAATGCCAGTGCTCCTGCTAAGTGTACTGATGCTGATCGTGCTGATCCTGCTGGCCATCTTTGCATCCAGCCGGCGCAAACGCGAGCCAACCCAGGGCGAGAACCCGCCAACAACCTCGACCGGCGACGAGATTGCAGCGGATCCGCAACCGACCGAACCCGCGCCGTCGGCGCAATCCGCCCCCGAACCATCCCATCCTGCGCGAACAGATGCTTCCGACCGGCAGCATGTCGAGGCGTTTCAAAAAGCAAGCAGCTTGATCGAGGAAGGACAGTTATCCAAAGCCCGCCCGCTTCTGTTGAACATCCTGGAGACCACGCGCAATCTCGCCTTGCGCCGACGAACGGAACAGGCATTGAGCCAACTACATATCGACCTGATCATGGCGCCCTACCCCATGCAGGAAAAGGAAGATTACATCATCGCTTCGGGCAACACCCTGGGCAAACTGGCCAAACAATTCAATACCACCGTGGAATTGATTCAGGAGGGCAACAACATTGTCGGGCACCTTATCCGCGTCGGCGATCGGCTGCGCATCCTGAACGGCCGTTTTTCCATTTTGGTCAACATCACCGAAAACAAGCTGATCTTGAACTTAAACAACCGTTTTTTCAAATCGTATGACGTCGGCACAGGCAAATTCCAGAAAACACCTACCGGCAAATTCGAAATCATCGACCGTATCCCCCAGCCAACCTGGTGGCGGCCCGATGGCACAGCCGTGCCGTATGGCCATCCAGATAACGTGCTGGGCACCCATTGGCTGGCCCTGAACATCAAGGGATACGGCATTCACGGTACCTGGGAGCCGGAAACCATCGGCAAGTACGAGAGCGCCGGCTGCATCCGCCTGAAAAACGACGACATCAAGGAATTGTATACACTCGTCCCGACCGGGACGGTTGTGGTCGTCATCAAATAACGGAGTGACAAAACTTATGACGTTTATTTTACCCTTTGAAAAACCTGTCCTGCAACTGGAGGAAAAACTTCGCGAGTTGCGCCAGTTCAGTGAAACGCAGGATATCGATGTATCCCACGAAATCCACCAGATGGAGGAGAAAATCAGCGAAACCAAGCGCAATATCTACAAATCGCTGACTGCCTGGCAAAAAATCCAGGTTGCGCGCCACCCCATGCGCCCTTATCCCATGGATTACGTCGAGTTGCTGATGGACAATTTCATTGAACTGCATGGCGACCGTCTGCACGCCGACGACCGCGCCATCGTTGGCGGTTTTGCCAAGCTGGACGAGCACAAAGTAATGCTGATCTGTTCGCAGAAAGGTCGCGACACCAAGAGCAACCTGGAATGCAACTTTGGCTGCGCCTATCCGGAAGGCTATCGCAAAGCCTTGCGCCTGATGAAAATGGCCGCCAAATTCAATACACCGATCCTGTGCCTGATCGACACGCCCGGCGCCTATCCAGGTGTGGAGTCAGAGGAGCGCCACATTGCCGAGGCCATTGCCGTCAACCTGCGCGAAGCCTTTGAACTGGCCGTGCCGGTCGTCATCGTGATTACCGGCGAGGGCGGCAGCGGCGGCGCGCTGGGCATCGGCGTCGGCGATCGCGTTTTGATCCTGGAACACGCCTACTACTCAGTGATTTCCCCCGAAGGATGCGCCGCGATTCTGTGGAAAGACCGCGCCTATGCCAGCAAGGCCGCAGAAGCACTCAAGCTGACGGCCCAGGACCTGGTCCAGGCCGGACTGGCCGATGAAATCGTGCCCGAACCCGACGGCGGCGCTCATGGCGATAAGGAAACCATGGCCCAAACCCTCAAGCAACACCTGCTCAGGCATCTCGAAGAATTGAGCGGCCTGAAAAAAGACAATTTGCTGGAGCAGCGCTACCAGAAATTCCGCAAAATGGGCGTAATGATCGAGGGCTGAGCAGATACCATGAAATTGACGCGCTTCAGTGTTTCCATGGACAGCGCCCTGCTGGAACGCTTTGACGAGCACATCATCCAGCAGGGTTATCCCACGCGGTCCAAGGCTGTTGCCGACCTGATCCGCGAAAGCCTTGTGCGCAGCCAATGGACCACGGGCGCGGAGGTGGCCGCGGCCATAGTGCTGGTCTACGATCACCACAAACGCGACCTGACCCATCAATTGATGCACATCCAACACAACGCGCACGACTTGATCATTTCATCGCAACATGTCCATCTGGATCATGATAATTGCCTGGAAATCGTTGTGGTCCGCGGCATAACGTCCCGAGTCCAGGACCTGGCCAACCAATTGAAAGCGATCAAGGGCGTGAAATACGCATCTGTCGCTGCCGCCACCACCGGTCGCGACCTTTGATGGGTCATGGGTCATTAGCCATGGATTATTGGTCGAGGACTATTCCAGTCCACGCTTCTTGCGGATGACCTGGAGCTGGCGCTGCATGGTGTAAGCCTCGATTATCTTGCTGTTTTCCTGGACTTCCATGGCTTTAATCGACAAGTCGAATTGGCAGCCGATCACCTGGGTATTGTTCGCTTCAACACGTGGATGAAAGGAGCGGACCAGCACGCGCATACGCAGGACGCGCTCGTAGTTGGGCAATTCGAAAACGATCAGCAGCGGCTGTCTGGGTTGCAGGTTGTATTTTCCAGGGTCGTTCAACAGGAAACTTATCCCGCCGGCACTAATATCGAACATATTGGCCTGCCAGCGCAAAACCGGCGTCCTGTCTTCGCCTTCCGCGGATTCCGTTCGGCAGTGCAATACAATGGGCTTTGCTGGATCAGGCTTGATCCGAAAGCTGGAGCGCCGCTGGAAACGGGCAATCGCATTGGGGATACGCAGGCGCAGGCAGGTTATTTCCTGGCCGCTGTAGAGTTTATAACGGTCGCGGCCCATTATTTTGGTGTTGAACGAGAACATCTTGCCTTCACACGTGTTGAAAAACAGTTTTGCATGGGCATCGCGGCCAGTCATCACATAAGAAGCGCCGTCCTTGGTCGGAGTGCTGACAAGAAAAAAGGATATGCCGTCGTCTTCCAGCATATCCAATGCATTGCACGTATAGTGTTTGGCCTCGTCCTCGCCCTCGTGAACGGTCATTTCCATGGTTTGATACGCTTTGCAGCAGTCATCCAGCAGCTTCAGCCTGTCATCGCCCGTAATATCCGCCATAGATTATATCCATTTGTCCACGCACCACAATAAAGGTCGTTCTTGATCTACACAACAATTGATCTACACAACAATATAAAGTACAATCATGTATAAACGTGATCAAGTATTAAGAAACACAAACCACCTGAACCCTGGAAGGTAGAAAGCTCATGGCGACATCGATTTCCATCAAAACCACATACAAACCGGCAACCGGCGACCTGGCGATCCTGGCCTATCTCGATGCCGAAACCCCCTGCTTTTCATGCGAAAACCTGCCTGTATCATGGGCTGCGCCGGCTGCGCCTCATCCGGATCCGGGCGGAACGCGGGTGATGTTTTGCGGAGAACTCGGGCAGCAGCACGTTCAGGCACGCACCATGCGCGCGGATGCCCGTTTTGCCGATGGGTTGAACAACATACGCAAGTTGACCGCCAATGCCCTTGACATGGCGCGCAGCGAAAAAGCCAAACGCCTGGTCTTCTTTCTGGACAACGCAGCGGTAACCGAAAGCGTGGTCGAAGGATTTCTGTTGGGCGGCTATGTTTACGGCCCTTTCCTGTCGCAAAGCAAACCAGACCCTGACTTGCTGCTGGTCATGCCGCGCGCCGACGCGTCAGCATTTAAAAAGCGGTTGCCGGCCTGCAAGACTGTGTGCCGCTATGTCAACCTAGCCCGCGACTGGTGCAACGAACCACCCGATGCCGGCAAACCGATCGCTCTGGCAAAACATATGCGTGAAGCAGGCGCGGAAGCGGGCGTGCGCGTCAGTGTCTGGGACGAGAAACGGCTGAAAAAGGAGCGTTGCGGCGGGATTCTGGCCGTGGGTTGCGGCGCCGAGGGAGGGCCGCGGCTGGTCATGGGCGAATATGCACCGCATGGCGCCAAGCGCCATCTCTGCCTGGTAGGCAAAGGCATCACGTTTGACAGCGGCGGCTATTGCCTCAAGCCGCCGGCCAGCCAGGACGGCATGAAATACGACATGGCCGGCGCGGCCATGATGTTTGCCGCGACCTGCGCCATTGCCCAGCTCAAGGTTCCGTTGAACATCACGGTGCTGACGCCCTTGGCTGAAAACGTGCTATCCCATAAGGCATTCCTGCCCAACACGGTACTCACCACCCGCTCCGGCAAAACCGTCGAGGTGGTCAACACCGATGCCGAAGGCCGGTTGATCCTGGCCGATGCGCTGACCCTGGCCGGCGAACACAAACCAGACTGGATCGTGGATGCGGCCACCCTGACCGGCGCCTGCGTCGTGGCCTTGGGCGAGGACCTTTCTGCGGTGTACGGTACAGACGCTGAACTGACCCGACGCCTGATTGCATGCGGCCACGACCAAGGCGAACGGTTCTGGGAAATGCCGCTGCATCTACCTTATATGGAACAACTCAAGGCCACCATCGCCGACTGCAAAAACGTGGGCGAAAAATACGGCGGCTCCATCACCGCGGCCTTGTTCTTAAAACAGTGGGCGCCGGAAAACACACCCTGGTGCCATTGCGACATCGCCGGTCCGGCTGTCAAGGAAAAGCCGCTGAATCACCTGGGCAATGGCGCCAAGGGCTTTGGCGTCAAGACCATGGTGGCGTTGGCCCAGACATTAGGAGAGAATGCGACAATAACGGTTGACGACAGCCAGCGACGATAGCGGATTACGATTATTTTTGAATAAACACTCAAGCTTTGTCGCGAGTGTCGCGAGCTTTGTCGGTCTCCTCATACTCGGTCCCCTACTCGACCGTGTCTTCTCTGACAGTCAGCGGCCTGCTCGCCCATGACTTTCTCAAGCCCTTGGCTGGCTCCGACAAAGCTCGCGACAAAGCTCCGATCTTGGTGGAGCAGCGATCAGCCGATTCTGGTGAAGCTCGGTCCCGTGAACTTAAATCTTACTTTTTCATATTGCACCCTCATGAAGCGCTCCCTGCTTCCTCCCCTCTGCTCCCTGCTCACTCCCCCTACCCCTCTCCCTCACCACTGGCACGTCCGTTCGGGCAACGGATCTTCGTCTTCCATCATACGGTGGACCATTTTTTGCATAAGCTCTGCTTTGACGGTGCTCAGAGATGGATTGAAAAACAGGTTGGCGGTTTCGTCCGGGTCGTTTTTCAGATCGTACAACTCGCCATAGGACTCGTTGGCAAATACATTCAATTTGTACCGCGCGGTACGGAACGATTTGAGCCGGATGCCGCGGTCGTGCACGTCGTAAGACGTTATGACCGAATCGCGGATGCTTTCCTTCGCACCCCGGAACAACGGCATATAGGTGCAGCCCTGCACGCCATAGGGTATGTCTATGCCGACCAAATCCAACAGCGTGGGCAATACATCCACATTTTCCATCAGCGCCTGGGTGCGCAAACCTTCCGGAATGCCCGGACCAGCCAGCATCATCGGCACTTTGCTCAACCCGTCGTAGAGCCAAGGCCCCTTCATCAGCAAACGGTGATCACCCAGCAATTCACCGTGATCGGCGGTAAAGACCAGGATCGTATTCTCCAGCATGCCCCGCGTTGCCAAGGCCTGGCGCAGACGCCCCACCTGTTCGTCGATGAACGTGACCATGGCATAGTAATTACGGATGATGGCGCGAATTTTGTCCGCACTCTCGCCATGCTCCTCAGCGCCGCCGGGCCAGTAACCGCGTTCGCCCTGGCAGCGTAAATGCTCGGGACGCGGATCGTGCTCGCCTTCGCGCTGCACCGGGTCCGCTACATCAACATCGCGGTACAGGTCCATGTATTTCTTCGGTGCGTCAAACGGGTGATGCGGATCGACAAAGCTGGTCCACATGAACAGCGGACGATCCAGATCGTGGTTGATGATGGTTTCCACGCTGCGGTCGCCGATCCACTGAGTCTGGTGCAGTTCCGGAGGCATGGCGCTGCCCTCGAACGTATCCTCATCCTTACAGGGCCGATGTTCAGCCCACTTTGGCGCTGTTTCACGAAGCCAATCCAGGTATTCGCCCACACGGCTATCTTCGGTGATATGGGTTTCGTCAAAACCATAGTATGTGCCGTCGCGCACGCGACCGCGAAAAGCAACGGCCGGATCCTCGCTGTAGGCATCGCTGCCCCATGGCGCGCGCTCCGGCCGGAAATGCATTTTACCGTTGGCCACACAGCGGTAACCGTGTGGTTTCAAGTGATCGCAGAGCGTGATTTCGTCCTCGTTCATGGATACGCCAATATTCCAGGCGCCTGTGCAATGGGGATAGCGGCCAGTGAACAGCGCGGCGCGCGACGGCGTACAGACCGGATTAACGCAAAACGCGTTATCGAAAACAGCGCCGCGCGCTGCCAAGCGGTCCAGGTTGGGCGTCAACGCCGGTCGCCCCATGTGGCCCATGGCATCGGCGCGCATCTGGTCGCCCGTGATCAATACAATATGCGGCATCATTTTTTCATTTGTCATTTTCAACAACCTCTGGTTTGTTTTAGCGCTAATAATATTGCTTTTATGAATAGAATGCGATGTCATAAACGATCATGAATTTGTCGATATCGATAAAAGAAAAATATTTACGCACGGACATGATGACCCTGATCGACAAGCCGATTCAGGATAGCGGACCATTTCAGCATGCTGTTCGCTGCGGTTTCATCCATTCGGCCTTCTACAACTGGTCGCGCCGGCACATCACCGATTACGCGGTCAACCTGGTGCTGAGCGGCCAGGGGCGTTATCTGGACGCCAACGGGTTTGAAGCGGAACTGCGTCCGGGCAGTTTTATCCAACGCTTTCCCAACGTCGAGTTTGAAGAGGCACTGGCCGGCGACCCGGCAACCAAGTGCTACCTGGCGCTTCCCGCGCCGATGCTGGCCGCACTGCGCCTGACCGGCGCGCTGGTCGACGAGACACCAGTCATGCAACTCGGCAGTGCGCCCGAGATTCCAAGGTTGATCCAGGATTTGATGCGCTTCTGGCGCATGGAATCGGTGCTGCAACCAGCATTGACCGTGGCCCGGGCCTATGAAACCATGGTGCGGGTACACGCCGCGGTCGCCATGGCCGGACGCAGACCGGGATCTGACCGGCAACGCATCAAACAAGCCTGCGCCCTGCTCTCCGCCCACCTAGACCAGCGCCGCGATATCGAAAAAGTGGCCCGGGCTGTACACATGAGCAGCTCCAATTTCAGGCGCGTCTTCAAAAAACAAGTCGGCCTGTCACCGGCCGCCTACCGCATCCAATGCCGCATCACCCAGGCAAAAGCCCTGATCGAAGACGGCCACTTGACCATCAAGCAAATCGCGGACACGCTGGGCTATCCGGATGTCTATGTCTTTTCCAAGCAGTTCAAAAAAGAAACCGGGGTTTCACCCAGCCGCTATCGACAAGAAATTTTTCAGGCAAATACAATGGAGACATTATAGCGCACAACCGCCTTGACAACCCGCCGAATAGTGTGTAAATTACACGAACAATGAGGAAAGAACGATGAATGCACATGAGAAAATCGATGACGGGCGGATCCGATCGGCGCTGCTGACGGACCTGTACCAACTGACCATGGCCTATGGCTATTGGAAGACCGGGACCTGCGAAAAGGAGGCCATATTCCACCTTTTTTTCCGTAAACACCCCTTTAACAGCGGCTATACCATTTCTTGTGGCCTGGCCGATGCCGTCGAGTATCTGGACCAGTTCCACTTTGCCGACGATGAACTAGCCTACCTAGCTTCGCTCAAGGGCAGCGACGCTGCGCCGCTGTTCGAGCAGAAGTTCCTGGATTATTTGGGCGACATGACGTTTGTCTGCGACATCGACGCCATGCCGGAAGGCACGGTCGCCTTTCCCCAGGAACCGCTGCTGCGCGTACAGGGACCGCTGATGCAGTGTCAGTTACTCGAAACCACGCTGCTCAACATCATCAATTTCCAGACCCTGATCGCGACCAAAGCGGCGCGCATCTGTTACGCGGCGCGCGGCGAACCGGTGCTGGAAACGCATTTGCAGCATATCGGGCATCGTCGCCA
>CAZOLK010000176.1:0-11221 GCA_964580325.1 uncultured Verrucomicrobiota bacterium | reverse complement strand
TGATGATCTGCGGCGAGACTTTGCTTTCCGCGTATTTGTGGTAGCCGCCGCAGAGCGGGTACTTCACGGACCATGTGTTATCGGTGTAGATATATTCGTTTAAATACTGGAACTCGTCGAGAAACTGGATAATCCGCTCATCCCTGGCCGCGGCAATCCGATGTCCAGCGCCGCGGGCTTGACGGGCGGCTGCAGCTTCATTACCTTCCTGTTCCAACTCGCACATGCGTGCAATATCCCTTAAAAGATATGCATCCGTGCCAGCCAGTTCAATCAATTGTTCATAGGAGTTTTCACTCCAAGCGATTTCAGGAGACCGTTGCTTGAATCCCAAATATTGCGACATCAACGATCGATAAAACATCCCGCAAAACTGGACAACGGAGACATTCTCTTCCTCCGACCGGTAATAAAACGGAATCAACTTCATGTCGCCCCAGGTCCAGACGATGTTGTAGATCCGCTGGACCAATGCGGTCTTGCCCCGCTTCCGCCGAGCCAGGATCGCCACGGACGGCGAAATCTCGCGTCGCACCCCATCGCACCAAGTGAGAAAATAGTCCAGCTCGAACACACGTCCGGTAAACAACGTCGGATCGCCGATCTCCTCGCGCAAGGCGTACTCGATCCGGTCGGGTATCCAGTCTTTTCGTTCGTTGCGTTTCCTCATCGTTCATCCTCTTATGCAAAGCTAATCATATAACCTGAAAAGCGTAACAACAGGAACGTTGCCATTCAATGCTTTTTTGGTTGAGCAAAAGCCTGGAACACCCGTGCGCGTTGAGGCCAACTTTTTAAAACAACATGCCAGTGCAAATATGCACCTTACGTGCAAATATAGACTCGAATTACATTGTATTACAAGCATCTTAGCTTATGCTTGCTGTATAGATTAAAGTGAAATTGTCTACCAAAGCGAAGGCATTCAAGCGGAGAACGAGATGAACCGATACGATTGCAGATGGAACTTTAACCGACTCGCGACCCTGATGATTGCGTTGGCGCCGGTCGACTATAGCGACATATTATATACCAGGCATGCTGAGCAAAGGCCATCACGACGTAAAACTGGAGCAGGGCGCATGGAGTCGACTGATCCTCTGGCTCGATGCCAACGCCAATTCTACGGCAGCTACCTGGGCAGCCGCAATCAACGTCACAAAACCAGGCCAAATTATCGACTTGCCCCTGATTTCAGAGCAGCCATCGAGCCGATCACCTGTCTGACCACACAACCTCACTGAAAAGGACTATATCATGAAAAACATCCTCCTCGGCGCCAGCGTCATGGTCTATGTCGCCTTGTCCGTAAGGGCTGAAACCGCTGTTGAAGCTGCACGCCGGATAATAGAAAAGAGCGGTGTACGCCAGGGATTCGTCGTGCTGATTGACGACAACCCCGCCGACCCGCTGTGTTGCGCACTGCACGACAACGCCGGCATGACTGTCCAGGTGCTTGTTCGCGATCCTGGTGGATAACGCGATGCGACGCGTGCTTACACCAGGCGGCGCGGCTCTGTTTCCAGACGCGAAACAGGGCTGGAGCCGGATCACCCAGCCTTTTCCACCGAATACCGGCACGTGGAGCCATTACCTGCACGGCCCCGACAACAATGCCGTGGACCGCGACCCGGCCACGGCGCCGCCGCGCGCCTGCCGCTGGACCTGCGGTCCGCGCTCAACACGACACCACGAGTTTATGTCCAGCTTCAGCGCCATGGTCAGCCAGCAGGGTCGCATCTTCTACATCATGGACCTGGCCCCTGGTCTGTCCATGGACCTGCCGCCAGACTGGCGCCTAGTCGCACGCGACGCTTTCAACGGCCTGAAATTGTGGGAGCGTTCCCTGCCCGCATGGCATCCACATACCACCAGATTTAAGAGCGGCCCGGCCACGCTGCCCCGCAGGCTGGTCGCCCTGGATAACCGCGTTTATGCTACGCTCGGTCTGCACGCGCCGGTCTCGGCCCTGGACGCAGCCAGCGGCGCAACGAAACTTACGTTCACGAATTCGGAATGCGCAGAGGAAATCCTGGCCACGCCCGACCTGCTGGTCTGCTGCGGTCGGAGCGAACCATCGAGCAAATGGTGGGCCTTTGCTCCGCGCTGGATCAAAGCCTATGACCCGCGCAACGGCGCCTTGCGCTGGCAGCACGAAACGCCTTTGATGCCGCTGACCCTGGCCATGGACAAAGCATTGATTTATTTTTCCGATAGCAAACACATCCGTGCGCTGGACCGTGAAACAGGCGAAACCGCCTGGACCTCGGAACCGGTCGCTTCGCAGACCGAATTTCCGTCCTGGTATGCGCCCGTCCTGGTCGTGCATGACAAGGCCGTGCTCTATGCCTGCGCTGATCCCAAAAAACGAATCAAAGGCAAAACCGCCCCACCTGACCGACTCATCGCCCTTGATCCGGCTTCGGGACAAACGCTCTGGAGCGTGCATAACCCAAAAAGCGGACACGCAAGCACCAAAGATGTCCTGGTAATCAACGACACGGTCTGGATCAGCAATACCGCTTCGTGGGACGATAAAGGTTTTTTCGGCTTCAACCTGGCCGACGGCCAACCTGCCGGCACTTGCACACTGGGCAAGCCGGAAGTGCGCTTCCCGCATCAGCGCTGTTATCGGCAGCGTGCCAGCGGGCGCTACCTGCTCGGGGCACGCACAGGGCTGGAACTGTACGACCCAGATGATGAATCGTTGATGCTGCACAACTGGATTCGCGGCGCATGCCTCTACGGCATGCTGCCCAGTTACGGCACTTTTTACATTCCGCCCAATCCCTGCGCCTGCTTCCTGGACGCCAAACTCAACGGCTTTTACGCGGTTACGGTCGCGCCCCCTGCCCTACCCTCCCGCATGCCCGAAGAACAACGTCTTGTTCGCGGTCCTGCTTATAACACATCGATCCATCCGTCCGAATACCGCCAACCGAAATCCCAATGGCCGACCTTTCGCGGCGACAACCAACGCCGCGCATGGACTGCCGCAGCACTGCCACTAACCGCGCCAGCGCTGCGCTGGGCCATATCGTTGCCGGCCCCGATCACACCGCCTACAGTGGCCGAAGGCATTGTGTTCGTGGCATTGCCGGACCAACACGAGATTCGCGCGCTGGACGCGGTCAACGGTACACCGCGCTGGTCGTTCACAGCTGGCGGTCGCATCGATTCACCGCCCACGATCTACCGTGGCAGCGTCTATTTCGGTGCGCGCGACGGCTGGATCTACAGCTTGAACGGCAGCGACGGCGCCCTGCGCTGGCGTCGCCTGGCCGCGCCGGCTGACCGGTCGATGATGGCCTACGACCAACCCGAATCGGTCTGGCCACTGCACGGCAGCGTGCTGATCCAGAGCAACCGGCTCTATGCCGTGGCCGGTCGCTCCATGTTCCTGGACAAGGGCCTGCGCATGCTGGTCCTGGATCTGGAAACCGGCGCCATCATCAGCGAAAACACCTACGCTGACAAAGCCCCGGACAGCGGAAAAGAGCTGCAAGCCATGAGCGACTACATGAACATGCCGGTGGCCTCGCCCGACATCCTTTCCGGCGACGGTCGCCACATCTATATGCGCGGCCAGGCCATGGATGCGGACGGTCGGCGCCTGTTCGTCGAACAACCGTTTGGCGATGTGCAATTGGGCAGTTTCGGAACTTTAAAGGATTACGCCAAGTTCGCGGCCCAGCAGAAAGACACCGGTTTCAAGCACTTGTTCAGCCCCACCGGTTTTCTGAACGATCCCTGGTTTCACCGCACCTATCTGATGTACGGCAACACGTACAGCAGTTCCGCGTTCAACTGGTTTCGCGCCGGGGCGGTCACGCCGGCCGGCAAAACCCTGGCCATGGACGAGGCGTTTGTCTACGGCTACGGACGCAATCCCGAGTGTTACCGCTGGATCGACAAGACCACCTACCGCCTGTTCAAAGCTTATAAGGACCCGGATGTCATACCCCTGAAAACACGCGGTCCCAGCCAAGCCTCTTCGCGCTTTGCCACGGAATGGGAACACAAGCTGAACCTACACGTGCACGCGATGCTGCTGGCGCCCAACGCCCTGGTCATCGCTGGCTCGCCCAAACCCGAAGAACCGGCTCGGCAATTGCAAGCCTGGCACGGCGAACGGGGAGGATTGCTCCAGGTGCGCAATCCGCATGACGGTCGTCTGCTGCACGAACTCCCCCTTGAAGCGCCGCCTGTTCACGAGGGCCTGGCCGCTGCGCACAATAGAAGCGATCTGGACCAGGTTCAGGCCCTGCGTCAAACGCTGCTGGCGGAAGACCGGCACGGGCTGGGCCATGACCAGCAGCAAGCCGTCCGCGAGCAGCAGTTTTTCGGGCGCCGCTGCTGGCATAGCGCCGGATGCACACGACCTGGGCCGGTCAAAGATGGATTGGCTGCGACCGACGGACGGAGTTGTGCAGTGTTACTAAGAGTGATGGGAGGATAAGCATGACACAGTTAACATATAACCTTGCCTATGAAACAGAGTTGGATGGTTATTATGCCGGCATGAGCGTGGATACGGATGCGCTTTTTGCCGAATTGGACCGGCGCGCGGCACGGCAACCGAACCTGGACCGGTTCGTTCTGAAAGCGCTGACCTATGAGCTGGCCGCGGAACAATGCGACGTTCATGTGTTTCGCCACATGCCGTTCTATTTTGAGCTGGAAGCCGGTCGCGGTCGATTCCAATGGGGATTCGGCGGCGTGGGTGCCTGGTTCCGAGAAAATCGTAAACACCTGCTGCGCAACGAGACGGATACGATCCATGCGCTTTACGACGGTTTCTTCACGTTCAATGGGCATGACGCCGCGGTCACCGACTTGGACCACCATTCACTCGATTTCGACGCCGTGCTCGAAAAAGGGCTGGACGGCCTGGCTCGGGAAGCGGAAGGTCATGCAAGTGACGCAACAACAGATGAGCAGCGTTCCTTCTGCTTTGCCGCGGCGGCTGGTTGCCGCGCTTTGATCCGCATAGCCGACAAATTCAGCCAACGGGCATCGACGCTGCTGGAACGAGAAACCGATCCTGTCGTGCGCGCCAACCTAACGCGCATTGCGACCAGTTCCGCGAAAGCGCCGGCGCAACCCGCGCAAACCTTTTACGAAGCGCTCAACACGCTGCTTTTCACCCGCGAGATCGTCGGCTCACTGGAAGGCATCGCCATCAGCACGTACGGACACCTGGACCGCATGCTCTATCCTTATTATCAGCGCGACCTAGCGGCAGGCCGCCTTACACCGGATGAAGCGCACGCATGGCTGGTCGCGTTCCTGCGCTATACCGAAACGCGTTTTGCTTGTCGCCGCGAACGCCACGAAACCTCGACCACCATTGTGCTGGGCGGTTGCAATAGGGACGGGAACATTATTTTCAACGAGCTGACCCGTGCGATCCTGGACATATACCGCGAATGGCGCCTGATCGAGCCCAAGCTCCATGTGCGTATGTCGAAAGAGCATCCGCGCGCCCTAGCCGAGGCCTGCGCAGAGCTGCTTGGAGCGCAGCGGAACGTGCTGGCGCTGTTCAACGACGACATCGTGATCGCGGCCAATGTCAAAGCCGGTCGGGCGCTTGAAGACGCACGGCTATACATCGGCGGGGGCTGCCAGGAAAACAAACTGCAAAATTGCGAGATCAACTCGCGCGCCTCGATTTACATGAACACCCCCAAACTACTGCAACTCGGTTTTGACCCGGCATGCGCCGGCAAACTGGCTGCCGGAGAACGGCTGCGCCTGCGCGACTTCAGTGTGTGTCCGGATTTCGAGAGATTCTACGCGATCGTGATGCATAACGCGCGCGAACTGACCGGAGCGCTGGTGCGGCGACGCAACCGCGGCGAACGCAAGAGCGGCCTTTACAATCCCTGTCCACTGCTCTCGGCCCTAACCGCTGACTGCCTGGCACGCGGCAAGGACATCACCGAAGGCGGCGCACGCTATTCCGTGGGCAGCGTCGGTCTGGTCGGTCTGGCCACGCTGATCGATTCACTCACAGCTGTGCGCACACTGGTGTTTGAAGAGCAGCGAATGGGCCTGGCCGAGTTTGCGCGCATCCTGGCTGCCGATTTCAGCGGGCACGAACCGCTGCGCCAATATATCCTGGGCAAACTGCCTAAACATGGCGGTGAAGATCCGGCCACGCGCCGATTCGCGGCCCGTGTATTCGCAGACCTGGCCCGCGCCACATCCGGGTTTGCCAACGCGCGTGGCGGAAAGTACGAGGCCAGCCTTTTCTCGCACATGAGCTACCTTCGGCTGGGTCATTCTCTGCCGGCCACGCCGGACGGCCGTCGGGCCGGCGCCCCGCTGAGCAAAGGAATTGGACCTTCGTTCATCTTTACAAACCAACACTGGTCTACTGGCGCCGTATTGGACAGCCTGGGAGAGATCGACTTCACGGACTACCCGGAGATCGGCGTCCTGGACCTGCGCTTTCCAGCCATGCCCGAAGCGCAGGCCGTGAGTTTGCTGGTTCCGGTGATCGAACGTTTCCTGAATAGCGGCGGACCCGTGCTGCAAATCAACGTTCTGGACACGGAAACGCTTAAAAAGGCCCAGACCGCCCCGGAGCAGCACAAGGATCTGATCGTGCGCGTCAGCGGTTTCAGCGCCAACTTCGTAACCCTGGGCCGAGATATACAAGATGAGGTGATTGCCCGTTCAACCTGCTGTTGGACAGGTCCAGTCAAATAAAGGCGCCCTGCGCCCGTGCCCGACGCGCTCTAGGGCGCATCTCCGAGTTACAAAGCGCTCTATGGCAACTCCCGTTCATTACTCCCCCGACCTTCATTCCAATCTTCGTCTTGATCTTCGTCGATCTCCTATCTTCGCCCTGTCTCTGTCGCAAAAGCGATTTCGGAAATCGGAGATACAGCCCGCCTGCTACCTTTTTGTGATTTTGGATTGTGAAAAATTCTGATTTGATTACACTTCTTCTTTTGAAGCTTTTGTAGAAGAGGAACGCACAGAACATGAACATTCTGGTCACGGGAACGGCTGGTTTTATTGGGTACCATTTGGCGCGCAGTCTGTTGCATGACGGCCACCAAGTGGTTGGGCTGGATAATTTCAACGATTATTACGATGTCCAACTCAAGCGCGACCGTCATCGCGAACTCGAGTTGTTGCAAGGTTATACTGGCGTCGAAGCGGATTTGTGCGATCTGGACACGCTGCGTAAGCTGGTACAGGACCACACCATCGAGCGCGTCTGTCATCTTGCGGCGCAAGCCGGCGTGCGTTACTCGCTGGACAATCCGTTCGCATACCAGCGTTCCAACCTGGAAGGTTTTCTCAATATTCTCGAAGTCTGCCGCCACCACACAATGGAGCGCCTGGTCTATGCCTCCAGTTCCAGCGTGTATGGTGGCAACACCAAGCTACCGTTCAGCGAAAACGATCCGGTGGACCGGCCGGTCAGTCTCTACGCGGCCACCAAGAAGGCCAATGAGTTGATGGCCCATACCTATACCCACCTGTACGGCCTGCCCACGATCGGTCTGCGCTTTTTTACGGTATACGGACCCTGGGGCCGGCCCGATATGGCGATTTGGCTCTTTACCGAAGCCATGCTCCAGGGGCGCGCCATCAAGGTCTTCAACCACGGCAAAATGCAGCGCGACTTCACGTTTATCGACGATATTGTCCAAGGCGTGCGCGCCGCCCTGTTCAAGGATGGGTTCGCGCCCTGGGATGTCTTCAACCTGGGTAACCACCGGTCGGAAAACCTGATGGACATGATCCGGGTGATCGGTCAGGCCCTGGACGTCGAACCGGCCATGGAATTGCTGCCCATGCAACCGGGCGATGTTCCGGCGACCTATGCCGATATCGAGCGCGCCCAGAAAACACTGGGCTATGCCCCGCAAACGTCCATCCATGTCGGTATCCCGCGCTTTATTGACTGGTACAAACACTATAAAGGGCTATGAGCGATTCGATTCAACATGAATGCGGCATAGCTTTCATTCGATTGCGCAAAGGCTATGTAAACTATACCCGCAAATTCGGTTCGCCGCTGCTGCCCATAAACAAACTTTACCTGCTGATGGAGAAGCAGCACAACCGTGGCCAGGACGGCGCCGGCGCCGCGGTGATCAAACTCAATACCCAGCCGGGACAACCCTACATCTTTTCCACCCGTACCATGGAGAAAGACCCGATTGCCCAGATCTATCGCGATATCGGCTTAAGCTATGAACGAGAAATCTCGCAGCACCTCTACAGCATGGCCGATCCCAACTGGGTCAAGGACCATGTGCCCTTTGCCGGTGAACTTCTGCTCGGGCATCTGCGTTACGGCACGCACGGCGAGAATGACGTGAGTTTTTGTCATCCGTTTGTGCGCGAAAGCAACTGGTTGACGCGCAACCTGGTTATTGCGGGCAACTTCAACCTGACCAATACCCCTGAGCTGTTCGATCGGCTGGTGGACCTGGGGCAGCACCCGCGCAACCAAACCGACACCAATGTCATTCTCGAGAAGATCGCACATTACCTGGACGAGGAGAACGACCGGCTGGTGCGCGAGTACAAAGCCCAGGGCTATGACCGGCGCAGAATTTCGGCATTGATCGCCGAACATCTTGACGTGGCCGAAATTCTGCGCAACGCTATACGATATTTTGACGGCGGTTATGTAATTGCTGGCATGTTCGGTCACGGTGCCGCGTTCATCCTGCGCGACCCCCACGGTATCAGACCCGCTTTTTACTATAAAGATGATGACCTGGTGACCGTGGCTTCGGAGCGACCGGCGATCCAAACCGCGTTTGCGCAAAGTGCCGAATACGTCCATGAGATCAAACCCGGTTGCGCCTTGATCATCGATCCCCAGGGCGGCGTCCGGGAGGAGCAGATCGTCATGAACAGCGCACCGGCCAAATGTTCGTTCGAACGCATCTATTTTTCGCGAGGAACGGACCGCGATATTTACCAGGAGCGTAAAGCACTGGGGCGCAACCTGGGTCTTTCCGTGCTCAAGGCCATCAATTACGACATGGAAAATACGGTCTTCTCTTTTATCCCCAACACATCGGAGGTGGCGTTCCTCGGTTTGATGGAGAGCGTGCGCGACTGGCTGGTGGACATGCAACAGGAGCGGTTGCGCCGGCATCCCGACATGACGCAGGAAGAGATTCGCCGCATGCTTTCCCTTCAGCCGCGCATCGAGAAGATCATGAACAAAGACGCCAAGCTGCGAACCTTCATCACCAACGAAAAAGATCGTCGCGACCTGGTGGCCCTGGTTTATGACACCACCTATGGCGTGGTGCGGCGCGGCACGGATACGCTGGTGGTGGTCGACGATTCGATCGTGCGTGGCACAACGCTGCGCACCAGCATCCTGGGCATCCTGGACCACCTGGGACCGCGACGGATCATTGTCGCTTCCTCCGCGCCGCAGATTCGCTATCCCGATTGCTACGGTATCGACATGTCCAAGCTGAAAAATTTCATCGCTTTCGAGGCGATGCTGGCGCTGGTCGAAGAGTCCGGGCATACTGACCGGCTTAAGGACGTCTATGAAGCCTGCAAAGCCGCAGAACAGCATCCCGCGCAACCATGCCGCAACGAAGTGCAATGCCTGTATGACATGTTTTCCGACGAGGCCATATCGGCTAAAATCGCGGAAAAACTGCGTCCCCCGGGATTGAAAGCCGAGTTGCAAGTCATCTATCAACGCATTGAAGACCTGCATCGAGCCTGCCCCAACCACCGCGGCGACTGGTATTTCACCGGCAATTACCCCACTGTTGGCGGCAACCGCGTAGTCAACCGCTCGTTTGTCCTGTTCATGGAGCGCAGCGACAAACGGGCTTATTAGTCATTGGTCAATGGTTCCGGGGAATTTCTTCAATCAACCATTCGGCGATATGGCATTCCTTTCGGCAAAAAAAGCAGATCCTATTAGCACGATGGCTTCAACCAGGATGTCAACCTTGTCTTCTCGCGTCAATTTGCCGATCAGTTCCGCAAACCGGGCTACCGGCCCCTTTCCGTTTTGCTCTCCGCCGATCGGATAAGGTTTCCAGGCATAGTCGGTGATCAATAAATGGTTTCATTTTTTGAAAGCAGTTTAGCTAAAAATGAAGCGGCTGTCGAACATTTCGTGCGTCATCCTTTCATGGTTGTTGACTTTTGACGATAAACATGTAAGATTATCGGCGAATCGATTGATAACCACTTTTCAGTGCGGATTTTTTTATGATCAGAAGAGTTGTCATCACGGGTATGGGCGTGGTTTCGCCGCTGGGTTGTCGCCTTGCCTCTTTCTGGCAGGCGCTTTGCGACGGGCGCTGCGGGTTCGGTCCACTTACGCGTTTTCCGGCAAAGGCGTTTAAATTTCAACAGGCCGGCGGCGTCAACGACGAGTTGCTTCCTCCTCCGGACGCTGCTGGCACGCCGTTGGATCCGGCGAACCGGTTCATGCTGGCTGCCGCCGGCGAGGCCATGGATAACGCCGGTTTTAACGAGCCGCTGAATGAAGGCGCCGCTTTCGAGGCCGGCCTGGTTCTGGCCACCAACTTTGGCGCCGTTTCCCAGGCTGAACCGCTGATGGCCCATACCTTGAACCTGGAGCCGGAGCAGGCCATTGCTTTTGACGAATACGGTTTTCAACGCTGCGCGGACCAGGTGGCGCACCGCTGGAACCTGTCCGGCCCGCGCACCGTGTTGTCGCTCTCCTGCTCTTCGGGCACGGCGGCGCTGGCTTATGGCGCCGAATTGATCCGCACAGGGCGCGCCGCGAACCATGACCAAGACGGTGATTCGGCCGTTCGATCAAAACCGTGACGGCACCCTTTTCAGCGAGGGCGCCGGCGCGCTGGTGCTCGAAGAGCTGGAGAGCGCGCAGCAACGCCATGCGCCGATCCTGGCGGAAGTCGCCGGCTATGCCGTCAATAACAACGCGCATCACCTGACCGCGCCCGCGCGCGACGGCGAGGGTTCGGCGCTGGTCATGAACCGTGCGCTGCTCAAGGCCGGCATACCGCCCGAACAGGTGGATCATATCAACACCCACGGCACAGGTACGCCGCACAACGACGTGACCGAAACTCAGGCCATCCGCACCGTGTTCGGTCACCGCTACGTCGATATCCCGGTGACCGCGATCAAGTCCATGACCGGCCACATGATGGGCGCGGCCGGCAGCGCCGAAGCGATCGCGTCCGTGTTCTCCTTGCGCACCGGCACGATC
>CAZOLK010000175.1:0-11235 GCA_964580325.1 uncultured Verrucomicrobiota bacterium | reverse complement strand
GCCGTCCAGCTCGAACTCGCCGTCGACGCCGTTGGGGTAGTCGATGCCGGTCAGTCGCTGGGCGTCGTCGTAGCCGACGCTGAAGCTCCGCTCCGGGCCGCGAGGCCGAGGACGCTGAACGTCAGGCCGGAGAGCTGTTCCTCGGCGTTGTACTCGTAGGCGACGGAAAGATCGCCGTCGGTCAGGTTGGTTCGGTTGCCGGACAGGTCGTAGAGGTACTCGACTGTCTCCCCGGCGATGGGGGGTCCTGTGCCGTCGGCGAGTCGTAGACTTCGACGTCGGCCTCTGTCACGCGGCCCACGGCGTCCCGCTCGAAGTAGCTCAGGTCGTAGCCGGAGCCCTGAATGACGACTCTTCCGTTGAGGTCGCGGACGAAGCCCGTCTTCCAGGCGCCGTCGTGCCGGACCTCGACAAGGCGGTTCATGCTGTCGTAGGCGTAGCGCGTGGGCACCAGCAGCGTTTCCTCCGCCTCGCCTCGGCGGGCGTCCGCCCGTCCGCCGGGGCCCGGGAGATCCTCTGCCGACGGGACGGCGGGCGAGACCACCTCGACGAGCGGGAGCCAGAACGGGGCGGGGGCCGGCTCGTGGTTCGCCCGGCTCACGGGGGCGGCGAGGGCCAGGCAGGCCAGGACGAGAGGTCGAGAGTGAATCCTGACCCTCATGCAGGGATGCCCATGTGGTCTGCGACGCCGCCGGGTTCGACGCGCAGTATATGGACGACCTCGGCCTGTCGATGCGGCGACGACGGCGGGAGCCGCTCGCCGCTGTACGGGTCAACCCCGTCGGCGAGGGCTTGCACGATCTCTGTGGCGCGGGCCGGGTCCATGTCACGGTTCCTGTAGAGCCGCCAAATTCTCGAAAACCGGGGCATACATCCGACGGAGTCCCGGCGATCCCAGACGTTCATTCACTACAGCAAGCGCTGCATCATAGTCTGAGCCCAACGCGTAGGCGGCAGCGACGAACACATACCAATGCTTCTGCTTCAGCAGCCGATCATCGTCTGACGCATACGCATTGATCAAACCTTCGGGACTGTTGAGCAAATCGAATACGGGGAAGGTCCATTCGCGAATAAACTCGCCAATCGAGCGAATACGCTGAACGATCTGCTCGTATCCCGTGGCAAACCAACGTTGATGCGCATCCTTCGGAGCTGCATACTCAACGGGCTGTGCAACGATGAGTTCCGGGGCGTTCGCCAGAAGCATCTTGTTACGACCAACAAGACGAAGTGCCATTTCTGTTACGTCAGGCATCCCAACACGAAGCACGGGGTGGATGTGGATCTCAGCAGACGGTTCATACTTCGGGAAATAGTCCGCTGCAACCAGAATTGCGTGGCGGACGCGTTCTGTTGACGCGACATACTCCAAAGACGACTTGCCGCGTTTCAGCCCGTAAGGTACCACGAAGGAGTCGCCGTTAGAACCCAGAGCCTCCAGTAGATCAGTCTTAACATCTTGCTTGTCGCGCATAGCTAGGGAACCCCGATTTCGAGTGATCTACCGACTTCGAGACCAGCGTTCTGCCCAACGCCGGAAGCAGGATTGAAGGTGTTGACGCCAGCGTCAAAGGTGCGCTGTGCCCCCGTCTTGACCGCACTACCCGATTTGACTTCCAGGCCGATAACTCGACCTCTCGGGCTAACGGCAGCCCCATCATAGTAGCGAAGCTGCCCGGAAGCATTACGGACCCCGACTTGGCCCTCGATGACATCCCATCCCGGCTTCTGCCGCACGGCGTCCCAAACGCTCTGCTCTGCTGCGGCACCACCACGGCCAGCACCATTCGGACTGGCGAACTTCCCGTCTGGTGTCCGCCACCCGTTGTTCCATTCTACGTTGTTTGGGGCTCCTCCTCCTGACCTGTCCCCACTACCACCTGCCGGTGGTGGTGGTTTTGGCGGATTTTGTGATGGATTTGGCTGTTTTTTTGGCGCTGTGTTGGAGGGCTTGGGCGTACCGTTGATAGTATTTTCTATGGTGGTGCTGATTTTATAGTATATCCCCATTTCTATCAGCTTGACCAGCGCATCAGGACCACCTTTGGCGGCATTGTAGATGGCGGAAATCGGATCGGTACCGGCTATTTCACTCATTGTACGGACTTCGGACAAGAGTTGCAGCATCGCGGCCCTGTAATCTTCGTTGTTGATGGCAATGTCCACTGCATTGTAGGCTGCAACCATTCCCATACCGAACATCTTGGTCGCCAACGCGGCCAGACCCTGCATTCCGATTTTCTTCCCCCAATACGCTAAAATGTCCTCACATGTCGTTCCCTCGAAGTCCTGGGTCAACTCAAAGCCGCCCTTCATCGCACCCAGTTTCAAGGCACTACCGACATTCTGCCGATTGAACTCCGCTTCGACATAACGACGAGCCATCACAACCGTGTGGCCTTGATATTCGATGATGTTTCTGCCAAAAGGCGTGGCTGGATCGTGACCGGCCACATGCAAGTCCTGCGTACATGGCGCATGGTTGGCTGGAAACAATGGCGCTCCAGCATATGCGCACGAGTGTGCAAGCAGGATGTGCAGCATCAACAGGAACAAACCTATTCCCGTCCAACCGAAATTACATTTTGCGGATGCTTTCATGTTGGCGTATATAGCACCATTGAATCATCTAATAGCGAATTCAAGAAATTGACCCCACATAAGCCCAAATATACACAAGAACTTTCGCTATCGTCCAATATTTGGGTGAAATGAGCTGCTCAATAACAACTATTTTGATCATTACTTACAGTCGAAGCATTATGCGCTTCGCCAAACTAACTGATATTTCAGACCGTTCCAGCAGAACAAAGCCGTCGGATGAATTTTGGGATAGTACGGGTTAACACCGAGCGAGTCCTTTTTGAAATCTCCGTCGTGTACCAGAAGCATACGTTGTCCCGTTTCGGCGATGAGGGAGACTCACACTATTTCAGAATGCACAATCTCCTTTGTCTCTGCATTAAGCCTAATCGTGACGCTCTCTGGTTTGCAGTAGAATGTGACGTGAAGAACTGAATTTCCGATATGCGGTCTGAGCGCCTCCAGCCGAGATGTAAGCAGGCTGCACCAATGTGCCTCGTCGTAACGGACCTGGAGTTGCCGAGAGAGAAACTCAATGTATTCCGCGGTCACAACACGTTCCTCCAAGACAGGACGAGCAAGTTCTCCGGTTTCGGTGTCATCCAATTGCGGAAGCTGCTGGATTTCTTCGAGCGTCATGGCGGCTACATCGTGCAGCCATTGAGGACTGTCTGCAAGATTGGCGATCATTGTTGAGAGCAGCTTCCAGAGATGGCTTGTCAAACTCATGGTTTCGTTGGTCTCCCTTGGACAATACCTCTCAACAAGATTTCTTGCTCATCCGAATACTTGCCAACGTTGGGTCGCGGAACGACCCTGTCAAGAACGGCAGCCTCATCTACTTCGATAATCGTACCGTTGCTGCCAGAAAACCGTTGTGCGACAGAACGATCTGGGGTCCATGAAGTAACATCCGCATTGACATCTTCGCCCAGCACATGCTTTCGAAGGGATGCCTCGTCAAGCGCTGTTCCGCGAGGTTTGGCAACGCCTTGTTTCGCAAGTCGGCCTTTATCAGTTCGAGTGTCTGGTACTCCTCTGTACAGCAGTCGACTGTCTACACTCCCTGGGGCTCCACCTCTTGACCCACCACCTCCAGCCGGAGGTTTTGTTGGTGGTTTGGGCGGTTTTTTGGTTGGTTTTGGCGGTTTCTTTGGCGTTCTGTTGGTGGGTTTGCTTGTGCTGTTGCCCATGTTGTTTATGGACTTGGCGATTTTAGCGTCTATGGCCATTTCTATCAGGGAAACTACAGCATCAGGACCTGCTTGCGCTGCATTGAATATGGCCGAAATCGGATCAGAACCGGCTATGTCGCCTAGCGTAACGACTTCGTACATGAGTTTATTCAACGCTTTCGCATACTCACCGCTGTTCATGGCCGCTTCTATTGCGGTGTACGCCGTAAACACCCCTGTACCCGCTGTTTTGGCTGCCATCCTGGCCAGAATCATGAGTCTGATTTTATTCCCCCAATGCTTGGCGAATTCCTCGCATGTCGTATCGCTGTAATCATCGATCACGCGATAGCCGCCTTTTAATAAACCCATCCACAAAGCGTTTAGCGAATTTTTTAAATTGTATTCCGCCTCTACATATTGACGGGCCATCTCGACTTTACGTCCTTGGTATTCGATGGTGTTTCGACCAAAAGGATCGTCCGGATCGTGGGTGGTATCCTGTAAGTTCATCAACCGATCCCAACCATCATACCCTTTGGTTATGCGTAGATCTTTTTGCTTTTCCGCATTCCAGACGTTGTCCCAACCAGTATGCGCTTCCCGCTTTCCGTTTATTGTTTCATAGGCGATGGTCACCTGTTCAAGCTCGTATTTCGCCGCGATCAAGCCAAGTACGTCCAGACTGTTCACCGGATTGTTGCCCGCAAACGTGTAGAAGTTCAGGTCGCTCAGTTCTTCCAGAGGATCGCGGCTGATGTACCGGGACAGGCGCGGGTCGTAATAGCGATGGGTGTTGTAATGCAAGCCGGTCTCTTGGTCATGGTATTGGCCGGAAAAACGCAGCGGATTCTCTATGCTCGATGCGGGATCGACTTCGGCATAGCCGAATTCATCTATGTCCGCGGACCAGACCACGGCGCCGTACCCGTTCACCAGGCTCAAGCCGGCCCCGCGATAATCGCTCAGGTAGTAATAGTAGACCCCGTCTTGTTTCAGCAACAACGGCTCGGTCATATAGAAGTTGTTGGGCTCGTAGAAGTAGGCCCGTTTTTCGTTGCCCGCTTCGTCGTATTCACCGATCAGTCCGTTCGGGCCATATAAATACCAGGTGGTTTGGCCGCCGGTCTGTTTCATGATCCGCCGCCCGAACGGGTCATAGGCGTAACTCGCCACGGTTTGGCCTTGCGCGTCCAGCACGGTTTTCAAGCGATTGTTCGCGGTCCATTCGAAGCGGTTGGTCACGCCGTCCACTACACGCTCGATCATCCGGCCGTTCGCGTCGTAGCTGAACCGGCCGAACGGGCAGTTGGTCAGTTGGTTGAGCAGGTTGTAGCTCCAGAGCCCGGGCTCGGATGAGGCGTCGGTCCGGTTGCCCATGCGGTCGTATGCGTAGGTGCGGGTTTGATCCGCTTCTTCGATGCGTTCCAGTTCGTAGTTCGGAGTATAGGCGTATTCCGCGGTTTCGTCGTTCAGCGTGCGTTGGGTGATCGCCGCGTTGCGGTCGTATTTCAACCGCTCGGTCAGTAGCGGTTGACCGGAGGCATCGAATACGTTGTTGCTGACCAGACCCAGCAGCGGTTGGTAACCGTAGGTTTTGGTCATGCCGCCAGGCAGTTTTTCCTGACTCACCAGATAGTTCAGGAAAAGTCTGCTGTATACGATCTTTTCCGCGTTGGGCAGCGTGATCGAGGATAAACCTTGTTCATCGTATTCGTAGGTGAACGTTTCGTTGTCCGGCGCCTGGAACGCGATCAAGCGGTTCTTCTTATCGAAACGATGGACATAGGTTTTCTCGAACGCGCCGTAATCGATGGTGAATCGAATCGTGTTGTTCGTGTCGTCATAGGCATAGCGGCCTGTGATCAGACCGTCGTCATAGGACAGCATTTGGTTGTAGACATCATAGGCATAGGTCACGGATTTTTCCGGATCGGCCAGGTCCGTGCAGGCGTAGCATTGGTAGTTGGTCAAACGCCCGACGGGATCGTAATGGAACCGCAGCACGTCGCCCATCGCATCGGTTGCGCGCACGATGCGGCCGAGCGCTTCGTAGGAAAACGCGACACTGCTGCCGTCGGCGTAGATCTTGTTGGTCACCGCGTCGAGAGCTGAGAATTGCCGGCGCAGATCCGCGCCGGTCGTATCCTGAATGCCGACCAAGTTGTCGCGATAATCGTAGGAAAAGCGATTGGTATTGTGCATGGGGTCATGCGTGGCGATCAAACGGTTGAGCGGGTCATATTCCAGATGGAACTGGTGGTTTTCGCCATCGCGGAACCCGCTCAGGCGATTGTTCGGTCCGTAGGTATAATGGTTGGTCACGCATACGTGCCCGTTCACGTCGGACCAGGCCGTGGCTTTGACCAGGCGATGCCGTTGATCGTATTCGTACCGTTCGCCGTGACCTGCCCATTCGAAGCTTTTCAACGCGATGGGCATGCGCTCGTCGTACGCGAAGTTGAATTGCCGCCCCCGGATGTCGTTCACTTGCCGGATCCGGCCCAATGCGTCGTAATCGATGCTGCCGGTTTGCTGGTTTTCGTCGGTTATCCGGGTGATTTTGCCGCGTTTGTCGTATTGCCAGGATAGGCGCCCCTGCGCGTTTTTCATGCCGATCATGTTTCCGGCAGCGTCGTATTCGGCTTCGATATATTCGCCGAATGGGTAATCGATCCGTGTCACGTTTCCTTTTTCGTCATAGGCATAGCGCCGGGTATAGCCGGCCTCATCGATATAGTTGGTCAGCAACCCGGCTATGTTGTACTGGTAATGTACGGTGCGGTCGATGGGATCGACTTTTTTCGTGGGCCTTCCCGCCGCGCTGTAGGCGTTGCTCCAGACCTGGTTCAGTGGGTTGCGGATCGTCTCGACCTGGCCCAGGTCGTTATAGGTATAGCTCCAGCTATTTCCGGACGGATCGACGATGTTGGTCACATTACCCCGCTGGTCGTACGCGTAATGCACGGCCACGAAATCGTCGGACGCTGGGTCGATTCGCTTGACCGCCGCGTATTGGCCGAACGCATTGTACTCGACCGCGATTCGGCGTTCCAACGGCGTGCCCGCGGCCTCGATCACGTTGGTTGGATTGCCGTATGCGTTGCGCTGGATCAAGAGCACGACCTTGTTTTCGCTGGTAAACCGGATCAAACGCCGCTCGTCATCGTAGTCGTATTGCGCGAACGAGCCGTCTGGATATTTGATGTATTTCAGGTTCTTGTGATCGTCGAAGACGAACTGCACATCGTCTTCCTCTTGCGCCTCTCCCCGCTCCAAGTCGTCGGCGTTGTAAATGACTTCGCCGTTCAGTTTGTACAGGAGCAGCTCGCCGGACTGATCGACCCAGTATTCTACAACCCGAACGCCGCGCTTTACGCAAAAATAATAGACGCCTTCCTCTTTGTCGTAGTGATAATCGAATGTTTCATCCTCGACTTCCGGGCCGTTGATATGGGCTATTTTGGCGCAACTGTTATGTTCATTGTACTGTATCACGGTTTCGCGACCGTCCGCGTGTTTTTTGTAGTTCAAACGATCGTGTTCGTTATAGCCGTAAACGGTTTGGTTGCTGGATATATCGACCACGTTGGTGAGTAAGCCGTTGGTCGTATAGGCATAGAGTACGCGCCGTCCGCCGGATGCCCGATCGCTCACGGAGGAGACCAGGTGTTCGTCGTTGCGTTCGATCCAGATCACTTTATTGGTGAAATGGTCGAGAATCCCGCTGACATAGCCCTCCGTGTCGTATTCATATTGGACCTTGCGGCCATAGCGGTCGCCATAGGCGCGGATCCGACCGTCCTGGTCGAATTCTCGCCAATAGTTGTTGTCTTTGTGGGTGACCTTGTAACAGGTCTCATAGCCGGGTAAACCGGGGCCGGGAGTAGTGGTGATATATTTGTCGCCCCGCCCGTTTGCAAACACGGAGCCGTTGAACGTGAACTCTTCGTGGCCATAAAGAATATAATCGAAATAGAAGCTTTTATCCGATTTTTCAGCAGGCGCGGAAGCACTTTTTTGTCCCAGGGCTATTCTTCTGAGTTTAAATTCCAGTTTGAGGGTTTGCCAATCGAACTGCCAACGAACGCCCCGGTACGAACGGCGCACGCCTGGGAAATGGCCCAGGGTGGCCACATACAGGTCCTGGCGATCATCCCGATAAATGCCGTTGTGCATGAGCACGGAACTCGACGTGGGATGACCCAACAGCATGTAGCAGCATTCGGGATCAGGATGGTCTGCGCATACATCTTCGACGCACTCGCCGACCTCCTCGGAACTGACGTTTTCGTGCTGATTGCTACCGGTAATGACCCTGACGATTTCGCCTACGTTGCCAATATAGTCGTAATGAATGCAGCCGTGAAAATCCCAACGCAGACACCAGCGGGTACCGTCTTGAAATAATTTGCCGTTGACGCAACGGTAGGTGTAGGTGATGGGACCGCATTTATCCTCGAAACACATGACCGCGCCGCCCGAACTTTTGCCCTCGTCATCCGCGCTGGTGCAGGTGATGCGGTAGGGAAGCGTTATGCTTTCCCGGGCTTCCAGTTGTTCCGGCACTTGGCCCAGCAGTTCCACTTTGATGCCTTCCAGATTCGTGGGCAGCTTGAAATCGATGTTCTCGGCCCTGATCAGTCCCTCGTTGCGCAGGGTGATCTCGCCGTAAAAAACTTCACCCGGTTCCATGGCCGGCACGTTCACGTTGGCTGGACTGGCC
Source organism: uncultured Verrucomicrobiota bacterium (assembly GCA_964580325.1). Lineage (GTDB taxonomy): Bacteria > Verrucomicrobiota > Kiritimatiellia > CAYTQP01 > CAZOLK01 > CAZOLK01. The sequence continues at coordinate 2,748 of CAZOLK010000175.1, read as the reverse complement.
ACCACCACCGCGGCCGGCACATCCACTTCATAGATCATGTCCAAGTTAATGGTATAGCGGTCTTCGATAGTGGTGGGCACGACCGACCATTCTATGGTGACCAGTTCGTTTTGCAGACCAATGTCTTCGGTAGCCGTGTGGCCGGGTTTGATCCAGACCCGGCCTGTATAGGCTTTGTGTTTGTCCGCCGTGATACGGTATTTCCAAGAGCCCACGGCCAGGTCCGTGAACATGAACTCGCCCAGTTCGTCGCTCACGCCATTGGTCGTGGTCAGGGAGCCGCCTTCTTTTTCCAGGCTGATCCGGGCGCCTTGCAAGCCTTGGATGAGTTGTTCTTCATCGTCCAGGGTGCCGGTGTACATGTCCGAGATTTTGAAAATCACATGGCCTAAACCCGAGGAATCCACACCAATGTATACTGGGATTTCGTTGGTCCCGGTTTCAGGAGAAATGGCTTGGATGTAGTAGGTATAGTTGCCTTCGCTCACTTCACCGTCCGGCGCGATGCTGACGGAGAGCTGTTTTTCCTCGTTGTGCGCCAGGGTATCCATGCCGGCGGGCAGGTTCAGTGCCAGCCAGTTTGGCGCCGGAGCGCCCTGATCGTCGACCAGCTTCAGGGTCAGGTTGGTCATGGGGTCAAAGCCGCGGTTGATCAAGGTCACTTGTTCGAGCAACGTGTTGCTCACGGCCAGTGCGGTTTCGATATAGCTCGGACTCCAGTCCAGCAGAGGCAGCGCATCGCCCAGGATATAGTCGATCCGCAAACGCGTCCAGCCTTGGGTCGGTCCGTTGTCGCTAAGGGTGTTGAGCACGACTTGGCCCTGGTCCAGGGCGGTTCCGTCGGCCTGGAAGGTGAACGTTACGCGCTGTTCTTCGCACTGGTTCAGGGTAGGCAGAAGATCGGGCAGGCCTATGGCTATTCCCGTGGGCAGGACGCCGTTGGTTTGGTCCTCGGCGTGGTAGACCAGGGTCAGGTTGGTTAGGTTGAGGCCGGGTCCAGCCTTTAGTTTGACGGGCAGCTCCTGTTCATAGTTGCGCGGTAGGCTCAGGGTCCAGTTGTTGGGCGAGGCGCTCAGTTTTTGGATAAAGAAGTTGGTTTGGGGTGCTTTGTTCAGGCTGTCCGGATGCGCGGCCCAGACCTGGTAGAGTCCGGATTCGGAGGGCAGGGGCGTGAAGGTATAGGACCAGGCGCCCTGCTCGTCGGTAAAGCGTTCCACCCTGCGTTCGAATCCGTTGTGGAGCAGGTAGAGTTCGATGAACACGCACGGCTCGGGCTCGCCCGTGGAGCGTTGCAGGGCCTGCCCCTGGATCACGATGTCTCGATCGCCCTGGGAGATGACGGGGGTGATGTTGGTGACCATGCCTGTGTATAAGGTCTCGCTCAAGCTGACCGTGCGCGCGGCATGCAGCCCGCTCATGATCACGTGGTCGCTCTGGCCATAGTGATAGTGGAGATGGTCTATTTCCAGGCGCAGGATCAGTTCGTCCGGCGCGTTGGTGGGTACGGGCAGGTCGATCTCGGATGAGGTAAAGCTGGACCCGGCCGGAAAACGCAAGACCGTGACGCCGTTCGCCAGGGTGATCAGTCCTTGGCCTGTAATCTGTTGTACGGGTGCGACCGCATAGGTCATGCCTTGAGCATCCATGAATTTGAAGCGCAGCTCGGGCGAGGGCGCCGTGCCCTGGGCTGTGGCCGTGACGATTTCAAGCTCTTCGTCCGAGGTGTTGTTCAACATGAAGCGCACCGGACTTTCCGTGCCGCGCGTCAGATCGCTGTTCAGGATTTCGGCAAAAATGACGTCCTGACCCGCGATCAGTTCCTCGGTGTTGCGGATTACGATGGTTTCGCCTTCGTGGGGTGCGATATGCACGCTGTTGCTCAGCACGATCATGTCAGGCAGGTTGGTGTAGCCGCCGATCACGACCGAAACATCGGCCGTGGCATGGGGCGCGATGCTGAAAGGTGCGGAGCGATGTTCGATGCCAACCACGTCAACCTGTAACATCGCGTCGGTCAGGCGGTTCTCCGCGCGGTTGACGATCGTGTAGGGCACGCGATTCACGATCCCGCATTTTAAAGTGGCTTCGGGCGCTAAGGCCAGGTCCAGTTCAGGCAGGATCAGGTAGCGGCGCGGACTTTCCACTTGGGTCTGGTCAACCAGGTCGACGGTCGCCAGGCTGTAGTGACGCGTGGCGCCGTTATAGCCCAGGTCCGTGTAAGTGTTCGCTGCTTCCGGGGGCAGCAAAGCGCCGGCTTTGACTTGTTCATTGGACGGTCCGATATAGAGGTTGAATCCGTCGATGCCGGCTGGGTTGGGATGGGTCCAGGACAAGAGGGGAAACGCATCGTCTTGCGCAACCTGGGTCCATTCGACGCGCAAGCTGTTTACGGGTAAGAGCGATAAGTTGGTATAAGCATTGGGCGAAGGCGCGGATGCGTTACCCGCTTGATCCACGGCCACGACCGCGTAATAGCTCGCGTCCATGATGGGTTGGGCGTCGATAGCTTGAGTAAAGGCCAAATTTGTTTGCAGAGCGCTCAAGCCCGCGGTATCGCTAATGGGCTGGTTGTCGCGATAGATGGCGAAGACAACGGGTTCCGTAGCATTGTTGGTCCAGGTCAGCCCCATGCCATGGCCCGTCAGTTGCACATGCAGGGCTGAGGGCGCGGCTGGCGCGGTGGCGTCGCCGATCACGGATACGGCCTGGCACGGCGCGCCAGTCACCACCTGGCCGTTGGCTTCGCGC
>CAZOLK010000174.1:0-11248 GCA_964580325.1 uncultured Verrucomicrobiota bacterium | reverse complement strand
TGGTTTGAGTGAAGTTATTTTTTCGTAGTTTGGGTTGAGCAGGGCGCCGACTTTCATGTGGTCGAACAGGTGCTCCACGGTTTCCGCGTTGGCGCCAGCATAGAGGATGTCGTCGAACTGAGCGTCGCCCAGTTGGTCCAGGGCATCCACGCATGAGATCGGCAGTTCGAGATCGGCTGGCGGTTCCGTTATGCCGATCCAGGTCAGGTCCGCTGGTTTCCCATAAAAGGCGAACAGGTTGCGCAGCGCATCAGGCGCCGGCTCGGCTTCGGCTACGACCAGCATATGGCCAGCGGGCAGCAGTGTCGTCCGTTCGCTGGCCTGGTAAGCGTATTCCACGCAGGCCCACGGCTCTAGTAGGGCGTATGCGGCAAAACCGCGCGCCGGGTCTGCGGCGGGGAGCAGCATGGATTCGCCTTCGGGCGAGATGACGATGCGGTCGTCGAGCACCACGAATTCTTGCAGCGCGCCTTCAAAATTATAGCCGAACGCACCGTTGGAACTGGCTGTGCGCAGCCAGCGCCAGTCAGCCTGGACCACGTAGCGTTCGCCCGGCTTGAACCGGGTCACCGCATCGCCGACAGCGACAATTTCAATCACTGGTTCATGGCCGGGCACGGTCGACAGTTCGCCGGGGACATAGCTCGGCAAGTCGCGCAGCACATCCGGTTCTATGCCCGAGACGATCTCGCCTTTGCGCACATGCCTCGAGAATTGCTTAAGCAGTTTCAGGTCAGAAAAACACAACCCGACGGTCAGCACCTGGCAGAGCAGGTGGTGTGGGCCGGGCTGGTGCGCCGGTTTGGCGTCATTCAATTCCAGGGCATCCGGACCGGTCAGTTGCACGGCCCGGGTCTTCTCAGGTACCTTTGTCATTTTTTCATGATCTCCGTATTTTTTGCTTTCACAAACGCAGTTTTTTTTTTACTCTCAGATTAAGACCTGTCCGTACTTTATCATTTTGTGATAAAATCAAAGGCCAATTTTTTAAAAAAATTGGAAGATGTTTGTGAACGATAAAGAGTAATCGAGAGGAAAAGCATGTATCCTGAGTTTGACAAACAACACATCGAGAACAGTTACCAGGAGGCGAAAAAAGCATACGCAACCCTTGGCGTGGACACAGATCAGGTGCTTGCCGCCGCCGTTGCCATTCCCATCTCCCTGCATTGCTGGCAGGTCGATGACGTGGCCGGTTTCGAAATCAAGCCCGAGGGGCTTGACGGCGGCGGCATCATGGCCACCGGCAATCAACTGGGGCGTGCGCGCAACGGCGACGAGGCTCGTTGCGACCTGAACGAAGTGCTGCGGTTGCTGCCCGGCAAATACAAACTAAATATTCACGCCAGCTACGCGGAAACCGACGGCAAAGTCGTTGACCGCGATGTGTTGGAACCGGCTCATTTCGCCAAATGGATCGCCTGGGCCAAAGAACAGGGCGTTGGCCTGGATTTCAATACGACTTTTTACGCTCATCCAAAAGTTGCCGATGGCATGAGCCTCTCGCATCCCGACCCCGAGATCCGCGCTTTCTGGATCAGGCACGGCAAAGTCTGCCGCAAAATAGCGGAGCATATCGGCCGCGAATTGCATCAACCCTGCATCCTGAATCACTGGCTGCCCGACGGCATGAAAGACCTGCCCGCAGACCGCTGGTCGCCGCGCCAACGGCTCAAGGAATCGCTGGACGAAATCCTGTCCGCCGATCAGGGTATTGACACCAGCCTGTGCGTCGACGCGGTGGAGAGTAAGCTGTTCGGTTTGGGCAGCGAGGAGTACGTGGTTGGATCCTTTGAGTTCTACACCTGCTATGCGCTGTCGCGTAAGTTCCGGCTCTGCCTCGACATGGGCCACTTCCATCCGACCGAGACCATTCACGACAAAATTTCTTCGCTGCTGCAGTTTCTGGATGCCCTGTTGCTGCATATCAGCCGTCCCATTCGTTGGGACAGCGACCATGTGGTCCTGTTCAATGATGACGTACGCGCTGTTTTCCACGAGTTGGCGCGCGGCAAGGCCATGGAGAAAACAGCCGTTGCGCTGGATTTCTTCGATGCCAGCATCAACCGCATCGCGGCTTACGTGATCGGTGCGCGCGCCACGCGCAAAGCCATGCTGTATGCCATGCTCGAACCGGTTGACATGCTCCAGCAACTGGAGCGGGAAGGCAAGGGCGGTCAAAAACTGGCCATGATGGAAGAGATGAAAAGCATGCCGTTCGGTGCGGTATGGAATATGCTGTGCACGCGTGAGGATACACCTGCCGGCATGGCTTGGCTGCGCGATATCGAGCGCTATGAGCAGGATGTCCTGGCCGCCAGAAAGTGATTCGCGCAAGCGGGCGCTTGACGAATATAAAAAAATGTTTTTTTATATTGTTTTCTTGAAGCGATATGAAAAAAATACAAAATATGGAATCGGGTTAGATTATGAATAAGACTACCATGATTTACAGATTGACGATTGCCTTAACCCTATTCGCCGTTTTTATGAGCGTGGCGCTTCCCGCCATGGCACAGGAAACGGCCGCTTCTCCACCAGTGGATATCAACGACGACATTCAATTCGCTTCCGGCCTGGCCGAGTTGGGCTTGATCGATATTGCCAACAAGGTGCTCGAGAATTACATCAAAGCACACCCGGAGCGCAAGCCGGACTACAATGTGGTCAAGGTCGAGATCCTGGTCAAGGGCGGACGTCTGGAAGATGCGCTCAAGATTGTCGAAATGCTGCCGCCCGACTCCATGGAAACATGGAAGGTCAAGCTGACCATTGCCCAGTATCTGTTCGCCAAACGCAGGAACGACGAAGCGCAGAAGATCTACGAGGAGTTGTTCAGCAAGCTGGGTAACGATATGCCCAACGATCCCAAGTTCCGCGAAATGTTCCAGGAAGCGGCTTATCAGTACGCCAAGATGCAGGAGATGGCGCAGAATTTCGATGGCGCGATCAAGGGCTATCTGAACGTGATCAAAAGCGGGGTCAAGGAGGGCATCAAGCGTAGGCTCCAGTCGGAGATTGCCACTATGTACCTCAAAATGGCGCGCGATGACAAGGACAAGGCAGCCAACCTGACCAAAGCCAGGGCGATGTGCGACGAGTTGATGTGGGAATATGACGTCTGGTGCGGCAAGGCCATTGCCACCATGGCCTATTGCCAGTTGCTCGAGGGCAAGGTCACGGAGGCTGAAAAAACGCTGAGCGGCAGCATGCCTCAACTTAAGCAGATCGAGGACATTCTGAAAAAAGAGGGCGTGCCCATGGCGCTAAGCCCGATTCCCAACTGCAAGATAATCCTCGGCGAATTGTTCGAGAGAAAAGCCAAGGCTGCTGGCGACGAGAAAACCGCGATCACCAACTACGGCAAAGCGCTCAAAGAGTACATCAATATTGCGGCGCATTATGGCGACAGCGAGTGGGCGCCCGACGCGGTTGCCCGTTTCCAGGAAATCAAGAACCTGCTCGAGACCAAATACAAAAAGGAGGTCAAGTTCGACGCGGGTAAATTTGAAAGCAACGTGGTCCAAGCCCAGTTGAAACGCGCCAAGTCCTCGTATTACGAGGAAAACTACGAAGATGCGCTCAAAGAATACCTGCGCGTGGTCAATAGCTTCCCAGATGCGCTGGAATCGGTCAAAGCCATGCGTAATATCGTGACATGCTATGCCGAATTGGACCGCCGTCTCGATCTCAAGATGGCCATGAGCTATTGCGGCGAGCGCTATTCCCGCTTTGAGGAGGACGGCGCCACACCACTGTTGGTTGCAGGCAAATTCTACTTCGATAAAGTGCATGCCGCCAAGCAGGAGCCTCCCAAGCAGGAGCCCGAGGGCGACAAGAAAGAGGGCGACAAGAAGGATGACAAGCAACCTGCTGCTGTTTCCGTCCCAGCGCCCACCATTTCCGACAAGGAAATGTATGAAGCCGCTTACCGGGTTTTCGTCGATAATTTCCCAAAACACGAGCGCACGGCCGGCGTGCTCTATGCCCTGGCCATCCTGCGCAAGGAAGCCAACGATGACGATGGCTACCTCAATTACCTCAAACGCATCATGGAAGGCTACAAGGGCGACAAATACTACAGCAAATCCGTCAACCTGCTGGCCTGGCTCTATTATAAACAGGAAAAGTACGACGAGGCCGCAAACGCATTTGGCCATTTTGTCGAGGATGCAGATCCGAGTCCCGCGAAAATCAAAGCCCAGTATCAAAAAGCCGACTCTTACCTGCGCAATCAGAAATACAGTCTTGCCATGAAGGAGTTCAACGAGGTGGTCAAGTGGATGGGCGAATCCGGTTCTCTTTACATGGGCGATGGCGACGATGCCGTCAAGACCAGAGAGCTGGAGGAAAAGGCAACCTACTACATTCCCTATTGTCTTTCGCGCGCCATGTACCCCACCAATATGGTGCCGCAGTTTCGCGAAATGGCCCTGCCGCAATTCGAAGGATTTGTCAAAAAATACACCGAATCGAAACTGGCGCCCAAGGCCATGAACAATATTGGTCGGATTTATCTCGAAAAGGGCGAATTCGACAAGGCCAGCGCTACGTTCAACGAACTGACCGAGAAATATCCGGAAAGCGAAGAGGGCAAGAGCGCCCTGTATTCCAAGCTCAAGGCCGCCGTGGAGATCGAGAATTACGACGTAGCCAAAGATGCATTGAAAGACATGGTCGCCAATGCCGCCAAGTACGATGCGCTCCAGTTCATGTTCGCCGGCGGTTGGATGGTCGATTCGGAGAATTATCCAGAAGCGATCCAGGCCTTCGAACAGGTGCTCAAGCTGGGCGATCCCGAGGATAAGACCCAGCGCGGCAGGTTCGAGCGCACCTATCACGGTTTGGGCAAGTCCTACTTCAAAATCGGGGATTATGAAAAGGCCGCGAAAATGCTTCGGATGCACATGAAGGAATACCCTCGCTCCTCCATGTTTTATGAAGTCCGCTTTCTGCTCAACAAGGCCTATCGCGAACTGCAGGATTTCGAGAAATGCAAAGTCGTGCTCGAGGACATCTTCCTCTACGGCACCAATACCCTGCTCAACAACCAGGCCAGTATCGACTTGGGCGACATGCAGTTGAAAACCGCCGAGCAGGCAGGATTGGCTGAGGCTGAGGTTACGGAACGCAAGAGAGCGGCTCTGGCCTCCTATCAGCGTATTTCGTTGCTGGCCGACGCCAAGAATCCGAAACTCAAACCATTGATCGAATCGGCCATCCTCAAAAGCATCGAGCTGTTCGATCAACTAGCCATGTACAAGGACTTGAAGGACGAGTGCGACCATTTCATGGAAGTATTCCCGGAAAGCCAGAACAAGCCCCTGGTCAATAAATACAAACGCAAGGCATTGATGAACGCACCTGGAGAATCGGTCGCGACCGAAGCGAAGGAAGAAGAATAAATCAAAGGAATTGCACGATGAAACATCATACACATCTCACCTTCATCAGCGTTCTGCTGATGGTATTCGTCTCGTTGACCATCATGGCGCTGGCTCAAAATGTCGCTTACCCCTATGTGATCCGAGCGACGGACGGCGAGCCGGTTCGCGGCGAGACGCTGCGTATCGATTCCAGCGGCACGGCGATCCTTACGCGTAAGGGTACCTCGCCGATTTCCATGCCCAAGGGCACGTATACCAGGGCTGTCAATAAGACGCCCGATAATTGGGTCCGGGCTGTAAAAGCGCTGGAATCGCGCGATTACGATACAGCCATCCGTGAGTTCGGCAAAATCGTACGCTCCGAGCGCAATCTGACCTGGGACGAATTGGCCATGCCCAATCTGGCCAAGGCTTACCTGGGCAAGGGGCAACCGGATGAAGTCATCAAGCAGTACAAGGAACTTTTCCGTCACCGCAAAGACCTCGAATACAATGCCCAGGTCACCGATAATTACAACGAGGCGTTGCTGCAACTTCAGAATTTCGTTGAACTGGAAGAGCGGTTGAAGAAAGTGTTGGAAACTACAGGGGGGTACTACGGACTCAAGGCCCAAATCATGCGCGGCGACATCATGAAGCAGAAGAGCCGCAAGCAGGATGCGCTGGAAGAATACCTGCGCGCCGTGGTTTTTTTCAAAGGTCAGCCGGATGCCGCCCCGTTGATGCCCGAAGCCCTGTTTAAGGTGGCCATGACCATGGAAGAATTGCGTGACCCACGCAACCAGGACTTCTACAGAATGCTGATCGCCACTTACCCCCAAAGCCGGGAAGCCCAGACAGCCCGCACGAAACTGTAACCCGAATCATGAACAAATAGGAAAAAACCATGAAAACAGCTCATCTCAAGTCTGTGATCGCCGCCCTGGCGGTCGGCATGCACGTCTCAGCCCAGAGCCCTGTTGACAAACCCTATGTAATCAACCGGGCCGGAAAGAAAATCGAAGGCGATTCCATCCGGGTCAATGCCGAGGGCGATGTGATATTGAAACGTGGGTCGCAACCCATGCCGTTCCCGCCCGGTGCCTATATCAAGGCCGTCAACAAAACTCCGGCCAACTGGGAAGCCGCGGTGCGCGCCCTGCGTTCTGGCAACCATTCCGCCGCGATCGCCGAGTTCAACGAAATCGTGCGTCGCGAAGCTAGACTGGGCTGGGACGAATGGGCCATGCCTCTGCTGGCCGAGGCCTACCTGAGCGCTAAACAACCCAAAGAGGCGATCAATGCCTACGAAGAACTCTTTCGTAAAAGGCCTGAACTGGAAAACAACGCCGATGTAACCTGGCCCTACCTGCAGGCACTGTACCTTACCGGTAATTCCGAAGCACTCAAAAAGGGCTTGTCGAACGTGATTAAGCATGCCAAACGGTCTTATGCCGCCAAAGCGCTGCTCCTGCGTGGCGATATGCGGCTCAAGGAAGGTTTGAAGGAGGAGGCTTTGCTCGATTACCTCATGGTAGCGACATTCTTTCAGCGACAGAAAGAGGTCATGCCCGAGGCATTGTTGAAGACAGCGAAGGCCTTTGAAGAAATGAAGGATAATCGTAGCAAAACGTACTACGCCTTGCTCAAGGAACAGTATCCGAGCAGCAAGGAAGCCAGGGAAGCCAAGTGATTAGTTCAGTAAGGACTATTTAAATTAAATAACAAAAAACCAAGCCAAAAAGTAAGTTAGGAGATACATCAATGCAGTCAAAATGGATGAAATTATGTTGCGCAATCTTGTTCGGCATCATGTTGTGCGGTGTTTGTTCGGTTTTTGCCCAGGAGGATGCGGCGCCTGCTGAAGATGCTGCACCGGCAGCAGCTAAGTCTAGTATGGATCTGACGGATGATGCCCAGACCAAGGGCACCAGCAGTGGGCAGAGCTTTCTGGGTGTGGTGACCGGATCCGGTTTCCTCGGAATTGTCCTGTGGCTTTCGTTGCTGGCCTGTTCCATTATCGGCGTGGCCCTGATCGTGGACTCGTTCCTGACCATTAAAGAAGCCAAGATCGCTCCGGAAACGCTGGAAACCAATGTGCGCGTAGCCATGGAGCAGGGCGATGTGATGAAGGCTCTCAAGCACTGCGAAGAAGATCTGTGCCCCCTGGCCCATATTCTGGCCGCCGGGTTCGAGAATGTCCAGGAAGGTTTCGACACCATCAACGATGCCGTTGGCGTGGCTGCTGACGCAGAAACCGAAAAGCTGATGCAGCGGATCACCTACCTCAACGTGGTCGGCAATCTGGCACCTATGCTCGGGCTGCTCGGTACGGTGCAAGGTATGATCTTCGCATTCGCCACACTGGCTACCATGCAAGCCGGCGCCGCGCAGCAGGCCGCTCTGGCCATGAATATCTCCCAGGCCCTCTACACGACGGCCGCCGGATTGGTCATCGCCGTGCCCGCGGTAGGCTTCTTCTACTTCTTCAAAAATAGAGCCACCAACATCATCCTGCGTATGGAATATATGACCATGGACCTGATCAAGTCTCTACGCAACGTCGAAGTGGTGGAGGAATAAGTTGTTCACCCCTTTGACGCAAGGAGTTCAAGATGGCTAGAAAAAGAAAACAAATAGGCGTCGACGAAGCGGATATGAACATGACGCCGATGATCGACATCGTGTTCCAGATGATCATCTTCTTTGTCTGCACTATCGACATGGACAAAAAGCTGATGGATGAACGCATCACGCTGGCCATGGCTCCAGACAGCAAGGCGATCGAGAAAAAAGATCCACGCACGGTTATTATCGATGTACATACAAGCGGGCGCATTTCCATGGCGCGTGCTTATATGACGCCGGCATACCTGGAGTCGGTCATGAAGAAGACGGTTGGTCAGTTCGGTGATGTGCCGGTCGTGATCCGAGCCGATTACGGCACGGAGCACCGCTATGTCAAAAAAGCTATGGACGCTTGTGCGCGAGCTGGCATCTGGAAGATCAAGTTTGAGGCACTGAAAGAAAAAGCCGAGAATGTAAATAATTAGGGAGTTGACCATGCCTCGACGTATAAAGAAAAAAGACGAGAAGACTGTTGAAATACCAATGACGCCGATGATCGATGTGGTGTTCCAGTTGCTGATCTACTTTATCGTGACGATCAAACCTATTGATGTTGTTGCGCATCTGGATGTCAACCGACCGTCGCCGGACGAGAGAGCCAAGCCGGACACGCCGCCGCCCAAGCTGCTGACCATTGCCATTTATGCCAATGGTTACACGCTGAACGAGAAGCAGGTGACGCCGGCTTCGCTTGAAAAGCTGCTGGAAAAGCTGGCTGCCTTGAATAAGGAACAGACCGTTCTGATTCAGGCGACAGCGCTGTCGCCGCATCACCGGCTGGTCAAGGTGCTCAACCTCTGTAATAAGAACGGGTTGAAAAACCTATCCGTTGTTAGTACCAATTAGAGCCTACAGAAAAATAATATGCCATTTTGTGGCCAACTATCCCATCCAGCGGCGTTGCAAAAACTCGAAATATTCTTGCGTTTTTGCGCCTTGCTGGGCTGGGCAATTTGACTCCACAAAATGTCATGTTATTTTCCCGAGAACCCTTAGCGGTTTGAAGGTGATTCAGCGTTTATAGTATCGATTTGTCAAAAAAATAATCGTAGTCCCTATCATTGCGAATATGATCGTAAATGGCGCTTGCCAATCCTGTGAGATCGTCAGAGGTTTTAATGTGCCCAAAAAACAAGTGGCCCGCATGATGAAGCAATTAAAGGAAAGAGGACCAGCGTCATTTTTGAAAAACCGAAGTACGGAAAACGTAACCAACTGTGTTGACCATGGAGGTTCTGGCCAGTGCCAGCGAACTTCTGAGCAGGGATTGAGTCGCATAAAGGCACTTCAGTTTTCCGGGGTGATTTCTTCTTTGTCGCAAGCTTGCTCAAGCTTTGTCGCGAACTTTGTCGGTCTCCTCGTACTCGGCTTGGGAGCGCAAGGAAAAAAATTCGTATTGCGCGGTATGCGGAACAGCTATGCTTGGTGGAAACAGTTTGTTGCAACAGGAAATATACGATGCAAAAATATTCGCCAAACGCCCGGAAGTACATGACCCGGAACCCCATTAAAGCTTATCTTCTGAACCGTTTTTTTGCTAAACTCAAGCTTGTGATCAGCGACCTGCGGCCGAACGTCATTCTCGAAGTAGGCTGTGGCGAAGGCTACATTGCTGCATTGGTCAAGAGCATCTGGCCGCGGGTTACGTATACAGGCATCGACATCAGCGAAAGCGCTGTTGCCCTTGCACGCGAACGCTGCCCGGATCTGACGTTCAACGTTGCGGATATTCGGCAGATTTCCTATGAACCCAAGGCCTTTGACCTGGTCATTTGCGCCGAAGTGCTGGAACATCTCGAAGCACCTGCCAGCGCCCTCGAAACGATTGCACTCATCGGTAAACGCGCATTGTTGAGCGTACCGCACGAACCTTGGTTCCGCCTGCTCAACTTCATGGCTTTGAATCATTTTCGGCAATTGGGCAATGCCCCTGGACATATTAATCACTGGGGGGTGGACGATTTTCGGACATTGGTTGCCACACGCCTGACACCCTTGGTTTGCACGACGGCCCTACCCTGGATCATCATCCTGGCAACCCCCGAATCATGACCCGGGTTGCGTGCCGGGTCGTGTCTGCAACCGTACCGCCAACAGAAAAACCAGGCCATCGCCAAGAATGGCAATGACGCGCGACAACATGACGCCAAAAAAGATATATTCACGATCCAGCACCCCAGTCAGCATCATGATCATGCACGATTCGCGAATGCCCAATCCGCCTGGAGCGCCTGGCACAATAAAGCCAAAAAGCCATCCCATAACAGAAGCGGCAAATACGAGGGCCAAGGAGGATGCAGGCAAGGTCGCGCCCTTGATCATGAACAAACAAACCAGAAACAGCAGGGTGTTGAAAAAAAACCAGAGAAGATAGAGCGCCAGCATCCTGACGAACAGCGCCAGCCATTGAACCGGACCGGTCCTTTGCAGAAACATCCAGAAAGGTTTCATGGCTTCTCGTTTTTTCACGACCAACCACGTCAACACCACGCCAGCCAATGCGACCGCCAGACCAAGTCGGCCCATTTTTTTGGGATCGATCAATGCAGCTATGGACTCAGGCATACGCCACTGGCCTGTAAGCAGCAAAACACCCAGGACAACCATGGCGCACGCAACCATGATACCGGCTTCGAGCAAGGTGGAAAAGGCCATCTCGACATGGTCCAGCCCCAACCGTTTACCCAGCAGGTTGCGACCGACAAAATGCATGACATTGCCCGGTAAATAACGGGCAATATTGGCCTTGCCGCATAGCGCGACAATTTCGCGGGTGGGCACCGATTTTCCACTGACGCATTCCATCGTCATTTTCCATGAAAAGCCGGCGACCAGAAGAAACATAAACGCATAGGCGACGACGCATACCGTTATGCCAGGAGCGCTGATATAAGCTGACTTGAATTGCACTTGGCCGAGATCCAGCTTAAGAAAGGCATGCCCAAGAAAGACAAAAGCAGCCAATACCACGAGAAGGCCAAGACTCTTTATACATCTTTTTGGGGACAGCCATGCAACTGAGCGTCGGATTTTAACATTCTTTATGTGCTGCTCCATGTCATTTCCACGAACGTATCGCTATTGTCCCTTCATGTGTATTGTTCATGAAAAACTCAATATGCCTCGTTTCAAGTTTTTTTGCCAAAGCTATCCCCTAAAGGGTCCACAGAAAAATAACATGCCATTTTGAGGGCCAACCATCCCATCCAGCGGCGTTGCAAAAACTCGAAATATTCCAATATTCCTGCGTTTTT
>CAZOLK010000173.1:6533-11320 GCA_964580325.1 uncultured Verrucomicrobiota bacterium | reverse complement strand
CTGCGCCAGGCCTGTCCCCTGGGCCGGCATCCGGAAAGCCGCGGCTGTCCGCGCCCCAGCGGGGCGCCGGACTGTCCCGCGGACTTACCCTGGGTCACGGTCGACGCCGCGCAAGGCGCTTGCCCTCCGCGATTCCCGACCTTTGAACCCGCACGCAACATGGTTTACCCGATCGTGGACACCGTGGAGTGGGTCGAACGCCTGCTGGCTGCCGGTGTGGAAACGATCCAATTACGTATTAAAAGCATGGAACCTTCGGCGCTCGATGCAGCCGTGCAACAGAGCGTTGCATGTGCGCGCAAAGCTGGCGCGCGTCTGTTCGTCAACGATCACTGGCACATGGCTCTGCGCTACGGCGCCTACGGTGTACACCTGGGCCAGGACGACCTGTGCCAGGAAGCGCGGCGCGAGCTGCGGGCTGCTGGATGCCGGCTGGGATTAAGCACCCACGGCTGGTTCGAGATTGCCCGCGCCTGGGCGTGGCGTCCATCCTATATGGCCCTGGGCACGGTCTTCAAAAGTCCGTCCAAACACTTTGAGCACGCGCCGCTCGGGTTGGATCGCTTTTACGCGCTCCGCAAAGTTATTCCAGTGCCTACCGTGGCCATCGGCGGCATCACTGTGGAACAAGCACCCAGCCTGCTGCAGGCCGGCGCCGATGCTATCGCGGTCATCTCCGATATTACGCACGCACCCGATGTAGAGCAGCGTATACGGGAATGGAAGAGTCTCGAGAACCACTATCCAAAACGGGATATCCAAAACCCAGGTTAAGGAACAAGAGGGACAACCCGCCACGCCCCCACTCGACACGCTACCGTTTACCCTTGCTTTCCACCCACATATACGGCATACTAGCCGACTTGATGTAACGCTGAATTTCATATATAAAGGCTGAATGATTATGCGGTCGGGTTCCGTAACCTTAAAGCAGGTTGCCGAAAAGGCGGGTTGTTCGTTTTCCGCTGCCGCCAAAGTGCTCAATAAAGTCAAGGGCAGCGCCAAGGTTGGCAAGGAACTGAGCGCACGGATCAAGCAAGTGGCCATGGAACTGGGCTATTCGCCCAACTTGAATGCGCGCCGGTTGATCAAAGGCTCCTCGGATGCGATCGGCTTTGTCGCTTTCAGCGAAGACCTCTTCAAACTGCCGTTCTGGTCCCATATCCTGGCTGGCGTCAACCAAGGCGTGGTGGAACACGATAAAGACCTGCTGTTGATCGGTCCCGGCAACAACGAAGGCTACTATGAGCGCGCTCGCCGGTTCTGCCGCGAAAAGCGGATCGATGCGCTTATCGTGCCCTGGAACATCATGGCCAGGTCTGAGCAAAAACTGGATCACTTGACCACACCGATCGTCGTGATCTACGCCGCAGTCGACGAAACTTATCCCAATGTCCGGCTGGATATCGGCCCGGGCTACCGCGACGCGGCAAAACACCTGGCCGTGTTGGGTCACACGCGTATACTCTGGAACTGGATGCTGGACAGCGATAAGCAGAGGCAGATGACTGATCGCCGGGCTTGTTTCGAAACGCATGCCGCGCAATACGGATTTGTGCTGGACGACATCGAAGTGATCCGCAACATCGATAAGGTGAACGCCATAGAGCAACGCACGATTCGGAACGCCTACTTCACGTTGCGCGAGACCATTCGTCAGGGCAACTTAAAGGCCACGTCCATCATGGCTTTCAACGACCTGACAGCCATCGGTTTTGTCCACGCGCTCAAGGACAGCGGCCTGCGCGTACCGCAAGACATATCGGTCATCGGCTTTGACAACCTCTATACAGGCTTGAGCGTGCCGCAGTTATCCACGATCTGCGGCAACCTCAAAGCCCTGGGTGCAAAGGGCGCGGAACTGGCCTGCGCCCTGGTCGAAACGCCATCCCTTTTCCAAGAGCTGCATGGCCAATCCGCCATCGTGCAAAGCCGCTTTGTCACGGGCAAAAGCACAGGTCCCCGCAGGGGTCCATAAAAAACACACTACAGCTTGAACAGCGCACGGTTGACTCTTTATACTGCTTCATCTTAATCTATAACAACAACCTGGAGACTTTATATGCGTACGATCACAACCACAGTGAAAACCGAACAGACCGCTGCCAGCGGCATTGCCCTTGGCGGCATCGGCTCCGGAGGCTTGGAGATCCGGTCGGACGGACGTTTGTACTGCTGGAATTTCGTCAACGCGCAACCCTGGACCCAGCTCAGCCCGCATAATCCCGGCAAAGGCAACCACAGGTTCCCACACTACCGCAGCATCCGCGGCACGCCCTGCGGTCACGAAGCCGGCCTGGTCGAAGAAGGCGACCGCATTATCGACATGGTGTTCGACCGCCATGTCGGCGAAGGCATGCGCTGGGACCATGCGGAATGCTCCAACCATTACGCGCGCCCGCTCTCCATCTGGGGAGCCTACGCGGCGCGCATGGGCGTGCGCCACGACGGTTATCGCCAGATTCTGACCATCGAACCGCCGGTAAAAACTTATCGGGGCGGCTTGGTGCTGGCCCAGGCCATGGCCACAATGGATTATGCGGCGCGTGATGGCGCGTTCTCTCTGTCGATCAAGATCGAAGACGGCGAATTGGCGTTGAGCCAACTAAAGCTGGCCACGGAAGCAAACCAGACGCAGGCTGAATTGACGGTCAACGGACAGCCCGTGGAAATAAGCGTGGCAAGGGAATCGGGCCTGCTCATCTTGAATCCGGTCTCCACCCAGAAGCTCAAAATTGGCGATGCACTGGGCGTGAAAGCGTAGTCA
Source organism: uncultured Verrucomicrobiota bacterium (assembly GCA_964580325.1). GTDB lineage: Bacteria > Verrucomicrobiota > Kiritimatiellia > CAYTQP01 > CAZOLK01 > CAZOLK01. Next base: position 8,553 of record CAZOLK010000173.1, on the reverse strand, counting down.
ACCAAACGAACAATATTGACAAGAGAAAGCGAAACCATGATTTTTCACGAACCAGTTCGCCTGCCCCAAGGCTTTTGCTGTTTGAGCAAAAACTGCGGCATCAAGGACGATCCCGCGACACAAGACCTGTCCCTTATTTTTTCCGAAGCGCCGGCCGCGGCTGCCGCGGTGTTCACCCGCAACCAGTTCCCTGGCGCGCCCGTGATCCTGGGGCGTGAGATCGTCAAGCGCGGCATACTGCGTGCCATTGTGATCAACAGCAGCATCAGCAACGTGGGCACTGGTGAACAGGGGCTGGAAAACGCACGCCGCATGGCCCGCGCCGTGGCTGCGGAGTGCGGGATATCCGCTGACGAAGTGCTGATGAGTTCTACGGGCGTAATCGGCAAGCAACTGCCCATCGAAAAGATCGAACAGGGCATTGCCGGATGCTCGGTGGAATTGAGCGACGATCCGCTGCAGGCAGCTCGCGGCATCATGACCACCGATACCTATCCCAAGGCCCTGTCCCTAGCGGTCGGTCCCGCCACGATCACGATCATCGGCAAAGGCGCCGGCATGATCGAACCCAACATGGCCACCATGCTGATCTACATCCTGACCGATGCGCAATGGCCAGCCTCCAAACTAAATGCCATGCTGCGCCAGGCCGTGAACCAGTCGTTCAACATGCTCTCCATCGACACCGATACGAGCACCTCCGACACGTGCGCGATCCTGGCCAACGGCCTTGCCGGCGCGGCGCCGGCCATGGATTTCGCCAGCGCGCTGGAAACTTGCTGCATTGAGATGACCAAGCTCATAGCGCGTGACGGAGAAGGAGCGACCAAGCTCTTGACCGCCACGGCGCTGCATGCCGCCAACAATGCCGAGGCACGCGTCATCGCCAAATCGCTGATCAACTCGCCGTTGGTAAAGACCATGGCCTACGGTGCGGACCCCAACATCGGCCGCGTGCTCATGGCTACCGGAAAATGCTTTGACTGCCGCATCGATCCGGACAAGCTCAAGATCTTGATCAACGACCGATTGGTATTTGCCGGCGGGATGCGTGTCGATTTCGACGAGGACCAGGTGCGCAAGCTGCTGGGTGGCGAGCATGTCGATATCGTGGTCGACCTACAGGCCGGTGAAGGCTGGGCCACAGCCTACGGCTGCGACCTGACCCATGGCTATATTGACGAAAACGCTGCTTATTATTCCTCTTAATTGGCAGCAGATGGCGAAACGGTTCGGTCAGGCTTTTTTTAAGAGATGGCGGTGGTGCGCGGGTTGTCGTCCTTAAAATGAAAGCAGCACTTTCAGCATGCCGCGTTGGGCCGCGGTTTTGAATGCGGCGGCATACTCCGCCAGGGGGTATTCCGCGGCAATTAACGGGGTCGGATCGATCAAGCCGCGGCTCAGCGCGCTGAGCGCCGGCGCGAAAGGGCCACAGCGCGAACCGACCAGCTCGATTTCGTTGATGACCAGCGGCGCCGGGTTGAACGTCAGGTCTCGGGCATAGGTGCTTTTAAGGATCAGCAGTCCGCGCGGCCTGGTCATGCGCACCGCGGCATGCCAACCATCCGGCGAACTCGATGCTTCAACCACGACATCGAAGCGTTGCGATTCTGTGTCGTCTGGACCTAAAAAGCGCACGCCCAGAGATTCGATCCATTCACGTCGTTCCGGATGCCGGCCGACCAGGCTGACGTCATGGCAGACCAGGCGCAGCGTTAACGCGACCAGGCAGCCCAGCTTGCCGTCGCCGAGAACCGCAACAACGGCCGATGGGTCGATATGGCGCTGCTCCAATATTTCGAACGCGGCAGCCAGCGGTTCGGTGAATACGGCTGCGCGGTCAGGCACATGATCGGGCACGGCAACTAGGTTTTGCAACGGCAGGACCAAGTACTGGGCAAATGCGCCCTGGCGCTTGACAATACCCAGCACATCACGCGACGGACAATGGCGCGCCAGGCCGCGCCGGCACCAAGCGCATCGGCCGCAACCGGCGTTGATTTCGCCCACTACGCGCCGG
>CAZOLK010000173.1:0-6523 GCA_964580325.1 uncultured Verrucomicrobiota bacterium | reverse complement strand
CCGAGCACGATCCGCTCGACGTTGGGGGTCGGCACGCGCCGGCCGATCCAGGAGGTATCCTCGGCCTGGTCCACCACACCCACAAACTCGTGGCCCGGCGTGCCGCTGAAAGCCATGTAACCGCGCATGATCTCCAGATCCGTGTTGCAGATGCCGGCAAACGTGACCCGGACCAGGGCTTCGCCCGCGGCGCGGTCGGGAACGGGCCGCTCTTCGAGGGTGAGTTGGTTGTCCGCAAAAATAAGAGCTTTCATCGTAACTCCAAGATTGGGTGAATCGGACTTGCCGGACAATCGTCGTCAATAGTTGAAAGAACACTGTTCCCGCTGGGTCAGGTCTCTGGGCAGCTCCTTGACGAACCGCGACGGGTTGTAGAATTTCAACCCGCCGGTGCGGTCGCGCCGCATTTCAGGCATACACATGTACAACTCGTCCTTGGCCCGAGTCGCCGCGACATAGAACAGGCGGCGCTCCTCAGCAATGGTCTGCTCATTGTCCATGGAATGGGCCGAAGGGAACATACTCTCGGCCAACCAGAGGATGAAGACGACCGGCCATTCCAGCCCCTTGGCCTGATGGATCGTACTCAGGCGGAGCATGGGGTGGTCGTCGTCGTCCGGCTGCTGGTTTCCGTCGTCCACGTTGGAGAGCAGGGCCACTTCGCTGAGCAGGTCATCGACGTTTTTGAAACGGGACGTGAAGGCGATCAACTCGTTGATGTCGTCGCGCCGGTTCGGATAATTATCGTAGGTCTGCTTGGCGATCTCGTCGTAGAAGTCGTCGGCGAATGCGTAGAGCAGTTCGCCCGGTTTGGCGCGGATCTCCTCCTCGCTGAACTGGGCGAAAATAGCGGCCACGCCGGCCCAGCTTTCCTTGCCCTTTTTGGGCACCTTTTGGATTACGAGATCGCGCGCTTCCGCTGACGCGGGATTGAAGCGCTGGTGCAACGCGCTCCAGATTTTGACGGCGGTCTTTTCGCCCACGCCCGGGACCATGCTCATCAGGCGCTGAAAAGACAACTCGTCGGCCGGATTGCTGATCAGGCGGATCACGGTGCAGACGTCTTTGATGTGGGCCTGTTCAAAGAAGCGGACGCCAGAGGTGATGACGTAGTCCAGCCGTTCGCGGGTCAATTCGATCTGCAGTTCCATAGCGTGGAAGTGCGAACGATAGAGCACAGTGAAATCGCTGAGCTTGTATCCTTCACGCAAGAGCAGGCGAATGCGCTGCACCACGTAGCGCGCCTGCTGCATACCATCGCGCATACGTGCGATCACCGGTTTCTTGTGCTTGTCGCGCACGGCGCGCAGCGTTTTCTGGTATTGTTCGGGATTGCCCTCGATACAGGCGTTGGCCACGTCCAGGATTTCGGGTGCGCTACGGTAATTGGTTTCCAGTTTAAAAATATGGGAGCCTTCATAGCGGTCGGGAAAGGTCATGATGTTGCGGAAATCGGCGCCGCGCCAGGAATAGATGCTCTGGAAATCGTCACCGACCACCAGCAGGTTCTTGTTCTTGGCGGCCAGCGCATCGACCAGCCAGGCCTGGATCGGGTTGGTGTCCTGGTATTCATCGACCAGCACATGGATGAAGCGCTCCTGGTAGCGCTCGAGGATGTCCTCACGTCGGCGGAACAGGGTGCGCACATTGACCAGCAAGTCGTCGAAATCCATGGCGTTCAACGCATGCTTGCGCTTGGCAAAGGCGTTGTACACGGCCATGATTTGTTTCGCCGGCACGTCCAGATAAGCGAAGCGGTCGCGGACCAGGTCTTCGATCAACAGATCGGCATTGTGGGCCAGCGAAAAGATCTTGAGCAGCACGTCGGGCTTGGGAAACTGCTTGCTGCGCAAACCCAATTCGTCGACGCACATACGGATCAGGCGACGGGTGTCGTCCTGGTCCATAATGGTGTAATCGTGGCCGTAATCCAGGGCCGCGGCATGACGTTTGAGGATGCGGTTGGCCATGTGATGGAACGTGCCGCCCCAGAGACCTCCGACCGAATCGCCCACCAGTCCGCGGGCGCGATCCAGCATTTCATGGGCGGCGCGGTTGGTAAAAGTCAACAGCAGGATATTGCTGGGAGCGATGCCACGCTCGACCAGCATGGCCACGCGGTAGGTCAGGGTGCGCGTCTTGCCCGTGCCGGCGGCCGCAATGACCAGCACGGGACCGTCGGGCGCGAAAACAGCGGCACGCTGTTCCTCGTTCAAAGCATTGTCAAAATCAATCATATAGGTCAACTCGTCTATGGCCCGATTATCAGGCATTGTTCACGCGATTCGCGGGTTGATTCCCGCGGACAAATGTGTTAAACTTTGTAAAGAATAAATAATGAACATGTCACGAAAAGAGCGATTGTGCAAGGAGAATTGCCGCAATGTCGGAAATCAATCTGTTTATCGTGGGCGACAGCATATCCATGCAGTACGGCCCCTGGCTGGCGCGTTATTGCGCGGATGTTTACAACGTGCAGCGCAAAGGCGATCTGGATATCGATCCGCGGTCTCCAAGCAGCGCCAAATCGCTGGGTGCCTATGGCCAAAACCTGCGCGAGATCGCGCCGCTGGTGCGCGCCTGCTCCGAACATATCTACCGGATACGCACGACCCCGGTGGATGATGCCGGCGCCGTGTTGCCTGAAATATGCGGCGACGGCCAAAACTGATCTGACTGTCTTTACACCATGAAAACCATACAACCACCCCTGGGAAAGTTGGGACAGCCGGCCGAGGTTATCGAGACACCGCGCCTGATCCTGCGCAAACCCGATATTCGCGATGTGGCCGACATGTTTCATGGCTATGCCGGCGATCCAGTGGTGCTGCGGTTCATGGGCTGGCGTCCGCACAGCCATATTCGCAAGACGCGCCAGATGGTGCTGCGCTATCTCGCATCCTGGCACACCGGCAGGAAATACTCCTGGGCCATCACCCTGCACGAAGAAAACATGGTGCGCGGCTTGATCTCGTTCAAACTCGATAAAGGCACGGCCGAGATCGGTTACCTGCTCGAGCGCGCCCTGTGGGGCCAGGGCCTGATGTCCGAAGCACTGCACGCCATACTGGAACAGGCCTTTAACTTGCGCGCCACCCAGCGGATCATAGCCATCTGCCATGTCGACAACCTGGCATCTGCCCGGGTTTTGAGCAAAAACGGCTTGTTGCGCGCCGTGTGCCTGCGTAACTGGAAGGTATTTCCCAACTTTTCGCCGTATCCCGAAGATTGCTATTGCTACATCATGGACCGCCGCCGCTGGCGCGAATGGAACTGCGCCTGTCCCACCCATGAGCGCAAGCGCGGAGAATCTGTCCGGCAAAAAACAGCCGGCTCCGAAATCGACCGCGCCGGCCTGATCCCAGGCAGCATACATTGATTTTTTATGAAAATACGCTTGACATAGTGTCGGCAATACACTATGTTCTGAGCAAACCTGATGGTCCGGCGCATGGGGCCGGAAAGCGAAAGGACTTTGATGGTGATGGATTTGAAGGAATTTGAACTGGCCGCGGGCAGCGTGCGCGGCGCCAAACAGACCGAAAAAGGCAAGAACAACCAGGACGCATTCCAGGTGCGGCGCAGCGATGAAGCGATCGTGGCCATTGTTTGCGACGGGTGCGGCAGCGGCGCGTACAGCGAGGTTGGCGCGCAACTGGGCGCGGCCATGTTCGCCGATCAACTGTGGAACAGCCTGCGCATGCAGCCGACCGGCTCTATGGACGAAAAAGCGGTCGATGTGCTGCTGGAAGAAGTCAGCCGCGATGTACTCGACGTCCTGAAACAAACCTCTGCCAATATGGTCGGCGATATCTACCCCGTGGTGATCGAGTATCTACTGTTCACGGTGCTGGGCGCGTTCGTCACGCCGGAATATTGTTCGATATTCGCCATGGGCGATGGGGTCTGGGTCTACAACCGCGACGTACACCAGCTCGGACCGTTTCCGGGCAACGAACCGCCCTACATCGCCTACAAGCTTATTGACAATAAATTTTACGATGCGTTCCGTACCCAGAAATTCAACATCTGCCGGTTCCGACCCACCTCTGAGCTAGAACACCTGCTCATCGGCACTGACGGCGTGCTCGATCTGATGCAAGTCGAAAACCGGCGTCTACCCGGTAAACGCGAAACGATCGGCAGCATCGATCAGTTCTGGAAAAGGGACATCTATTTCGAGAATCCTGACGCACTGCGCCGGTTGCTGTTCATGGCCAACCAGGCCTCGCGCAGACCGGACTGGGCCCAGCGCCACATCATCAAAGAACCCGGTTTGCTGCACGACGACACCACGCTTATTTGCATCCGGCGTAAGCAAAAGGATGGCGCCCAGCAAACAACATGCGACACGGAAACACGGACTGACGCGGAAACACGGACCGACGCGGACTGACACGGCGCAGCAGAGCCACAACCAAAAAAATAGCCATGCACTTGATTTTCTGACAGAAAAATGCGATAAAAAGTTGCTCTCATAGAAAACAACTATAACGGGACAACACGCCATGCAATCACTTGAGGCTCTTTTAAAAAACCCGCCCCGCCCATACCGGGTGGCGCCGCAATGGTCGCTCAACGGTGACCTTACCGAAGCGCGTATAACCGAGCAATTGACCTTTTTCAAGGAACAGGGATATGGCGGGCTTTTCGCCCATCCGCGGCCCGGGCACATCACCGGCTACCTCACGGAACGCTGGTTCGCGCTCTGGGAATTCGCGGCCGCCGAATGCGAGCGGCTCGATATGGAGTTCCATATCTATGACGAGTTCATGTGTCCTGGCGGTACGGCCGGCGGCCAGGTCTGCGCACGCAACCCCTGCCTGGCCCAGCAAACGTTGATGCTAAAAGCCGCCAGCGACAGCACGCCGGGCGAACGGTTGATGCACCTGCACATCGACAACGGCCATGTCACCCAGGTTGAACCAGCCGAAGCCACCCACGCCATGGTGCTGGTCACGGCCGGGACGGAGGGTCCGGGTGGTTTGCCCGTGCCGGACCTTACCCGCCGCGAAACCGTGGAAGCGCTCATGGCTACGACCCATGAACGCTATCGCCAGACCAGTGGTTTCCGTTTCAATAAAAACGTAAGGCTGATGTTCTGCGATGAGCCGCATTTCCTGGCCCATCGCAACGGTCTGCCCTTCTCGCGCTTTCTGATGAACGAGTTTCGTAAAGATCACGGCTACGAACTGGAGGGCGAAACACTGATCAGCCTCTGTTTCGAGCACCCCGATTCCAATGGTGTGCGCTACGATTACCAGGCCACGTTGAACCGGCTTTTCAACCAGAATTTCATGAAACCGCTCCATGACTGGTGCGCGGCCAACAACCTGCTGTTCACCGGGCACCTGATGGAAAACACCTGGCCCGACCCGCATTGCCATCCCAGCAACATGGCCTCGCTGCGCTGGATGCATGCGCCGGGCGAGGATTTGCTCGGGTTCCAGTATGCACCTACCAACCTGCACGATAACGGCCTCTATATCCTTAACCTCAAAGAACTGTCCAGCGTGGTCAACCAGCTCGGTCGCACCTGGAGCATGGTCGAAACCTGCGGCGGCGGCGGATTCGAGACCGCTTTCGAGACGATCAAACCGTGCGACGACCTGGTCATGGCTTTTGGCGTCAATGTGATTGACCCACACCTCTGCCATGAATCGCTGGCCGGCTGCAGCAAATACGACTGGCCGCAAACCCTGTCCGAGCACAGCCCGTGGTGGCGCATCTATCATTATCACGCAGACCATGTGGCCAGGGCCAATGCCGTGCTGTCACAGGGCCGCGAAATGAACCGCGTGCTGCTCATGATGCCGACATCAGCCGCTTGGGCATGTTACACGGCGGACTTTGACGCTGTTGCGAACCATTGTTCGGCGCTGGCTATGGACAAGATCAAGCGAACCCAGATCGACCTGGCATGTCTTTTGTACGAAAATCAGATCGATTTCGACCTGGGCGACGAGACGATCATGGCGGAATTCGGCCGTGTGGAGCAGGGCCGGCTGAATGTGGGAGAACGCGCTTACGATGCCGTGATCATGCCGCCCACGATGAACGTCATGAGCGCCTCTACACTCGAGCTTTTCAAGGCATGCGCCAATCGAAACACGACACTCTACGCGTTGAACACGATGCCAACCCAGGTCGATAACCGGTCATCGAACGAACCGACCGATCTGACCCACACCCGAGTTAGCGATGCCTGGGAACTGGTTCGCATCCTGCGTAAAAACATGACGCCCTTGTGCGCCCAGCCCAATGGCGAACCGCTGCCAGGCGGACTGGTCTGGCGTCGGGCTGAAACCGGCCAGGGCATCCTCTGGTTTTTTGCCAATCCCTGGAGCGAGCCCATCGCAACCCAAGTGACCGTGCAAGGCACCTCACTCTTTGAACTCGATACCGCACAAGGCGTTATGCAGCCAGCCAACTTTGAGCACAACCATGCCGGCGTAACCGTGCGCCTCGATCTTCCGCCGCGTGGTCATTGTCTACTGTTGGCCCGCTCAACTTCCGCGATGCC
>CAZOLK010000172.1:0-11394 GCA_964580325.1 uncultured Verrucomicrobiota bacterium | reverse complement strand
TCGTATCTGAAGTCGTACTGCCCTTCAATGGGTTCCTTGTGCCACGCCTTGTAAATTGCAGAGATGCCGGAGCTGGGCGTTGCGCCCAAATCAATAGGAACGCGATCCGGTTCCCGGTGTTCGATCGCGGCGAGGATGCGTTCTCGATGTGTCATGGCCATAGTCTGCTCCTTTTTAATCCAACATGCTGCAAAAGGGTAAATGACACGCAGAAGAAAAGCGTCTAATATTCTATTATGAAGAATATTAAACAAATAAGCGCGCGCCCTCCCTTCAAGCCTGGCATCTATCCCGAGAACGGAGACCAATATGCATTAGATACGTGCAAGCCACAAAGGGAAGCGGTAGCGCAGGGGCGCATCCTGTATAGCGCCTATGTGCACGGATTGTATCCTGGAACGATAATGAAGAATAATGAACTCCGAGGCCTGTGTTGCGCGGGGGTCATGGACGCAGCGGAGCAACAGGATTGGGGGATGGCGATTCATCGCAACGAGGGGCTAGAGCTTTGCTGGGTGGAGCATGGGCATCCTTCATTCCGGGTGGAGGGGCGGCGGGAGGAATTGAAGCCGGGGGATTTCACGGTGACGCGCCCGTGGCAGGCGCATCGTCACGGGGATCCCTGCTTTGAAGCGTGCCGGTTGCATTTTGTGATATTGCATGTCGGCGCGAGCCGTCCGCACCAGCGGTGGACCTGGCCGTCCTGGATTTTACTGGAACCGGGCGAGCGGGATGAGTTGACGAGCTGGTTGCGCGGCAGTGTGCGGACGCGGATGCGCGCGTCCCCGGAAATCGAGCAGGCGTTTCGCCGGATCGCGCGGGTGATGGAGGAGTCGCCGGCCTGGGTGGTGTCCGAGTTGGCGGTGCAGTTGAACCGCATTGTGCTGGGGTTGTTCCACATGATGCGTGCCAAGCCGCCTTGCGGGGATGCGCGGTTATTGTCATCGGAGGAGACCGTGCGGCAGTTCCTTGCCGAGCTGCAGGCTAACGAGCAGATGCGGAGTCATCCGTGGACCTTGGAGGAGATGGCGGAGGAATGCGGTATGGGCGTCACCCGGTTTTGCGCCTGCGCGCGCCGTTTGCACAATCAAAGTCCGCTCAAGCTCTTATGCGCATGGCGACTGGACGCCGCCGCGCGCGATTTATGGGCGATGCCCGAGACCCCGGTTACGGAACTGGCATTCCGGCACGGATTCAACTCCAGCCAGTACTTCGCCACCTGTTTCCACCGCCGTTATCAGTGCAGCCCACGCCGTTGGCGGCAGAAACAGGGGACACCGCATATAAAATCTATTACCTGATAAGATTACATACGTTCATTCGACTCAGCCACTCAACTCATGCCTGCAATGCCATTGACGACGGATCGGCCTTTTGATCATCACGCGCATTCTTTTCAATCCGAGCCTGGCCCTTTCCGGTCAGGCGGTATTTCTGAAGGCGGCTGGTGGGTTTGTCGGGGATGGGGTGAAATGGCCGGGATCGATGGACGTGTCTTCCCCACACTCCCCTGCAAGCACGGCGAAGAAAATTGTTCCGGGGGCGCATACGTATTGCGTCGATCAAAAATGGACTGACATTTCGGAATGGATGTGTCGGAATGGATGTTGACAATTCGAGACCATTTATACTTATATGTAGTCATAACGACAGGATGGAGTTGCTGATATGCAGACCGAAAAGATTCTTTCGCTGGCACGGGAACGCGGAATCATAGGTGCCGCTGACGTAGAAAATGTGGGGGCCAGTCGCACGCTACTTTCCTACCTTGCGGAAAAAGGTGAACTACGGCGCGTAAGCCGTGGAGCGTATGCGCTGGCGGACTATATGCCGGCACATGAAGATTTGCTCGCAGCAGCCGCTGCTGTGCCACATGGCGTCATCTGTCTGCTGTCTGCCCTGGCGTTTCATGAGATCTCCACCCAGTTGCCGTTGGAAACCTGGATCGCGATAAAACGCGGCTCGCGCATGCCGACCGGCAGGGGCCTCGACCTGCATGTTGTCAAGCTCACGGACCCGGCGTTTTCGGAAGGCGTCGAAGCACATGATGCGGACGGGACCATCATCAAGGTCTACTCGGTTGCCAAGACGATCGTCGACTGCTTCAAGTTTCGTAATCGAATCGGGATAGATGTGGCCCGCGAAGCCCTTCGCGATGCGTTTCAGCAGAGAAAGGCCACTCGTGACGACGTATGGCGACTGGCCAAGTGCTGCCGGATGGCTCGCGTCATGGAACCCTACCTGGAAATGACCCTATGAGTTCAGACAGTACCGTGAAATCCGTTCATCAACGGCTGCTCAATATTCGAAACACGACCGGCGAACAGTTCAACCACTTGCTGATGCGCTACGGATTGGAGCGCCTGCTCTACCGAATCCAGATCGCCGGTCACTCCGAAACGTTTGTTCTCAAAGGGGCCATGCTCTTTGTGCTATGGCATAATGTGCCCGGCCGCCCTACGCGCGACATCGACTTGCTGGGGTTTGGCGATCTGACCCACGCTCGTTTGCGCGCCATTTTCACCGACGCATGCGAGGCGGAAGTGGAAGACGATGGCATGTTTTTCAATCCAGATGCCATTCAGACGGAAGACATCCGCGACGACCAGGAGTACCATGGGGTACGAGTTCGACTCCCTGGATTCCTTGGGCGTGCCCGTTTGGCGATGCAAATTGACGTTGGCTTCGGAGATGCCTTGCATCCCGAGCCGCAGTTTATAGACTATCCGGTGATATTGGACTATCCGGCACCGCGCCTGCGCGCCTACCACCCGGCGACGGTTGTGGCGGAGAAGCTCAACGCCGCAGTGGTTCTCGGGGCGTTCAACAGCCGGATGAAGGATTTTTACGACATGCACGTGATTCTCGCGAATACGGACATCGACGACGGTCTTCTTCGCGATGCGATCCGAGCAACATTCAAACGGCGCAACGTGCCTCTGCCCGAAAAGATCCCGGTCGCCTTTACAGCGGAATTTATCGAGAACGGCATGAAAGAAATCGAATGGAGGGCATTCCTTCGGCGCAGTTTGCTTTCTTCCTACGGTTATGATCTGTCCACCGTGCTTGCCGACCTCAAGCGTCGCCTCTGGCCGCTACTCTCGGACGTGCGAGAAGGCTGAGGAGTGGAAAGGGGAAAACAGGGACATTGACACCCATCCCCGCCCCCCCCCACTCCTTGTATGCCTTGACGACGGACCGGCCGCTTGATCATCACGCGCATTCTCTTCAATCCGAGCCCGGCCCTTTCCGGTCAGGCGGTATTTCTGAAGGCGGCTGGTGGGTTTGTCGGGAATATCCCCATCCTCAAACACCGGTTTGCCCGCGCCCGGAGCGTAGTGCGGCAGGTACAGGTTTACCCGGCCGACGCCAGAGCCGAGTTCTTCGTAGCGGCCAAGCTGGATCATTAATTTGCAGATGGTGGGATTTTTCGGGAACGGGGTGAAATGGCCGGGATCGATGCGGCCGTGATAGTGCGGCACGTTGGGATTCTCGAACTCGACCCGATCCGTATAGATCATCATCGTGGCCGGTGCGGCGCTAGTGTATTCGCGGTGGGCGATGATGTTGGCGACCAGTTCCCGGAAGATGATCGAACGGAGGTTGATGCTGGTGGTGCCTTCCATGTAGAAGGGATCGTTCAGATGCTTGTCCACAAAGGCCATGAGCTGATCGAATGCCTCGATCAGGTTGCCACGGATGATCAGCCGGTCGTCATAGCGTTCGGTATCCCGACGGCGCAAGAGCGCATCGAACTTGTAGCCCGGCACAATGCTCTGGATCGTCGTATCGTGGCCAGCAACGCCACCCCGCACCCATCCCGTTCTGGGCCACACGGCTCCCAGCGCCGATGCCGTCGTCGCTGTCATGGCGAGGAAGAAGAACATGCACCTGCTCCCGCGGGGGGAGGAGTATAGAAAACCACGCTTACAACTTCGGCACACTAAATGCGCTCCCCCACCTTGGCAGACTAACCGAGCCCACACGGATCCGCCGGGGGCGCGGTTACTTTGTCAATCGACAATCAAAATGAGCGTTTTGCAACACGAATTGGCTCTTGCCGACTTGAGCCATGCCGCGCAGGAGTGTTTTGTCACCATCACGCTCGACACGAAAAACCGCATCATTGAGAAGCACATTGTCACCATCGGCACGCTTAACGCGAGCCTAGCGCACCCGCGCGAAGTGTTTCGCAGTGCAATCATGGACGCCGCCGCCGCGATCATACTGGCACACAACCACCCGAGCGGAGACCCGACGCCGAGCCCCGAGGATATCCGAATCACGCGTCAGCTAGTGGAGGCGGGGAAGGTACTGGAAATGCAAATCCTTGATCATGTGATCATCGGCAGGCCCAGCAAGGACGCGACCGGAAAAAACACCCGTAGTTCCTTCATAAGCCTACGCGAAACCGGATTAGTCAGTTTCCCATCATAAGGAGGTCATCATGTTACCCGAATTAAAATCAGGCGACCTAATTCAATCACCCACCGGAATACTTGCCCGCGTCAGGCGACTATCCAAACGCGCCGCCGCCGCTTGCAGTTCGTTTGACGAGCCCCTTTATCGGCTCATTTATCCGAATGCGTGCAATACAGGATACGACATCATAAGTCCGCGTATCTGGACGTATGAGGACCTAGCCGCCGCACACGTAACCCTTCACACGCGCAGGGGAAAGGGGAGGTCATGAACATACACGCCGCCCGCAAATACGTCAGCCCGAGAAGCCGACCCTTGACGCCGGAGGAGTGGAATACTCGCAATATTTCATACGACCTAAAGAACGCTTGCAATCAAGATTACACCCTTGCCTTGCATACCGCCGCCCATGAAATGGCCGCATTGCTTGAAGGACTATGCACCGGCGCCCCTTGCGCGTTGATTCCGATCCCAAGCAGCAACGGAAGCACCGAAGCAAATCGGCGACTTGCAAACCAGATAGCCCAGCACATAGAAGGCGCTCGCGTGGTCGATTGCCTACGCCGGACCCAGCCCGTCGAATCGTCATGCGAACGCCATAAAGCCAAACGCGGACCCTTGCCCATAGACCAGCACCACATGGAACGCAACCCCAAGAAATGGCTGGATGCGGCCCGTACTTTCTTCGTGGACAACTGCACCACGAGTGGAAACACCCTGCAGGCCGCACGGCAGGCCCTGGGCTTTGGCGAGGGACTTGTGTTCAGTGATGCGGGGGGGAATCGATGAACTACGTACACTTCACAGGCCCCGAATCGGTAATCCATGAACGCGACGGCTGGGAGATCCCTGAATGGTCCGTTTATGTGGCCGACCTTGAAGGCAACACACGCCGCTCAAAAATATATCGCGTACATAATTTTGAACGCGCCGCCGCCCTGGCCGAAAACATGGCCCATGATCGCGCATTGCAAATCCTCGATTGTGCAACAGCCGCTTAATCGAACCCGCCCACGGCCTTAAAGATGCGGCTACCCAAAGCCAGCGGACCGTGGGCGGGTGCCGGGGCGAAGGGAAGCCCTCTCGACTCCCCGATGCGGTAGCGGGTTGGCCGCTGTATCGAATGCGGCGTCCCCTGCGCCGTGCCTGTCACGGTTCATGCTCGAAGCCTGTGCATGACCCGCGCCAGTCCCGTCGCTTCGCCAAACCCGAGGCCGACGCCGAAGACCGTAAGGTCGCGCCGAAGGCGGGTTGTTTAAGTACGTGTTCCGCTTGGGCTTCTGCCGGTTGTTCGCGTTATTGATAGGAACTTGGTTTTTTCATGATTCGGTCAGCGCTCGAACCTATCCAGCTCGTGGGAGATTCATACACATTTCAGCATTTACTTCCCGTGCTCCAGGATCAGGTCCGAAGCCCAATTGATCGCTTCCGGGTATTCATCACAGTCGAGTACGAATTCCTGACCTCGCGCCACTGTCCGCAGCTCTGTACGTGAGCCGTTTCTCCCCCATCGGCCAAGCGCGGAATGGTATGTCAGGGGCGTTCGCCCCTCCCCGGGATGAAACCAGCCCGGAAGCTCCCAGGTGCTGGTATTGTTCGCGTTGGGCGCAGTCAATTGCAGCTCACGCGAGAACCGCGGAAATACCCCCGCACCCGGACAATCGCCATCCGCCCCGCGGTTGGTTTCGAGGTAACGCCGCGCCAAGTAGACCACATTGTTCCGGTCGCTTCCACGATGGAAGTGTGGATGGTACTCTGCCCATGGGTACTCAGTAGGCGTTGCCTCGCCAAGTAGCAGAGCCTCGTCGATTTGTAGCCACCCCCACAGGACATGAAGTGGCCTGCTATTGGCGACCCAGTGATGAACCCCGTTGCTCTTCTCTACGCAACGAAAGAGACCATAAAATAGAAAGAGATCGCCAACCCCCACTTTGCATTTCCGTAGGTGTCCTTGTGCTTGGTCGGTCTGCCCGAAAATCGGTCGCCAACCGCGTTGGCGGGGAAGGCTGCCCCTAACGATATCCGGATCGATATGGGCAAGGTACTTCGAGGTAATGCGCCCTCCACTGAGTTGCTCGACAAGTGGGCCAATCGAACAACCCTTGTACTGTATCTCCCCGTAGGTGACCACCGATTGCTTGTCTGGAATGGGTAAGGAAAGCATCCGACCATCCTGGAAGATCGGACTTGGAACCCCGCCTGAAGCTGAGTCGAATCCCTTTCTGCTTAGAATCAGTTTCATGCTTCCTGCTTCCATGACATATCACTACTCGGCCAGTCCGTTGGTCGTGCGCTGATCCCTTGAGGATACATTGAGATGAACTCCAGAAAGTCATCAATGGTCTCTCTGGAGAACCGACTCTTTTGCGCCCGCCCCACTTTCAGTTCTTCCAAGGAAGGCGGCAGCTCCGGTCCGGAAGCCCCAAAGTAGTAAAATTTCTTCGCTATGAGAACATTCTCGCCACCCAAATCATGGGCCTTTGTTTCGGGATTCTCTTCATCTCCGTTCGAGTGCATGGAATGTAACTGCTGAAACTCGCCATTCTCTAATGGCTTGTAGATGTTGTCCCCTGCCTTCCAAACCACTTCTGCTCGGGTGTAGTCAGGTATTTTGTTGGAAAAACGCTGGTCGCGGAAATAACTCGCGTAGTCTAGAATCTCATCGACCTCCATGGCAAAAACTACCCGATTCCCACTGGCCTTCGGGCTGAGCCCGACGATCCAATCTCCCACTTCCGCTGTCCGTCGGATTGCCGGTTTGCAGTCGGCAAGCGTACAACACCCCCAAAAAGGATTGGGTGAGAACCCAGTGTCATGTGTCACGATATAGGAATAGAGCTTCATTTATAGCCACTCCTTTTATTGTTTGAATATGGCGATTGCACCGCCAACCACGGCAGCTGTTCGCGCAATGTTTGATTCAACATAATTTCTTTTAAAAAATAGCCGAGATGGCCATACATGTCAATCATAAAAATGTGAAAAGTTTGCGGTTTACTTTTTGCTTGATCTACAAAGTAGTAATAATCTAGTGAGTATAGTTGCTGGCGGAAGATAACCACCATGGTTATAATTAGTTTATGCAGGTGATACAACCGACTGCGTGGTAACTGATATGAAAGTCAATGAGTCCATTATTAAGTATATCGCTGATTGCAAATCTTTCAAATAGATCGCCATGAATTGTTTATAGTCATTGACGATCGAACTTGAATTTATTCTTATGGTCATTATAATGCGGGCAACGGACATATGATGTCTGCCGGTAAAAAAACTTTAGGTGAACACATGAACAAACCACAGATCGTACGTCTTGCCGAATTGGATCGGCAGATCCGCGCAGGCCGCTATCCCAACTGCAATCGTTTCGCACAGGAGTGGGAGGTTTCGTCCAAAACCATTCAGCGCGATATCAATTTTCTGAAATACCAGCAGGGCGCTCCATTGGCTTATGATCCACAACAGCAGGGTTACTATTACACCGACAAGTCCTTTCATCTGCCTGCTTTCCAGGTCACTGAGGATGAACTATTGTCATTGGCGATAGGTTCCCGATTGCTCGATATGTACAGGAATACGCCGATGGGTGGCGCCTTGAACTCGGTATTCGAAAAACTAAAAGGAGTATTGACCGAGAAGATAAGTTTTCGGCCCGAATGGCTGTGCTTCCGCTTTAGTTTCACCCTGCCGCCTGTGCGCGAAATCAACGAAAAGGTTTGGTTGATGCTGATTCGGGGCTTGCTCTATCAGCAGGTGCTGCAGATAAGGTACCGCCTGCCGGGTCAGGGTTCGAGAGAGAATAAGCACTCGTACATACAACCCTATCATATGGCCAATCTGCTGGGTGAATGGTATGTGTTCGGCGTCCATAGGGGGCACGAAGATATCCGCCAGTTTGCTGTGGCCAAGATCGAATCGGCCAAGCTTCTTGATGAAACGTTTGAACTGCCTGACGACTTTGAGGCCGGTGAAATGCTGGCCCATACATTCGGTCGTTTTGCGATTCAGGACAAGGTATATACGATCCGGTTGCAGTTCGACAAGGAACAAGCTGAATGGATCGAAGAACGGGTTTGGCATCCTGAGCAGAAAATAAAAAAACGCCGAAATGGTGATCTGGAGTTGAGCTTCAAAGCCAAGGGGCTCTATGAAGTGCAGCGCTGGGTGCTTTCCTGGGGACGCTGGGTCAAAGTGCTGGGACCGATCGAATTGAAACAAGCCGTGGAAGAAGAAATCCAGCATATGGCCGCTAAGGGCCCACAGAAAAATAACATGCCATGTTGAGGGCCGACTATCCCATCCAGCGGCGTTGCAAAAGCTCGAAATATTCCAAGATTCTGCGTTTTTGCGCCTTGCTGGGCTGGGCAACTGACTCCACAAAATGGCATGTTATTTTCCCGTGAACCCTACTAATCTTTCATAGTGCGGTCTTGTGGCTGATCCAGCCCCCCTGTTTCCACGGAATCCCAACAAACCCATGCGGCCTCGGCCAGCAGGTTGGCCGAGCCAAGCAGAGCTGCTTTGCTTATGACTATATTCTTGCTGAGCACATTGTCGAAAAAAGCGCCGGCCTGTTCTTGTCCCATGCTGTCTGTGTTTGCACATCCGCTCACAAACCGGGTGCGCCACTTTTTGAGATGTTCCACGTCACGATGGCCAATGGCCCTGGTCAAATCGATTCCTTCTTTGTAGTCAATGCCGGCCAGAATATGAGCCAGGTGCATGACCTGTTCCCGGTAGAGCAGCAGGCCACGTGTAGGTTCAAGCACTTTGTCCACTGCAGAATGTATATTGCCCACCGGTTCATACTTGATATACCGCTCCAGTTGCTTTGTCATGTTGTGAAGGGTCAGACCTATTACAGCGGCCAGTTCATCACGGGAACAGGGTTTGGCCCTCCTGAGTATGTCCCGCACAAAAGCATCGTCTTCCGGCGCCGCCCAGCGATTATGCACGAAGATTTCAAGCAGATCTATGTGCTGTTGCTGGATCAAGGCATCGGTAAGCTGCCCTTCTTCCACGCAAATCGTTTGCCCCTGCGGTATGCGATCCAGCAATACCTGCACGCAGTGATCTTCATTCACCTGGAAATAGACGCTGTTCAAAAAGGACATGGAGCGCGCATCATATTCACAATGATCATGGCGCATCGGCAGACAAGGCATTGCCGGACAAGCGGGGTTGACTGCAGTGGTCACGACGAACTGGCCGGGATGCCGGCTGCTCTGCTCGAAGCAGCCGGAAAGAAGCCGCAGATGGTTGGCCAAGTCGCGGCATGTCTCGTCTTTTTCCATGAGCGTGCGGATTTCATCTTGTTGCTCGATCCAATCCCATTCCATGCTCGGATCTTCGTGGGCGCCGGCAATGTACTTATGCAGGGCCAACAGCGTTTCCTGCGTCTTGGGGGCGACATGCAACCAGCCACTGATTTTGCGAATGAGTTGATCCAGCGGTCGGTGTCCATAACGCGCCAACCAGGACACATGCCATTCGCCATGGGTTTCGCTTAGATGCTGAACCAATAGCTTTGCACTTTGCTCCCCGGTGGCCAGGTTTATTGCTCCAAAGAGCCGGGTCAAAAAGTCTACCGCAATCAGCTCATGTCGCAGCGGATCAACGCCGGTCAGGTCCAGTGCATACGCAACGATGCTGGCGTTGAACAGGGAACAGGCGCAGACATTGCGTGCCAGTCGATGTTCAAACGCGAACCGCTGGATCTCATCCAACAGCAGAAAGATGGCTTGCTTACCTTCGTTTTCGATCATGTGCAGTTCATCGTGGAATCTTTTGATGACCAGTTGATCCGCATGGGTCCATTGCCGTTTTACACGGTATTTCTTCATCATGGCGTACATGGCGCGGCTGCGCAGTTTATCCCAGGCTTTTTCCTCAAACAGCGGCTGCCCGGACAGTAAGGGTTCCTGCGCCGCAATCTGAAAGTCGCACTGCTCTGCGATACGTGTTGTATTTGCCAGGGCCTCGGGGTAGGCGATGAAAAGGTTGGACATCTCATCATACGTCCGCAGATGACATCCTGTGCTGGGTGGTTGAGTGCGGCTGCGTTCGCCACACAGGCGCTGCAGCAGGTCCAACGAGGCGGTGTCCGCGGGTTTCACACAACGTACATCCGGCACGGCGACCAGTGGCAGCCCTGTCTTTTCGGCCAGGACCGCGATCTTGTGGACAGGCTCAGGCATGCCGACATACAGGCTGGCGTGCAGATTTTGGGACGCGAAATAGCAGGACAGGCAGTTGAGTTCACGCTTGAGATCCGATGTGGTTAAACGGTGTATGAGGTTGGGCGTCGGGCGCCAGATGGCGAGCAATCCATCGCAAGAGCCCATGGGCAGGTCAGGCAGCATATATCCGGCACGACTCTGCGAAAGCAGCCTGATAAGGTTGGCGTAGCCGTCGAGATTGCGGACCAACAGGATTAAGCGGGCCCGGCAGCCGGGTATGGAATGCGCATGCAGCGGCCAGGTAAACTCGCAACCGATGATGGGACGTATACCTTTATGCCGTGCCTGGCATTGAAAGCGAATGGCGCCGCCGAGTGTGCCAAGGTCTGTCAGGGCCATGGTGGATACACCTTGCGCAACAGCCCAGGTCAAAGCTTCGCGTATGTACAATACGCTCCGGCCGATGCTGTATATACTGTGCACATTCAGATGAACAAACATATTCATGTGTTTTCCCTTCCGATCTGTTGTTTTCAAATTGATAGGAACTTGGTTTTTTCATGAAGGCAGAAATACCAAAACTCAAATGACAAAGCAAACTAATTTTTTGAATTTTTAAACAGGATAAGCATCCACTTGCCCTTGTTTTTGTCCTACGCTCCCTCCTTTTCACGGGTGCTGCCTGAAATACCCCATGACCTTTCAAAACCACGCTTGTTTTGGGAGAAATTTTTTCATGAAATTGATAGGAACTTGGTTTTTTCATGAAGGCAGAAATACCAAAACTCAAATG
>CAZOLK010000171.1:7415-11463 GCA_964580325.1 uncultured Verrucomicrobiota bacterium | reverse complement strand
ATGCGGATAGGTCTCCATGTGACGCACTAGCCGGCCCAGCGCTTCGACCGGCCATGTGTCGCCAGGCTCAAGAAATACGATATAGGGACTTGCGACCTGATCGAGCGCCTGGTTGCACGAACCGCTGAACATGCTGATGCGCGCGTCTTTTGCCGCCAGTTCCGCGGCGTGTTGCCGGGACCCGGTGCCAGTTCCGTGGTCCACCAGCGTCCAGGTCCAGTGGGGATAAGTCTGCTGCCGGAGATGCGCGCAGGTCTGTTCCAGTTCCGCCAAATGATCGCAAACCGGCGTGACGATGTTGACCTCCGGGTTATCGCGCACCTCGACCAGTGACAGGTCCGGTTCGACCGCAGGTGGCCCGAAGACCAGGTCCCAGTAGCTGCGTTGTCTGGCATGAACCGCACTGGTCGCGCGCAGGAACGGCATGCAGGCATACAGCCACAAACGCAACCGAAACGGCAGCGAAGCGATGTGGCGGCGTGCGACAAGGTCGTATTCGGGTAAAAACGTATCAAAGCCCTGGGCCGAATGGGAGGTGTAATGAAAGCGATAACAGGAATACGCTTCGGGCCGGTTGAGAAAACGCCAGCCTTTGTGCAGGGCGCGCAGCCAGAGATCGTAGTCCATGGCATACTTCAAGGAGGTATCGAGCAGGCCGGTCGCGTCGAGCAGGTCTTGGTGAAAAAAAACGGATGGTTGGTGCGGCATGACGCAGCGGCCGCGCCATTGAAACAACCAGGGATGCAGGGCTAGGCGAACATACGACATCGGCTCGATGGGCATAGGCCAAAGCGCATTACCGCGCACGTCCACGGCCTGGGCCGCGCCGGCGAGTAGGCGCTGCTGACAGAGCTGGGGATAATGCGCGGTCACGGCAGCAAAAGCACCCGGAACATAATAGTCATCGGAATTGAGCCAGGCGATCACGTTGCCGCGCGCCTGCTGGAAGCCTGTATTCAATGCCGCGGCCTGACCTGCATTGTCCTGGCGGATATAGCGGACATGGGGATAGCGAGCGCACACTTCAGCGGTCTCGTCCGTTGAGCCATCATCCACAACGATATGCTCAAACGCCGGTACATCCTGGTTGCGCACGGATGCTATATTATCAGCCATGAACCGTCCCTGGTTGTAGCAACAGGTCACGACTGAAATTTTGCAGGCCTTTTCGCTCATATCTGGGAACAAGCAGGTCGGATGCCACGTCAAAAAGATCTTCGTCGCGATCTTCGTCAATTGTTTTCGAATAAATCGACAGCACCTTCAGGTTGCCTCGTAACTCGAAGATGCGCCCGAACAAGCCTGGCATAAAGGTTGCTAATCACAAGGGTCATGGCATTATTATGTTTTTTATTAAATCGAAACAGAGATGGATCATGCCTAATCTTGAAACATTACATCGTGCGCTGTTGATTATCGATGGGTTCAGCCAAGTCCGAGAACGCTACGCCATCTATGGGGTGGGTGCGTTTACCCGGCGCTTGGCGCCGATGATCAGGGCAGCCGGCTTGCCGCTGCCCGAGGTGTATATCGACGACGACCCGCGGGATCTGGAATTTGAAGGCCGGCCGGTCGTGCCGGTCGCTCAATGCGACATCGCCCTTTTCGACCAGGTAGTGCTGGGGACGGATACCTATCAGCAGGCCATGCGCGAAAAGCACCGCCAAGCCTTTGGCACCGCGCAACCAACCGTGGACGTGACCACCTGGGATATGCCTGCGGCTCGTTCGTGCACCGCCCTGGACAACATCTTCCACTGTTGCGCCCACAAAACAGCGAGCCGCTGGGTGCTGGCCCTCCTGTCCGACCCGATCGTGCAGGCATCGTGCGGACTCAAACCCTACGATTACCAGGACGCCATACACCAGGGCCTGGATATGCGGCCCATCATGGAGCGCCGATTTGACCGGTTACCACAGCATTATCAAGCCGCCCGCCCTTGCCGGCGACCTGATCCCAGCACTGGGCTATGCAAGCGAAAGCGAGACATAATGCCTGCCGCCGCCCGGGTTCTCGACGCCAACCTCGCCTACCTGGCCCAGCACTATCCGGACCTGCGCCGCGCCGTGGAAGCGGACCGGGATAAACATCTGCTGCACGTTTTCCAGGCCCAACAGGGCGGATTGGCCTATGCCCTCAGGCACGGAGACAAGCTGACGCCGTTGACCGATCCGGTACGCCCCTTGCAACGGATCCAGGAACAGGTCAACGCACAGGCCGCGCAATTGATGGACTTTACGCGACCCGTACTGATCGTGGGCTGTTACCCGGGCCAGGAGATCCTGACCATTTTCAATAACTGCGAACAGGCGTCTGGCCCGCACTGTCCCCAACCGCTCTGGATCGGCATCGATTCGATCCCCTGCCTGTATGGATTTCTGACGAGCTGCGACGCCCGTGCGCTCATCGCTTCGCCGCGCACCCATTTTTTCCTGGCCCAGGACGCGGTCGGTCAGGTGGACTGGCTGTGCGCGCATCCCGCGTTTCCGCATATCTTCACCCTGATCTCCGGCGCTGGCGACACGGTTCTGGGCCAGGTTCTGACGCCGCTCATCCAACTAACCAACGCGCGCGACGCCGAGACGCGCCGGCTGGTTCAGGAAAACGCAGCCTATTATGCAGCCCAGTCCGACCGGGATTTGCGCGCACTGTTGATGCAACAGGCAGACCGACCGCCACGGATCATGATGCCGACCTGCGCCTGGTCAACCTATATCCAGTATTCCACGCGCGATACGCTCCAAGCTTTCGAGCATCTCGGCTGGGACACGCTTGAACTCAAAACCGACGCCATGCTGACGCCATGGCATCTGGTCAGCAGCATCCACCGGTTCAAGCCCGACCTGTTCCTGTTCATCGATCACCTGCGTCACGAAGCCTTGCCCCTGTATCCGCCCAACATGCTTTTCGTCACCTGGGTCCAGGACGAGATGGATCACCTGCTCAACGACCAGGCCGCGGCCGCGTTCCGCGAACTGACCCGCGAACGCTGCCGCGATTTCATTGCAGGCTATGCCGGCGACGAATTAGTCAACCGTTATCGCTATCCCGCGGACCGTTTCTTTCACTTGCTGATCCCGGCCAAAACGGCCCAAACCCGCGCCGCGACCATCGACACCGGCCAGACCGACGATCTGGCCTGCGAGGTGGCTTTCATGTCCAATGTGAGCCGGCCAACCGACCGGATTATGGAAGAGACGATCCTGCCCAAAGCAACATTGTGGGGTTTGCCGCGCGCCGCCTGCGAGGCGATCCACGACCATCTCTGGAACCAGTACCGCACGGGTCGGACCTTCAGTGACCGCGGCCTTTTCCTGCGCGAGATGATGCAGTTCAACGACTGGGCCGAGGTATACCTCGGGCTGCGTTCAAACGACCTGAACCTGTTGCCGGGCGACCTGGCCGACAACCTGTTCCGGCTCTTCTACTGGCGCCTGAACGACGTCATCTACCGCCAGGTCGTACTGGAGTGGATTGACGAAGCCGGGCTTGACCTGCATCTCTACGGCCAGGGCTGGGACGCGCACCCGCGCTTTGCCCGTTACGCCCGGTCGCCGCTACGTCACGGCGATGAGTTGTTTCGCGGCTATCGCGCCGCCCGCTGCAACCTGCACTTGAACATCACCTCCGGCACGCACCAGCGCATCATGGAGATCATTGCCGCGGACGCGCACCTGCTGATGCGCGTGGGTGAAAACCGCGACAGCATGCGCCGCGAAGCAGCCATCCTCAAAGGCATGCTGCCCTTGCTCTACGAGGACGGGCGCTTCGACTCGCTGCATCGCAACTCTGACCGCTTTCTCTATAACCTGATGGCGTCCATGAAAAACCACCTGCCGAACGAGTCGGATCCCATCGGCTTTTTGCGCGAGCATATCCGCTGGATGATCATCAGCCGACCTGACGTGATGATCCCCGACTTCGAAGCGCGCTCGTTCAGAACCCGGGAAGAACTGCTGTGGGCCCTGGCCCATGTGCCGGCCGACAAGCAGGCTTCCTACAGACACTATGTCGCGCTGGATTACCGCTATGTGGCGAAAACCCTGGT
>CAZOLK010000171.1:671-7405 GCA_964580325.1 uncultured Verrucomicrobiota bacterium | reverse complement strand
CTTTCACCGTCGGTTTGATGATGACATAACCGCCTGGTGCGCCAGGTACAGCGCTGGCTGGCCGCTGACGCGGCCACGACGGACAGTCGCGACGACGACCGGTTGAGCAGTATGCTGCGCGACCTCATGGCGCCCGCACTGGCCGGCGATGCATCCCTGCTCGAGCAACGGGCCGAACAGGTTTCGCGTCCGCTTTTCCTGCGTTTGATGAACGACAACTTTGCCGCGTGCGATAAACCGCGGTTGTGGGAATCACTGGATGCGTACGTACAGTCCGCGCCACTCACGGGTATGGATAAAGAACGGGCCGTGCTGCTCTATACCCGAAAAGGTGCCGCGGAACAGGCATTGCGCCTGGCCGGTCACGCAAGCGGCGATGACCTTCCGGGCCGGAATTGCCGGCTCATGGTCGATTGGCTGCTGGGCGCGGACACCGGTCTGCCCCAGGACCCGGCGCATCTGCCTGACAAGAGCCTGGTCCATGACCTGGTCGTGCACTACGGCTCCGCCAACGCGCGCCACACAGTCACCTGCTGGATCGAGCGCATCTGCACGCACCGTAACGATTTTGCACCGCGTGACGTCCTGCGCTTTTTGACCTGGGGCATGGACGTTTTCCTGTATACCGACGATTCCCGACGCGCCGCATCCTGGCTTTGCCAGGCCATGGAGGATTGGGTTCCCTCGTGGAAAACAACGGCCGAAGAACAGGTCCTGCTGGGGACTATGCAGGCTTTCACGGGAGAACACGAAAAGGCGATCAAGGCCTTGTCCGCAAAGGCGTATGACCCAGCCTCGCTGTTTCGCAAAGCCGTCTGGCTGCCCCATTGCCTGATCTGTCGCTGGGAATTGAACCAGACCGCCCGTTTCCTGCGCACGCCTACATTCCGCAACCTGCGCTACCCTTTCAATGCCTTGAAAGCGCTCATGATGGACCTGGCAACCGGTGCAACCGTGTGCGCGGATCAAGTGGAACCGCTGGCCCTGGCTGTTCGCGAGAACGACCACAACGGCCAGGCGCGCCTGGCGTTTCTTTTCCGCGAACTGGGCTTGCCGCAACGCGCTCTGGCCTACCGTTGTGAACAGGGACGCCTTTTCTGGGTGCTCAATATGGCATTGACCCTACGCCAAACCGGCGCCCAGGACGAAGCGCAACGCCTGGTGGACAATGTAGCGCAAAAACACGGCATCGATATTCGAACCGCGCCGGACACCGCTCAGGCCCAGGCCTATTCGTCATGGACCATGTTCGGTTCGCCTTTCGTGCCCTATAGCCATGTCCTGTTTCAATATCTCTACGCCAGGTGGCAGGATCCCGAAACCGCGCTGGCGCCGCTGCTGCAAAATTGGTTCCAGCAGTATTCGGAGCTTTGGCCATGAACAAAACCATACTGCTGGACGCGCGCGCAATCGATGCTTTGCCCTTTGGCGTAGGCTGTTACGCTCGTGAAATGACGGAACGCTTGCCGTTGCTGCGCCCGGACTGGCGTTGGATCGTGCTGCGCTGCGGCGCTGAGCTTAGCGAACAAGCACAGGGCAACATGCTGACCATTCGGGCGCCCGCGGCATTCAGCGATTACCCGGTCGAGCAGCGCGTGCTGGCCAATCTGTTCCGCAACCGCCCGCTCGATCTGGCCCATGCGCTGTGGTATCCAACAGCCGAAGCGCTAGCCTGTCCCCGGATCATTACCGTACAGGACATGATCGTATTCAAAGGTCATCGTGACTTCAGCAACGACCATTTCTGGAACTTACTGCCCTGGTTTCGCCGCTCTATCCAGATCGCGGATCATGTAATTGTACCCAGCATGGCATCGTTTCGCGACGTGGTCGACCTAGTCCCCTGCGCGCCGGAGCAGTTGACCGTTATTCCGCTGGCCTGCAGCCGCCATTTTCGACCTGCCGCGCCGCAACGTCTGGATATAGCGCGCAAGCAATACGGACTGCCGCGCCAGTACATCTTCTGCTCTACGCACTACAACCGTACCTACAAAAACGCGGGTGTCGTACACGAAGCCCTGCGCCTGTTGCGCGAACAGGGCCTGCCCCCGCCGACGCTGGTCAGTACCGGCGACGACCATCAACCGACACCGAACTGGCTGCGCCTGGGCATGCTGAACGAAGAGGATCTGGCCTCGGTATTGAGCGGCGCGCTGTTCATGATTTATCCTTCGCGCGCCGAGGGTTTCGGGCTGCCCCTGCTGGAAGCGATGCAATGCGGCGTACCCGTGGTCAGTTCCACGGCCGATTCCCTGCCTGAAGTGGGCGGCTCCGCGCCGCTCTATTTCAACCCAGACCGGCCGCACGAACTGGCCGCTTCTATCAAGGCGCTGCTCGGTTCCGCAAAGCTACGTGCGTGTATGCGTGACCAGGGGCTGCGCCAGGTTCAACGCTTTTCCTGGGAAACCTGTGCGCGCAAGACCGTGGCCCTGTACGAACAGGCGCTGGCCGACACGCCAAAGCGAGAACCCGGTCCGCCGGTAGACTGGCATGCCATCGTGCGTGCCCGTGTCCTGCCGCCAGCCGCGGTTGCGGAGGATACTCCGGACCACAGCCTGCAAAAGGCGCGCCATCTGCTGGACAACCACAATCCAGTCCAGGCGTTGGCCATCCTTGAACAGGAGGACCGCGCCCGCACCGACAACCCGGACGTATTGCGCGAAATGGGCAAAATCCACAAACAGGCGCAACGCTGGCATGAGGCCCATACCTGCTTCGAGCGCATGCTTCAGCGCGCGCGAAAACTGGGCGATCCGGCACACCGCCGCAGCGCCAGCTTTCACCTGGGTGAATGCGCCATGCAACTCGCGCAACTGGAACAGGCCCAAACCCTGTTCCAGGAATGTCTGGACATCTGTCCCAACCACGACATGGCTGCCGTTCGCCTGCGCGATGTGCGTATGGCAATCGGCAATAAACAGAACGATACGCAGAACCGACAGTGACAGATAACGAAACAACTGTAGGGCGCGCCCGGGGACGACATAGCCGTTCCAGTTTGCGTTAGCATCCACTTTCCGCCCCGCGCACCCCGCGCCCTGCACCTTCCTTACACCATCTCCAGCATCTCTTTACATTTTTTCCTTGCCAAATGTGGCTATGTCCATTATGTATTCACTAACATTACGTGCATATAGTAGAAAACAGAGGAGTTGGAGTATGCGAATGAAAGTTATGCTGATCGTGTTGGCTGGACTGTCGGTGATCGGAGCGCTGCAGGCTGGTGAAATAGGCAACGAATATGTCAACGGCGTGGAAGGTCTCAAAGCTGCGTCCATTCCGCCGCCCGGGTTGTACGCGCGCATCTATGGTGTGAATTATCGCACCGATGAGATGAAGGATGCTGACGGCAACGATCTGGATATTGGTTTTGACGTTTCGATCTGGGCGCTCGTGCCCCGCGTCATCTGGGTCTCTGAATATAAGATCCTGGGTGGAAATTATGTCGCGGATGTGATTGTGCCGCTCATTTATACGGACCTGGAGATCGAAGCTTTGCAGGTGGACGACAGCAGTACTGGGCTGGGAGACGTTTGCATCGAGCCTTTTGTGCTGTCCTGGCATGGAGAACGCTATGATACCGCGGCCGGCCTGGGGCTTTATCTGCCTGTGGGCAAGTACGATAAAAACGAACCTTCATCGCCGGGCAAGGATATGTGGACCGGTATGCTGACGCTGGGCAGCACCTATTATTTCGATGCCGCTAAAACCTGGCACATCTCCGCCTTGGGCCGCTACGAGATACACAGCGAAAAAGGCGACGTCAACAGCACTCCCGGCCACGATTTTCATGTGGAATGGGGCCTGGGAAAGACCGTGGCTAAAACCTGGGACGTGGGTTTGAGCGGCTATGGCCAGTGGCAGGTGACCGACGACAGCGGTGATGACGTGACCGGCGACAAAGACAAGGACAGCACCTTGGCCGTCGGTCCTGAAGTCAGCACGCTCGTGCCTGCCGGTAAATTTTTCCTCAGCCTGCGGACGCTCTGGGAATTCGAGGTGAAAGACCGCAGCCAAGGCATGATAACCTGCCTGACATTGACCAAACGTTTCTGAGCGCACTTCCGCCTGTATAATAAAAAAATGACGAAAGGTAGATTCTGGACTGCCGGTAAGGGATCGAACTTTCGACGCCCAGTGTCAAATCCTGACCAATGACCATTTATGCTGGACGCAGGATCTTGACTGTTTTAGCATAGCGGCAAGGTCTTTGAACATGGTTTATGCAGCGACGATTATGCCTGGAAGGGGAATACGATGTCTGATGCTTATATATATGAGGAAAACGATGAGGAAAAACTGGAGACCAAGGACTGGTTGGCTTCCCTCGATGCCGTGATCGCACGTTCCGGGCACGACCGGGTCAAACGCTTGTTGCAAGAACTGCAGGTGCACGCTTACCAAAACGGGATCCGCATGCCGTTCACGGCCAACACCCCTTACATCAATACGATTCCGGTCAACGATGAACCGCCCTATCCCGGCGACCGCGAGCTGGAACGACGCATCAAGAGCCTGATTCGCTGGAACGCCATGGCCATGGTTGTGCGCGCCAACCGCAAAGAAGAGGGGATCGGCGGGCATATCTCCACCTATGCTTCCGCCGCCACCCTCTACGAGGTCGCTTTCAACCATTTCCTGCGAGCACGCACGGACAGCTTTCCCGGCGACCTGGTCTATTTCCAGGGCCATGCCTCGCCTGGCGTGTATGCCCGCGCTTTTCTCGAAGGCCGGCTCAACGCCGATCAACTCACCAATTTCCGCCACGAGGTACATCCACAGGGACCTGGCCTGTCCTCGTATCCGCATCCCTGGCTGATGCCCGACTTCTGGCAGTTCCCCACGGTTTCCATGGGCCTCGGGCCGATCACCTCCATCTATCATGCCCGCTTCATCCAGTATCTCCACGACCGCGGTTTGCGTGAACCCTGCGACCAGAAGGTCTGGGCCTTCCTGGGCGACGGCGAAACCGACGAGCCGGAAACCCTGGGCGCCATCACCCTGGCTGCGCGCGAACACCTCGATAACCTGATTTTTGTGATCAACTGCAACCTGCAGCGGCTTGACGGCCCGGTGCGCGGCAACGGCAAGATCATTCAGGAACTGGAAGGGACCTTCCGCGGCGCAGGCTGGAACGTGATCAAGGTCATCTGGGGCTCGGACTGGGATCCGCTGCTGGCCCAGGATACAGAAGGGTTGCTGGTCAAGCGCATGAATGAAGTGGTCGACGGCGCCTACCAAAAATGCAAGGTCGAAGGCGGTAAATATATTCGCGATTTCTTTTTCGGCACTTATCCGCAACTGCTCAAGCTGGTCGAACACTACTCCGACGAGCAACTCGGCAATCTGCGTCGCGGCGGCCACGATCCGGCCAAGGTCTATGCCGCCTTCAAGCGGGCCGTTGAGCACAAAGGCTCGCCCACGGTGATCCTGACCAAGACCATCAAGGGCTATGGCCTGGGCGAGAGCGGCGAAGGCAAGAACATCACCCATGCCCAGAAAAAGCTCAACGAGGTGGAACTGCGCACGTTCCGCGACCGGTTCGCGATCCCTCTTTCCGATAAGCAACTCACGGACATCCCTTTTTACCGGTCGCCCGAGAACAGCCCGGAAATGAAGTACCTGCGGAAGCGCCGCGCCGCGCTGGGCGGGTACGTGCCCAGCCGCAACACGGTGTCCGTACCCGTGGAACTGGCCAAACCCGACACATTCGACGAATTCTACGCGGGCTCCGAACGGGCAGTCTCCACGACCATGGCGTTTGTACGCATATTGACCAAGCTCCTGCGCGACAAGGAAATTGGCAAGTTGATCGTGCCCATTGTACCAGACGAAGCGCGCACGTTCGGCATGGAGTCGCTGTTCCGCCAATGCGGCATCTATGCCCACAGCGGCCAACTCTACGAGCCGGTGGATGCGGCTAACCTGCTCTTTTACAAGGAGGCCAAGAACGGTCAGATCCTGGAAGAGGGCATCACCGAGGCGGGCGCCATGTCCTCGTTCGTGGCCGCGGGTGCAGCCTATGCCCACCACAGGATCAACACGATCCCGTTCTATATCTTTTACTCCATGTTCGGTCTGCAGCGCATCGGTGACCTGGCCTGGCTGGCCGGCGACTCGCGCTGCAAAGGTTTTCTCATGGGCGGCACGGCCGGCCGCACCACGCTGGCCGGCG
This sequence comes from uncultured Verrucomicrobiota bacterium, assembly GCA_964580325.1. Taxonomy (GTDB): domain Bacteria; phylum Verrucomicrobiota; class Kiritimatiellia; order CAYTQP01; family CAZOLK01; genus CAZOLK01. The sequence goes on along the minus strand of CAZOLK010000171.1, from coordinate 1,230 downwards.
AAGGGCTGCAGCACCAGGACGGGCACAGCCACCTGCTGGCCCTGCCCATCCCCAACATGGTCGCCTACGATCCGGCTTATGCCTACGAGTTGGCCGTGATCATCAAAGATGGGCTGCGCCGTATGTATAAGGAAGACGAAAACGTCTTCTACTACATCACGGTCATGAACGAGAATTATGTCCAGCCGCCCATGCCCGAAGGCGCCGCTCCGGGCATTGTCAAAGGCATATACCTGCTCAAACCCGCGGACAACCCGGACAGCCCCAACAAGGTACACCTGCTCGGCAGCGGCGCAATCCTGCCCGGTGTGCTCAAGGCTCAGAAAATGCTTTCCTATAAATACGACATAGCAGCCGACGTATGGTCCGTGACCAGCTACAAAAACCTGATCACCGACGCGCTTGAAACCCAGCGCTGGAATCTGCTGCATCCGGCCGAACCGGCGCGCGCCAGCTACTTCGAGCAATGCCTTGGCGCAACAGAAGGGCCGATCGTGGCTGCATCGGATTACATGAAGGTCTTGCCTGCGGCCCTGGACCAGTGCGTGCCGGGGCGCAT
>CAZOLK010000171.1:0-661 GCA_964580325.1 uncultured Verrucomicrobiota bacterium | reverse complement strand
GGTGCTGGGCGCGGACGGGTTCGGTCGCAGCGATGCGCGTCGCCGCTTGCGGCGTCACTTCGAGATCGATCTCAAGCATATCGCGGCCACGGCGCTTTCCGCGCTGGCGCGCGAAAGCCGGATCGATATGGACCTCGTGCTGCAAGCCATACGCGAAATGCGCATCGACACCGATGCGACCAACCCCTATTTTGCCTGATCGAAAAGAAGGAGCAACTCCATGTCTCTTGAAATGAAATGTCCCGAACTGGGTGAGAACATCGAAGGCGGCGACGTCATCGACGTGCTGGTGGCCGTGGGTGAAGCCATTGAACAGGATCAACCCGTGCTCGAACTCGAAACCGGCAAGGCCACGGCCGAATTGCCGTCTACGGTCAGCGGCACCATCACTGCGCTGCATGTCAGCACGGGCGACAGTCTGAAAGTCGGCGACCCGATCCTGGAGGTGGACAGCGCCCAGGCCCCGGCTGCAAAAGCCGAAACGACTGAAAAGGCGAAAACCGATGCGCCCGCACCCGACGTAGCCGTGGTTCCGGCGGCCAAACCAGAAGCGGCGGTCGTTGCGCCATCCGCTGAAAAGCCTGCGCCTGCACCGACGCCTGCGCCGAAGCCTCAATCCGCTACGGCCAGGCCGGCCCATGTGCTGGTGGCGGCAGCGCCC
>CAZOLK010000170.1:0-11502 GCA_964580325.1 uncultured Verrucomicrobiota bacterium | reverse complement strand
GGCGCGTGCCGGCGAGCATGGCAAAGGCTTTGCCGTGGTGGCCGCCGAGGTGCGCAAGCTGGCTGAGCGCAGCCAGAGCGCGGCCAAGGAGATCAGCGAAGTGTCCACATCGAGCCTGGAAATCGCCGAACGCGCTGGATCCTTGCTGAAAAATATGGTGCCCGGCATTCAGAAAACCTCGGAACTGGTCCAAGAGATCAACGTCTCGAGCAACGAGCAGTCCGAAGGTATTGGTCAGGTTACCCGCGCCATCCATCAACTGGATCAGGTCATCCAGCAGAACGCGGCATCCACCGAAGAGATGTCGTCCACCTCGGCCCAGCTTTCGTCCCAGGCGGAAAGCCTGTTGCAGAACGCACGCTTCTTTAAATTGAAAAAGCACGTCCGGCAATTGTCGCGTATAGAAGAGCCGGAAGAGCCGGAAGAGCCGGACGAGCCGGACGATTTTTTCGCCGATAGCGAACCCAAGGCCGTGTTGAAACGCAAGAAAGAGCAAGAAACTCCGACCAAAGGCGTAGCCATCGATTTACTCGACCTGGATAGCGATTCGGATGACGGCGATTTCATCCGCCAATAAGAATCTTAAACAGGCGTTGCGCGAACAGGCACGTGTCATGGGCGCACTGCTTTTCGGCGTGGCGGATCTTGAAACGCTGGGCTGGTGCAAACCTGATTTGCTGGACGAGGCACCCGGCCCTTTCATTCGTGCGCTGGCGCTGGCCGTGCCGCTGAACCACGCCGTGCTGAACATGATCGACCATCAGCCCACGCCGCTGTACGCCCATCACTATGCTCAGGTCAATTACATGCTCGACCGCATCGCCCTTGCGCTGGCCATGACGCTGGAGGCTGGGGGTTATCTGGCCCTGCCCATACCCGCGTCGTAAATCATACGCAAAAAGCAACCGCACGGCCAGATCTCGCACCGCTTGCTGGGCTGGGCGGCGGGACTGGGATCGCTGGGATTGCACACGCTGCTGGTCACGCCTGAATACGGCGTCCAGGTGCGCCTGGTCAGCGTATTGACCGACTGTACGTTGCCGGCCGATCCGCTCGCGCCTTTGGAATGCAATGGTTGCGGGCGTTGCATCAAGGTATGCCCGGCCCGGGCAATCAAAGACGACCGGCAGGCGTTCGATGTGCGCGCCTGTCACGAACAGTTGCTGGCCTTCAATAAGCTGTCGTTTGTCGGGCATTGTATCTGCGGCATCTGCATAAAGGCCTGCGGCAGATGATTCCGGACGGGGGGGGGGGGCTATCGGTGTTCATCGGTGTTGGTGATTTTTCGCTTCGCCATATTCATTTTCCACGGCCTTTTCGAACGTCTCGATGGCGTTTTCGTGGTGGGACAGGAACCAGGTCCGATGGTTATCCAGGTATGCCTGGCGCACATCGGTCCTGCGCAGGTTGTGAGGGATCCGTTTCATGCGCGGATCCAGGCTGTCAAAGCCCTTGAACCCGGTCGCCAGCCTTTGCTCGGTCATCTTCACGTAAGCGGGATTGATCTCGATACCGGTGGCGCGCCGGTCAAGTTGCTGGCAAACGCGCAGGGTTGAGCCGCTGCCGCAGAAAGGATCCAGCACCAGATCGCCGGCATCCGAAGAGGCCAACACCATCCTTTCGATCAATCCCTCGGGTTTCTGGGTCGGGTGTTGCTCACGGACGAAGAGAGAACGAGGAAGGTCGAGCAAACCCCGCCTCATATTTTTCTTTTTTATTGTATTGAAAAATCATGCTGTTACGTTATTGTCTGATAACCGGAAAAGCACTTTTTAATTCGATTTCATACGATGTGCAGGTCAGGGTGTATTGCAAAAATAGAAATATTCGTATAACGTTTTTTATCGCATGGTGTTATGTCGCGGTGTCATCTATGGCCGCACCGTGTCTGGACGTGGTCGATCCGCTCTATAGATTTGGCGCTGTGACCGAACTCAACTCGGTGGAACATGTCTTTGTGCTCAAAAACACAGGTGACGAAGATTTGAGTCTTGTCGCCAAGCCGGAGAACGAGCGGCAGATGTATGTCACGCTGGCTGCGCAAACCCTTACGCCCGGAAGTGAAATCGTGTTGGAAGCGATCATGTTTCCCGCGGGTTTGACCGGCTACACGGTACAGCGTATCGCCCTTCATACCAACGATCCGGACCAGCCTGTAAGCTATGTGGGCTTCATGGGCCGGGTCAAGCCGGTCTACCTCATGATCCCCCGCGCGTTGAGTTTCATGAGGGTGAGGACCAACGATACGCGCACGGTCATGGCCCGGCTTCTGCCCCAGACGCCGTTGCTGGGCACCCGATTCAGCGCCACCGCGGATGTGAGTTTTCTCGAAGCGACCATCGACGAGCGCAGCACGCCCAGCAACATCCTGCTCGCCGTCACCACGGTCCCGCCGCTACCGCCTTACAAAAACGAGGCCAACATCACCGTGGTCAGCGACTCGCCCGACGATCCCAAGGCGCGCATACAAGTCCTCGTGTTCGTGCAACCCGACTTTCACGTTATGCCGGAGCAACTGGTTTTCGAGGCGACCCGGCTCAAGCAGCAACGCATCGTTTTCATCCGCCAACACGGAAAAAAACACGCATCCATCCTTGACATCGAGCCGCCAAATGAGCATTATATATGTAAGGTTTTGCCGGTGCATGGCACACCCCATTATGATATATATATATATGCCCACGATTTGGTTGATCGACTGGGACGTGATGGGGATATTGTGATTAGTGTGAGCGGGATGGAACAATCTGTTCGCATCCCGATAGTTGTAGAACCTTAACATTTCGAGGGAATGTTTCATGGACGAGATTGGTCAGGGCATTCAAATGAATTGGAGTTTGCTGGCGCATATGCTGGCCCATATCGTCTTGTTGACGGTGCTGGTGGGCTGCACTTACAACGAGGTCAAAGACAATCGCATTCCAAACCAGTATACATTTTCCGGTATCCTGGCCGGTTTCGCGATCTATTACTTGTTTGGCTCGGACAAGGATTTCCTTGCCAGCTTGATGGGGTTTGCCATCGGGTTCGGTTTTCTGGGCCTGTTCTTCATTTTCAAAGGCGTTAAGGGCGGCGATGTCAAACTGATGGCTTGTGTGGGCGCGCTGGTTCAGACGCCGTTGATTCTGTATGTCATCTTTTTCACCGCGGTCATCGGTGGATTGATGGCCATGATCAAAATTATCTGGAACGAAGAATTTTGGAAGTACATCGGCAAAACGCTGTTGCTGTTGCTGAGTTGGAAACACAAAGAAGAAGACGAAGACAGTGCCGAGTTCCTGAAGAATCGCACTATTCCATATGGTGTGGCGATTGCCAGTGGTACCATCCTGGCCCTGTTCCTGGGGCCATTATGAATCCGCTGCTATCAAAGTTAGATAAAAAATAAAATCGAAAAATAAATATTGAAACCAAGATCAGAACTGAACCGGAATCAGAACATGAATATTATAACCGATGAAAGAGGTCAGGGCCTCGTGGAATACGTTTTGGTTATTCCTCTGCTGCTTATCAGCTTTTTTGCCCTGCTGCAGATCGGCCACATGAACCAAGTGGCCCAGTTGGGCAATTACGCCGCCTATTGCGCTGCGCGCGTATATTGCGTGCGCGCGAAATGGGACAAAAACCAGGATCAGGCCAAAGCCGAGGAGTATTGCAAGGACGCGGCTTGCATGGCTTATGCGCCCCTGTCCCGGATTGAAATCACGGAAACGGGCGGCGCACTGCCTGGCTCACTGGAATCCTATCTGCCGGCCAACACGCCTGACTTCCTGTCCGGTATGTCGCGCATTGTGGAAGGCTTCTATGTGGCCAAGTACATCCGCCTGCGCGAACTGGGCATGGGCGTCGGCGGTGACATCACCATCACCAACAGCGGCAGTCCACAGCAATGCGATATCGAGCTGGAATACTTCTACCCGCTCTGGATACCGGGATTGAGCGAGGCCTATTCCATGATGGCGAGCCATGAATTCTTCGGCTTTGTCGAGGTGAATTTCCAGCAGAAGATGGTCCTCGACGGCGTGTGCGAAGCCTGGAACGCCCTGTCCCCGTTTGTGCCCTACATGATTATCAAGAGCAAGTGTTCCATGGGCATCGAACCTTGGAGCGGAGAACCCAAGCAACGCGCCACGGACAAGACCGAAGACGACCCGGTCACGGATCCGGCCCAGGAAGAGATGGAAGAGGCCAAAAAAGCTTGTGACGATTACAAACCGGCCATTACTAAAGAGCAGGACAAGAAGGCGGAATACGATACCGCCAAAGCTGACTACAATGCCGCTGTTGTTGATTACAACAACAAAAAAGCCGCGCAAGACGCAGCCTATGCAGCCTGGGATGCTGAAACCGATCCCGATACCAAGGACGATCTCTGGGACGACTACCAGGATGCCAAAGATGACGCGGACGACGCCAAGGACGACATGGACGACGCCGAAGACGAAATGAACGACGCCAAGGATGAATATTGTGACGCTGTCGCCGAGCGTAAATCCAATTGTCAGAAGTGTGAAGATTTCATGCATTCGGCCCAGCCTGATCTGGATATGAACTGCGACGCTACGCCGCCAGAATGTTAAAGGAAGTACCCTATGAAGACCTTGCTGAAAATAATGCTGAGTCCTCTTGAAAGAGCGCGGGCCTTCCGCGACGATGAAAGCGGCCAGGTGTTGCTGCTCTCGGGCATGATGATGTTCCTGGTGGTTATTATGGGATTGATGGCTCTGGACAGCAGCAAAGCCATCTACCACCGCATTCTGTCTCAGAACGCTGTCGATGCCGCGGCCGATGCCTCGGCATTGTGGCAGGCGCGCGGCTTGAACCTGTTGCAGCACTTGAACAACCTGCACTACGATGTGAATCGCTTTGTGTATATTGCCGAGACCGCGGCCCTGGTGGCGTGTGCCCTAGGTCCACCCTCAGCCGCCATACCCATTGTGGGTACAGCCATTGCCTATGCGCTTTGTGGTGTTTGTGCCGTGGCGTTCAGTGTGGTTGGCACGTTGGACGATTTCCAGTACTTGTTCAACAAGCTGGTTATGGGCGCCCAGGCGCTGATCGTCTATATCTTTCCCATCTTTGTTTTTCTGTATGCGCAGGTATGCGCCAAGGCCAGCGGCGCGGATCCTTTCCTGAACGCCATTGTCGATTATATTGACTCCATGGGCGATAAAATCGGGTTCGATCTGCCGGATTCGTTGGGTGATTCAGACTTCATGGACACTGTCGGCGATATTATGCCGGTTTATGCCATGCCCATGGATCCCACGGCGCTTTCGCTGCACTGCAAGAAACAGGATTTGGATAAAACCAAGAACAAGTTCCCCTGGCATTACCAGTTGAAGAATTCTGTAGTGGTGCCGGCTGTTGCAGGATGCAACGCTTTTATACCCAATGCCAAGAAATGCGCGCTCATTCCAGATAACGATTGCGGTTGGCATGATACCTACTATTACGGTTATCCTGGGTTCATGACCTGGCTTGCCGGCAAGACCGAGTACGAGGAAGCGGCTGGTCTGGGCAAACTGGTCTGGATGCATGGCAAGTACGGTACAGACGCGGAAATCAATGCCCGGCTGGTCAAGGATAAGAACGTGGACGATGCCGAGTATTACACGGGCGAACCTACCGGGAGTAAAGAGCTGGAAATCCCTGCATTCATGGCCATTGCCAGCAGCCAGGTGGAAGGTGACCCAGTGGTTTCCAAGGGAGACGCCAATGCTGTCGGCAAGCTGATTACGGTCTTCATTCCCAAGGCGCCGGGAAATGATAAAGACCCGATCAAGGGCGAAACCTTGTTCATCTATCACTAAACATTATTACAGCGGGCATGGATGTCATGCCCGCCAGATTTGCTTTATCATGAGGAAACGCAATGAAAAAAAGATTGCATAAAAAAGGGCAGGCCATGGTCGAAGCTTGTATCGGCATGGCGCTGATCTGTTTTGTTTGGGTTACGATCTGGTTTATGACCTATATGGCCAACAACCAGATCAAGACAGCCATGGCCGCACGCCATGCTGCATGGCAAGTAGGTAACGGCGCCACCCCGTCCGAGGCGGCTATTGTCAAGAACTTCTTCTACAACCTGCCGACGAACATGTCGCTCGTTAAAATTAACGCTGGTTATCCTCCTCTTGGCATCGGCGGTCTGATCGGCGATATCCCGGATCCTCCGCCTCCCGGAGGAGGCGGTCATGGTCATGGTCACGGTCATGGCGGTGGGGGCGGCGATGAAGACGAAATCGATATGGGTCTGGCTGACGGTATTACAGGCAATGGTCCGTTTGCTGTAGAAATCAAATTCGGCGTTGAGGCGGATATGATCGGCAAAACCAACTTGCCGCTTCCGTTCGCCTATCTCGACGTAGATTTCCCCTACATGCCCAAATCCAACCTATGGTACTACATGGAAGCCAGAACGGTTTGTCAGTGGGAAGAGGTGCATGATACCTGGCAGAGTGGATTGATCGATGTTTTGGGAAATCTACTCTCTGAAGTGCTTGGCGATATAGGTTTTTGATTCCCATACCGGTGTGCTCATGACGGAATCCGCGAAGGAATTCAAATCCAAGATAGTCCGGATCATTGCATTCATCGTCAAGCTGTTTTTTACCGTGGTTGCGATTATGCTTTTCCTGCCGGCCATTCAGCTCGGTATGATGCGCGCTCTTTTTTCGCAGCAGGGCAAATCTTATTCTCTGTCGCAGGCCGCGCAGGAAAGCGCCGTAAGAAAGCCGGGAACAGCGCCAAAAGTGCGATGCCCCTGGCCTGTCTATCCGGGAGCTAAGACGTTGAACAAACCTAACAAAATGGAAATTAACAATGTCACCACCATTTCCGAATCGTTCAAAGTTCGCGCCTCGGCCATGACCCTGATGAATTATTATCGGCAACAGATGTCAGCACGCGGCTGGGTAGACACCACGGAGAGAACGTTTGGCATAAAACCTGAACATTATGCAATGAAAGACGTCCGGACGTTGAACAATCCGCAATATGTGAATGCCTACAGCAGGATTAAGAAGTCGAACATGGTCATGCGTCGTGGTCAATGGAGCCTGCAGATTCTTGTTTCCCCCATGAACGACGGTCCACTGGGCGGTGTGCATCGCGTGGATCTGCAAGCTGTCGAAATGGCGAATATCACTCAGTTCGGACTGGACATCGCAAAAAAAATACACACGCAGCGTTCATTGGGTAAAACCGGAATAATGCACATGAAAGAGCAGATGTCCACAGGAACTTACGATACGCAGATGATGTTCAGCAAGAAATCGCCTGCCGCGTTTTATCGGGATAAACTCAGGGAACTGAAACGTGACGACTGGCGCCCGATGATGAACATGCCAGGCACTGACCGCAACCGTGAGTTCTTCACCCTGTTACAGAAAGGCCGCCAACAGGCCTACCTAATCGTCAATGGATTGCCCAATGGGCAACGCGGTTCCACGGCAACCTTTACCACCATAACAGAATGATTATTGAGGGTACTAACATGAAAACGTTGTTCTATAAAACATGGGCCGCGATTCTAGCGTTCGCCAACGACGACCGCGGCCAGGCGCTGACGGAATATGCCATCAGCTCGGCTTGTATGGTTATCATTTCCATGTACCTGATCTACCCCGATAACCGCTTTTACAGCGCGTTCCGGGACTGGTACGATTGGACGACCACTGTGCTGATGCTGCCTGGACCGTAAGCCTGGTTTTTGTCCATATCTTTGCCCATATATTAAATAATCTTTGTCCCGATCATCGTCAAATATCGCTCACGATTATTGATAGGAGAGCGACGAAGATCGGGACGAAGAATCCCTTTTTTTTGTGAAAAAGAGCTTTTTTGCTTGGCAATGGTTGCTGATCGGGTATGCTCCATGAATTATGAAACACAGGGATAATCGAGCTTCAAGATATCTATTGGATGTAGCCTGTTTCGTGGTTGTTGTGGCGGGAATGCGCGCCGCAAAAACTATTCTGGTGCCTTTTTTCCTGGCCATCTTCATCGCATTGATTTCTTCACCGTTGATGACCTGGTTGAAACGTCACAAGATCAATACCGGCGTCGCCATTCTGGTCATCATCACCATTGTCATCCTGGCAGGCATGGTCATTGGTACCATTATCGGCAATTCGGTCAACGATTTTGCCGCTAAGTCCGATGAATATACCAAGAATCTGGCCAGCGTGACGACCAACCTCACGGCGCAACTCGGCAAACTGGGAATCGATGCCTCTGGCGCGGCTTTGCGCGAACAATTAAATCCGGGAAGCTTGGTGAAAATGACCAGGGATGTGCTGAGCGGCATTACCGGAGCGCTGGCCAATACGTTTATGATCTTGGTTACCGTGATTTTCATCCTGCTCGAAGCTTATAGCTTTCCGCTTAAGATGCGCAGCATATCGGACGATCCCAATTCGCAGCAAGCCAGCATGCATCAAATCCAGAATTCGATCAACCGCTACATTGCCATCAAAACCGTGATCAGTTTCTTCACCGGTTTGAGCGTATACATCCTGCTGTTGATTCTGCGCATCGATTATGCCCCGCTATGGGCGTTGATCGCATTTCTGTTCAACTTTGTGCCCAGCATCGGCTCGCTGATCGCGGCGATCCCGGTCGTACTTGTAGCCATGGTCCAGTATGGTATGTTCAGCGCGATGTTTACGGCAGTGGGTTATTTCGGCATCAATACCCTGTTCGGATCCTTTATCGAACCGCGCCTGTTGGGTCAGAGCTTGGGTTTGTCGCCACTGGTCGTCTGGCTCTCGTTGATTTTCTGGGGCTGGATCCTGGGTCCGGTGGGCATGCTCTTGTCCGTGTTGTTGACCATGATCTTCAAGATCGTGCTGGAATCCAATGAAGACACCCACTGGATCTCTGTATTACTCGGCCCTGATCCGGATCTGGTGCGTAAACGCAAGCGTTATGAGAAAACCTGTTTAATACCGCCGGAAGATATTGGAAAAGGCCTGCCGGCAGATTCACCGCCATCGTCGGATACCGCTTCCCTTCCTTCTGAGAATAAGTCTGACGTTAATCCATAAACGTCACCCGTTGAAAACGGGTGCTACAATGGGCGCTCGGGCGCACCATGGCGGTCGCAACAAAGCGATCTCGGCACCCGCACTTGGCGTGCGATGTTTATGAATGCCCAAGAAAATGAGTGCCGGATACAGCCCTTTGTTTCGTATTCTCCTGCTCATCGATGGTGCTTTGGGTAGACCTGTCTTTCCGCATGTGCTCGGCCAGCCTACCAAACGTTAAGCGAAAATCGGGTCAATTCCGCATTGACAACACGGACATCGCGCGGTAGTTTATATTTCGTAATTTAACGAAATTATGTCAGGTGTTGCATGATGAATGACTATATCACCATCGCCAAAGCCTTTTCGGACCCGGCGCGGGTGCGCGCGCTCTGCGCGTTGCGAGGCGGCGAGTTGTGCGTGTGTTGGCTGATCGAACTGCTCGGTCTCGCCCCTTCGACCGTCTCGAAACATCTGTCGATCCTGCGCCAAGCCGGTCTGGTCGAAAGCCGCAAAGCGGGTCACTGGGTCTTTTATCGCCTGCCTGGTCGATCAGGTGACCGCCTCGCAAAGCGCATGACCCGCGAAACGTTTCGAGCGCTCGCCGGGGACCCGCAAATAGAAAAAGACGCCCAACGCCTGCAAAAGATTTGTCCATGCGATACGGAGGAGCCATGTCGGAACATGCCGCGAAAAAAATAAAATTGCTGTTCCTCTGCACGGACAATTCCTGTCGGAGCCAGATGGCCGAAGGCTGGGCGCGCTCGCTCCAAGGGGATGTCATTGAAGCGTGCTCCGCCGGGATCGAAATCCAAGGTCTGAACCCGAACGCCGTTCGGGTCATGGCTGAGGTCGGCGTGGATATTTCGGGACAGCGATCAAAAACGGTCGACGAGGTGGGCGACATCGACTTCGATTATGTGGTCACGGTCTGCGGCCACGCCCATGAAACCTGCCCGATGTGGCTGACGAGCAAGGCGAAGATTATCCACGCCGGTTTCGACGATCCGCACGCGATGGCGCGAGCGCTGGCCGCCGAGGGCGCTGGGGCGCAAGCGCAACTGGACTGTTACCGGCGCGTCCGCGACGAAATCCGCGCGTTCGTCGAGTCATTGCCAGACCCATGGAAGCCAAGGGGAGCGCAAGCATGAGCGCGGCAGGGAATGATACCATTCGCAAGGTGGTTCGGGATCGCTATGGCGAAATAGCGCACGGCGAGTCTTCTGGGTGTTGCGGCTGTGCGCCGGGTTGCTGTTCTCTGACGGGCGAGGCGGATGCGTCCGCACGGCTGGGGTACTCGACCGAGGATCTCGCCGCCCTGCCCGAGGGCGCGGATATGGGACTGGGTTGCGGTAATCCGCGGCCATTGCCGCCTTGAAAAAAGGCGAGGTGGTTCTGGATCTGGGTAGTGGCGGCGGACTCGACTGCTTTCTGGCGGCGCGGCAGATCGGCCCCGAAGGTCGTGCGATCAGCGTGGACATGACCCCGGATATGGTTAGCAGCGCGGCCCTTGTGTCCGATGTCGAAGCCATGCTCCGCGCGACCGGTTTCGACAAAGTCGCCGTCACCGTGAACGAAGCGAGTCGCGAATTTATCAAGGACTGGTTTCCAGGGAGTGGGGTTGAAGCGTATGTCGTGTCGGCTGAGATCAGCGCGGTTAAACTGGAGGTGTATAAAGCATGAAGTCGAAAGCACTAATTGACGGTGGAATTTGCGGTTTCCACAGCAAGGTGGTTGCGGAATCGCAGGACGAGCAGATGGTTCAGTTTCAGGTTGCATCGGATTGCGACAAGATCAAAACGTTCGCCAAGTGCATCGATGCGCTTGGTCCTGTGGATGCGTACGAGGAGATCGGCGCAGCTTCCGAAAGTCGGATTATGAAGACCGTACGCGAGAATCTGCAAGGTTGTTGTGCCGGATGTGCTGTGCCCGTTGGGATTTTCAAAGCCATGCAAGTTGCGGCAGGACTGGCATTGCCCAAGGATGCGACCATCACCCTTGTTAAATTAAACGAGGCTTAAATTCCATCGGCGGCAGATGTCGCCGCGTGTTGCGGAGACGGAAAATCGAGAGGTAAGAACTGTTGCGCCTGAACGGCGGGAAAGGCAGAAAGACAATGTAAGAGAAAACGAAAGAACTGATCGCGGTTGGAACATCGGTGGGAGCGCACTGTCAGCCATGCCTGACCTTCCATGTGAACAAGGCGAAGGAGATGGGCATCGCGGAGGACGATCTCCTCGAGGCTATCCGTACCGGGCACATGGTGGAGAAAGGGGCGTTGTCAGCCATGCGGGAATTCTCGAAAGGTATTCTGGACAATGAAGCACCGTCAGGGGACGTATGTTGCCCAAGTGGAAAAGCAAGAAATACGAATTGCTGCGGTTGATCCGCGGGAAGGAAGGACAAAATGGAAAAGCAGAATGAGTGCGCCAAGCAAAGCTGGCAATAGCAAGCTGGACAATCCAGTCCACGT
>CAZOLK010000169.1:0-11629 GCA_964580325.1 uncultured Verrucomicrobiota bacterium | reverse complement strand
CAGGCCCAGGGATGCATACCCGGCCCATTTGCATCGTCGAACACGTCCTCGGGTTAGCAAGTGTGTGGCTAGAAACAAGACCAATTACAAAACCTGGTCTAAATGGTCCGATTTCTACAGGTGAAGGTAGAGAAATTCTATTAGCATGGTCTGATGCTGGTACCTTGCGGGGCTTCCTTGGCTTCTTTGCTGGTGCTGGAGATGCCTATTATGCGATAGGCGCTACTGACGACGCTATTAAACTTGGCCCTTGCATGCATATTGGGAAGGTGACGCTGGGCGAAGAATGGGGCGGGAAAACGGTTGCTTACAAACAGATTGAAAAGCTTGTTGGCACATTGTTTGGTGATAAGTTAGACTTATCCAAATGTCCAGATAATGACTCTAGAATTGCTGTGTTAAAAGGAATTTTTCGCCGTCATTTCAATCCGCCACCTTTATCAGAAGGTCCTTATTTGTGCACCGATTATGGTTGGTCTTATAGCACTGATCCTGCGAAAGACCCGAGTTTTGTCGCCAATTTGACTTGTAAGCCATATGATCCAGATTCACCTCTTGCAGTTTTTGATCAAGTTCAGGCAAGACAAAACGGGGAAGCGATCTCGACTGCTCTAGCAGTTCGTGAAACACTCATGATGACAGAACCCGCATTCTTTCCTATCTGTACACGATTCCCTGGGAAGGCAGGTCAAGCACGTTATGCTTCATATTTACGTATTAAATATGGACGGTTGTCACATGCAACATTAGACAACAGGATCAATTTGCGTGGTGCTGTCATGCGAGAACTTGCTACTGGCCAAGGGAGCGGCCCTATTCTTTCTGGTGCTCTTGACACTGTATCAGGAGAAATATTTTTAGATTATAATTATGGAGTGCCTGCTGAATTAGACGATCTAATAAGAGTTCGTCTAGAATCTAGGCCTTTAGTAGAATGGAGGGCCTTATATGAAAGATCTGCAGGTACAGGAACTCATTCTGATTGCAGAGTGGTCAATAGTGCTTTGTTGGCAAGGCCTGATGCTCAACTTAGTGAAATTATGTTGTACAATGTTATTAGAAAAGGAAAAAATAAGGGTTTGCCAGCCCCACGGTGCCCTCACTGTGAAATAATAACGGATGGAACTAGATATATTCCTTCCATACTAGAATATCGCTAAATCTTAATTAATGGACAAAGCAAAGAAAATGAGAATCAATGAAGATTCATTAATTATACAACCAGATCAAACAACCTATTACAACGAGAAATTGTATACGGGAGTTGCATATGAACTCCATTCCAATGGAAATATCAAGAGTGAAGTTGAATATTTGAATGGTATTGAGCATGGTTTTTCTAAGAAGTGGAATGCTGATGGAGTTCTTATTTATCATGGTCGCTTATTTAAAGGTGTTCCTCACGGAAAAGTAACAGAGAAATATGATGATGGTAAAATTAAATCGTCTGCATCATATGAGTATGGTATAGAACTGAATTATAAGCTATGGTCTAAAGACGGTTTATTAGAAGATGAGCGTTGCATTCAACCTGATTCAATACATGATCGTCTGTTAAAGGATTTACGGTCTGAATATAGTTCCGAAAGTTAGGGTTTGTAGGCATTTGACTGGAAGAAATAACAATGATAAAAATCTCGACAAGTCGATTATATATTGTGACAATTGGATTCCAGTACCATGGGTAAAGCCGCTCTTCTGAAGTGGCCCCGGGTTTTAGTGAGGCGCATCGTTCGTAGTCCAGGCTTTAGCCTGCTGAATGCTTCGTGCCTGCAAGCAACAATATGTTGTTTTGCAATGCATTACGCTTCCAGCACGATCCTGGCAGGCTAAAGCCTGGACTACAAACATTTGTCATAGCATCTTGCCCCTGAACTTCCGGGGCCGAGTACGAGGAAATCGACAAAGCTCGCGACAAAGATTGGAACAAAGCTTGCGACAATTGGATTCCAGTAACCATGGGTAGAGCCGCATCTATGACAACGAAACTGCCGTGGAGAAGTCGGATTACGTTCGTAGTCCAGGCTTTAGCCTGCTGAATGCTTCGTTCCTGCAAGCAACACTATGTTGTTTTGCAATGCATTACGCTTCCAGCACGATCCTGCCACACTGGCCGTTACCTCCCCCGCATTGCAGGCAAAGGCATCCACGCCGTCCCCCCCCTGGAGGGACAGATTAAACCCAGTCCGCAGCCTGGAGGGACCGGTTCCACCCGGTCTGCCTCCCCTGGAGGGACGGGTTTCACCCCGTCCGCAGCGTTGTAAGTTTCGTTAGCCCTCCGTCCTCCGCCGTCCGTCTTCTGCTTTACTCCCCAATCCTGCTTGCAGCTTCTCCCGGATCCGTTCCCGAAGGCGCGCAGGCACTAGGACTTGCCAAAAACGAAAGCGGGCAGGTATGTTTCAGATCAAATCACATCATCCAGCGGACTCTGGGCGGCATTTGACAGCGTCCTGATCACATGCGTATAGATCTGAGTGGTCTCCACATTCGCATGTCCAAGATACCCCTGCACCTCGCGAATATTGACACCCTTCATCAGCAGATGGGTTGCGAACGAGTGGCGCAAGGTATGCACCGAGGCATGCTTGGCGATGACCAGGAAAGTATTTATGGCTTGGTATGTGCGTTCCCGCGCCTGGCTGAATCGGCGTGACCACTTCGGCGAACGATGCATCAACGCTTTCGCTCATCATGGTTGCGCTATTTCACATCGATGCTGGAGCTGCTGCCGGCGGGTATTTTGCGCAGCGATCCATCCAGACGCCTCATGATCACGGCGCCGGAGCCGACATTGTACTGAACCTGCATAACCGGGTTGGTCATGCCAGCCTGTTTGGCCCGGTAGCCCACGGTGAAAACAGCGCCGCGGGTCGAAGCGCTGCCAGCCTGGGTTCTCACCGTAAACTGGCCGCGACCAGCTTTTATCCGGCATTTGACCGTGCCTTTTTCCAGAAAAATCTTTTCATTCTTGGGTTCGCCGTCATTCGACAACATGATCTCGGTATGATGATCCAGATCGAGATCACAATAGCCGCCCAGGTGCATCGTGCCGCCGACATTGCCGGTGCTGAAATAAGATCCGCGCCATACCCCGTGTTTGCCATCTTTGCTGACGGTTCCTGAAACTACGGGATCGGGATACCGGCTGTAAGCCAGGATCAACACAATGACGATGCCGACGACGCAACTTATCCCAACCATGACCGGCCACTGGTTCTTCTGGTCCTGGCGCCGCGTTTTGCGCGCTTTGGCATGCAGCAGATCGCTGTTGATCGATACGTCTTCCGTCAGTTCATGGCTGCTTTGCGCCTGTACCCGGATGATCTTGCTCGAAATCCGTCTGGACCGGGGCGACTGCTCGGCAACAGAAATATCGAGCCGGTTTTTGTCGCGCCTGATGAGCTTGGATGGCGGCCTGGACGCACTCCCCGAAGTGTTGCCGCGCACGCGTATGATCTTGCTCGATATGCGTTGTTTCGGCTCCTGCTGTTTGGGTTGCGAAACGGACGGGTAATCGACACGCTTGTCGCGTGACTGGCGTGAGGTACCCGGTCCCCGAGGCGGCGCTACCACGATGATGTCCTCCCGCGGCACAGGCGCATCGCCTTTGCCGTTATCCATGGGCTTGATCCTGATAATCTTGCTGGCGTTCGATCGTTTGGGCGGCGGCGCAAGGGACTTGGCCTCCACCTGTTCCCGGACCTCCTCGCAAACCTCTTCGCGCCGGGTTTTGCGAGCATCGTTGCCGGAATCGCTTTTGCGAACGCGTATGATTTTGCTGGATTTAACCTGTGAAGGTTGCGCTCGGTTCGCGTCGACCGGCAAATTAATTTTCTTTGGACGCGTGCTTTTGCTCATAACATTCCTCCCGGAGATTATATCCTCGCCAGCTTATTACATAGCACGCTGTATATCTTCCCTTTTGCCTTGTCTTGTCGATACGTTAAAAAGCTAATTCAATTAAAAAGCTAATTCAATCGTGTTATGATAGCTATAAACCCCTTGAAGCCCGACATGTCAAGAACAATATTGCTTTCATTTGGGGCGCATGACCGCGTATTTTGTATGGATCCTTACTTTTAAGACGTCAGGATCGCGACACAGCGCGCTGGTAAATTGAGCACGTTACGGTTTGCATCGGCAAATTCGACCGCTGCTGTAGCCAAGGCTATCTCCCAGGACTGGCCGGGCGGTTTGGGCAGTTGGAACGCCACTTCTTTTTCATCCACGCTGAACAAGGCCAGGATATGGGCATCGTCCTCTTGGGCGCCAGTCAGTTCCTTTTCGCCGCGCAGCATAAAGGCCAGGCTTTTGGCCACAGCCCAATCCAGGGGTTTGCCGTCAGAGCTGAACCAGAGGATATCGGCCCGATCGCCGTTGTCTTTACGGCCTTTCAAAAAGGTGGCGCGGCGCAGTGCCGGATGCTGCTTGCGAAAGACGATCATGGCTTTTGTAAACGCCAGAATATCCTCGTTTTCGCACGCCTTGTCCCAGTTGACCCAGGAGATTTCGTTGTCCTGGCAATAGGCATTGTTGTTGCCCCGCTGGGTCCGACCGAATTCATCGCCTGCCGTGATCATGGGTACGCCCTGGGACAAGAGCAGCGTGGCGATGAAATTCTTGACCTGGCGCTTGCGCATGGTCATGATTTTAGCATCCGCGGGGTCGCCTTCTTTGCCGAAATTCATGCTGATGTTGTTGTTGTGCCCGTCGTTGCCGTTTTCGCCGTTGGCGCTGTTATGCTTCTTGAGGTAGGCGACCTGGTCATACAGCGTGAAGCCGTCATGGCTGGTGATGAAGTTGACGCTCTTGAGCGGCGTCAGTTTGCTGAACTGATCGGCGTTGCCGCACAAGCGGGTGGCCAGCGCTCCGGTCATACCCTTGTCGCCGTGCCAGAACATCTTGACATCGTCGCGAAAGCGGTCGTTCCACTCCAGCCAGCGCGCATGCGGGAAAGATCCGACCTGGTGCAGCCCGGCTGCGTCCCAGGGCTCGGCGATCAGCTTGACTTTGCTCAGCACCGGGTCTTCGGCAATGCGTTCCACGACCGGCGGTTTTTTGAGCGGTTTGCCGTCCTGACCGCGGCACAGAATCGAAGCCAGGTCAAAGCGAAATCCGTCCACGTGCATATACTGGGTCCAGTAGCGCAAGACGTCGACAATGAAATCCTGGACAACGGGATGGTTGCAATTGAACGTGTTGCCGCAGCCTGTGTAGTTATGATAATCGCCTTTGTCAGGATCCACGATATAATAAATGGGATTGTCAATGCCTTTAAAGGAATAGACGGGCCATGAGCGATCGCCTTCGGCAGTATGGTTGAAGACGATATCGAGCAGCACCTCGATGCCGGCCTTGTGAAAGGCGCGCACCATGTCCTGGAATTCGCGCACCTGCTGGCCGTGAAAACCGTCGGTCGCATAGCGCGCGTTGGGCGCAAAAAAGGCCAGCGTGCTGTAACCCCAGAAATTGCGCAGATTGGTTCGGCCATGGTTTTCGATCATGAACTCCAGCTCATTGAATTCCTGGATCGGCAGCAACTCGACCGCGGTGACGCCGAGATCCTGGAGATAAGGGATTTTCTCGATCAAACCGCGATACGCGCCGCGCGCGCTCACGCCGGAGCTGGGATGGGCTGTGTATC
Organism: uncultured Verrucomicrobiota bacterium; assembly: GCA_964580325.1. Classification (GTDB taxonomy): domain Bacteria; phylum Verrucomicrobiota; class Kiritimatiellia; order CAYTQP01; family CAZOLK01; genus CAZOLK01. Next base: position 5,985 of record CAZOLK010000169.1, on the reverse strand, counting down.
CGCGTACGTGCAATTCATAGATAATGGTGTCGCGCAACGGAATGTCCGGCTTTTCATCCGATTGTCCGCCAAACCCGGGTTTGACAATGATGCCTTTGGGAAACAAGGCACCGTTGCGCGGCGGTTTGCCCGGTTGCAAGCCGGCTGGCTCGCCCCATGGCCGCATGCTGGCCACGGCCAGGGCATAGGGATCCAGCAACCACTGGGCCGAGTCAAAGCGATGGCGCGCATCGTTCGGGCCATCCATACGATAAACATAATACTGACCGGCGTGCGCGTTTTTGACACGGATATGCCACAGATCGCCGCAGCGCTGCAAGGCATGTTCTTCCGACGGCGCATCCTGGTCCGGCCGATCGAACAGCAAAAGCCAGACATTGGTCGCGTGCCGGCTGAAAATGGTGAAACGCACCCCCTGGTCGACAATGCAGGCGCCATAGGGCACCGGAATCCGGCAGGAATAGCCTGTTTTCGGCCCCTTGAAGCGGGACAAAAATCTCAAGATAGTCTCGTTATGCGCCACGGGATCAGCCCTTTTTTAGCTTGTCTTTCAACGTCTCGATCAGCACCCGGGGCTGGATAGGCTTCTGAAAGACGCCGTCTAAACCCATATCTTCATAATTATAGGCCAGATTCAACTGGTCGCCCACCGAACTGAGGATGTAGACCGGCAGGTTGCCGTCAACGAGTTTGAGTTCCTTGACAAAATGGGCGCCAGAGTCTACCTCCTCCATCATGAGATCCACCAAGATCAGGTCTGGTCGGACTTGCTTGAACTTTTTCAAGCCGTCTTCGGCCGTGGGCGCTTCTTCCATGATATAGCCATTGGATTCCAAGATCACCCGCACCGAATCGAGGCAGTCCTGGTCGTCGTCCATATATAAAATGACATATTTGTCGTCACGCATGATACATCCTCACCTGTTGTTGCGTTTCATCATCCAAAATTTGGGGCATAGACGCGTACCGTGGCCGCGATGCCGTTCAGGAACTGCTCTGCGGGTTCGCGACCGTTCAGGAAATGTTCCGCGGCCCTGGCCGCGATGCGGTTCATGGCCGTATTGTTCTGCGCTGTCGGGGATAGCACATGGGCATAGACAATCTGATCGTTTTCATTGACGCGGTAATGATGGATCAGTGTGCCGCGAGGACTCTCGACCATACCGTAAACATCGCCGCGCCGCGGTTCACCCCGTGATTCCAGGTCGTCGCCCTGCAGGTCCGTATCCTGCAACAGCCTGTGCACCACTTCCGCGGCATGAAGCAGCTCGATGGCGCGCGCCCAATGCCAGGCCATGGGCCGGCATGTTTTCGCGTCGCTCGAATATGCGCGAAAAGCAGTCAGCGCCTGGTCTGCCTCGGGCGTACCCATGGCCACGGCCAGATTCAGCCGGGCCAGCGGGCCGACCCGGTACCAGCCTCGATCCGGGTCCAGGGTTCTGATAAACGGAAAACGCATGAATGACCAGGGCTTGACCTCTTCGCGCAGCAACTCGGCATAGCTTGAAGCTTCCGTGTCTTGAACCAACGGCTGTCCACTGGCATCGCAAACCGCAATCCTACCGTCGTACAAATTGAAACCGGCGGCAGGACCGTCCTGCGCCGATACCACTTCCCTTCCCTTTGCCTTCGTGAGATTCAGAGGCAAGATGCCCCTACCGCCGATCATCGCCAAGCAGGCGGCAGGTTCTTCTTCCAGCGCTGCCCACGGCTCTTTATCCACCCAGGATCGAGCCCTGGCCAAAGTCTGGCGCGCGGCATCCATCACCCCGCTCATATCCTCGAGCAGGGCGTCGCGTTGGGGAATGCCCAGGTTTTTGATCACGCCGCCCGGAACAGCCGGCGAACCTTTGACGGTTCGGCCACTCAAGGCCTGCATCAGCTTCTGAGCGAACGTGCGCAGGAGCGCATCATGTCGAGCCGCGACCTGGTCGTTCAAGGCCAGTTCGCTAAACCGTTGTCGGGATTCCGGCATGTCCGAATACAAGATCAGGTCAGGCATGGCCAGACGATAGATTTGGAAAGCGTGCGCTTGCAGCATTTCACCATAAAGCGCCAAGCAGCGGATTTTTTCCGCTGTAGGCGGAATGCGCACGGCACCGACGACAAAGTCCATGGCCTTGGTTGCGGCCAGATGCCAGCTCACGGGGCAGCCGCCATCCAGGTGTTGCATGAGCACCGGCGCTTCCCAGTAAGGTCGGCCCTGGATCGCCTGCTCCAGGCCACGGAAATTCAGTGCGTGCAGCCGTGTTTGAAGGATATGCCCCTCGCTGTCGCGCAAGATGGTGATTTTGGCCTGACCCTGAACACGGGTCAGCGGGGCAATGTTGATTCTATGGTCCGAAGTTTCGGTCGCCATGTCGTTCTCCTCAATCGTATTTGATCAAATCGTAGGGCAGTCTGATCGGTTCGTCGGCCAGCAGCGCACGCATGGTCTGCCATAAAGCGTCCGGCGTGGGCGGGCAGCCGGGCAGCCGACAATCGATGCTGACGATTTCGTTACAGGCATAAACGCGGTCCAGCGGCAGCGGCAGCTCCGGATCGTCGGGCAGCCGGCCCATGGGATTGTATAGGATCGGATCGTGGCGATAGGCCTGCTCCAGACATTGCTTGAGCGTGACCCTATTGCGCAAGGCCGCATAGCCGCCGTCAGCCGCGCAACTGCCCACAGCCAACAAAAGGTCGCAGCGCGCCCGAAATTGCTCCAGTTGCCGGACATGCGCTTCATGCAGGCAGGCGCCCTGGATCAGCCCCAGCGCACAGCGCTCCGACAGGGTCGCTACCCCGTGAAATGGCAGCGTGACCCACTCGAACAGGTCCGCGGCCTCTTTCCGGCGTTGATCCAGCATGGATTGAATCAAGCTGCAGGCACAGCAGTCGGCCAGGGTCAAACAGGCGATTTTCGTCTTGCTCATCAGGATGCCCTCCCGGATGCCGGCGATGACGACGCAGCTTCTTCACGTTCGATGTCGGCGCCGATGGGGGTTTTATCGTATGGACGCGTGCCGACCGGATGGCGAAAAGCCGTCCCTTTCTTCAACAGCGCGCCGACAGGACAGGCGCTGACCGCGGCATCCGCGACATCCAGGTCCGTGGCACCGAGTCCTTTCTCGGCATTGACCCCGATCCGGCGCGTATCGGCCCGGCCGACGAATTGAAAAACGTTTTTACCATCCTGATCGCGGCTGGCGCGTACGCAGCGCCCACAAAGAATGCAGCGGTTATGGTCCAAGATCACGTCATGATGGCTGACGTCCACTTCCCGGACCACGGTCTGCCGGGGATAGTCGGGCGTGCGGATGCCGAAGCGGTAGGCCAGCGCTTGCAGTTCGCATTGGCCGCTGCGTTCGCATACCATGCAGAAGTGGTGGCCTTCCACCAGCAGCATTTCGACCAAGTTCCGCCGGAACTCGCGCAATTCGTCCGTATCGCTCTCGACCAGAACGCCTTCCTGAACGGGTTGGACGCAGGCGGCCTGGGGCCGGCCATTGACCAGCACAGTGCACAGCCGGCACGAACCGTGCGGCGTCAGGCCCTTTGCCGCGCACAGGCGCGGGATATAGATACCCGCTGCATCAGCCGCTTCCATAATGGTCTGACCCGCACAGGCACTGATTTTCGCACCGTTAAGGGTGAAGGTTATGCTGTCGCTCATACTCAAATTCCCATGATTAAAAAACAAGAACCCACAAGATAATGGGCCAAGCGAATGATGACAAGAAGAAAAAAGCGTGTGTCGGTCGCAGAAAGTCAGAGCAAAAATGCCGCGGCCTATGACAACGAAATTGCCGTGGATTTTCTTAGTAATATACAACCAAGCCTTGACTTGAGGCAGAAATCACCATGTGTTATTCTGGTTCACTTTTCGTTGCATGAGTTGGGATGAGCATTATAGGTGATTTCCCACAAGCTGCGTATCGATCGAGCATGCCGCTTTTGAACCACAATCGGCAATCTCGGCCTGATCGCTTTGGAATGAAAAGCGCATGGCGGTCCGGATGGTGCGGATGACGCAGGGTGGAGAACTGTCGCTCGACGGCGAAGAATCGAAACTGCGGCTGGATGCCAGGGTTTGGCTTGTGTCGGCGACCTTGACGAAATAGCAGAAATCGGCATCAAGTTGGACCCCGGAGCGTACAAAGCTGGATGGGAGTCCGCGTGCCTGGTCTATGTGTTCACAACCGCGTTCACCCAGGATGTAGACCCCGTCACCTTAGGTTAGCGACCATCAGGCAGCCATCGTCAAGACGCGTAAAGTCGTTATACGGATCGCTGCAAAACAGTCCCCACCCACGTTTTCCCGATGTTGAAGTTGTAATTATCGGCCCTCTTCGGATCGGGAACGTCCGTCATCCGTTGCGCCTGCGTCATTGCCACCGGGTGTTGATGTCGTTCTTGGTATTGGAATGGGATTCATAGCTTAGCGCCAGCGTTGCAGGTATATGATCGGGATCCACGGAGCCTTGTGCAGGTCGCGCAAGGTGTGTAGACCTTCCTAGTCGCCACCTTTCATGGCACGGGCTCCATTGGCACGGTTTTTGCCGGTATCGCGGTCAATCGGACTGATCAAGTGTGTCAATTACATCACCACCCGCTATTTATCAATTACTTGCCTACTAGAACGTTTCCGTTTCGCTCCAATAGTGTAGAAGAAACCATGTCAACCTTGTCGACCTCATTAAATCTAACTTCTATGAATTGAGAGTAGAATAGACCATAGTACCAATGACGACCGCCACCATGTAGCCGTGACGGTTCGCCGAGGATATCACGTATCTCGTTGCGCGTCATACCCTCCTTGATTAGAAGAAGCAGCTTTCTTGCGATCCTATAATCGTCCTCGTATCTTGGCTTTGTTTGAAAATCACTGATTACCTCTGATAGCTCTATACTTTGCGGCGTGTCATGATCAATTGTATCCAAATCATCACCGCCTATGTGCTGGTTGTTGAAATTCACCTCGCAGAACTGTTGCCAGCGGCCCAGGCGCTGGTATTGGTCGCGAATGACGATAAAGCCGATAAAACCCAGGCAACCCAACACAACGAGGGCGGCCGCACCGAGCAGGAGCTTTAGCCGACGCGTCTGGCGCAAACGCGCGGTGCGTCCGTCCTGCATGCGGCGGGCTTTGGCCAGCAGCGGTGCGTGCAGTTCGTCGTCGGGATTCAGCAGACTCAGGGTCAGTTTCAGTTCGCCCTGGGCCAGCGCATACTCGGCATAACCGAGCAGGGCCTGGCGCAATCCGGCTTCCGCTCGCGTGTTGGCGGCCCACAGCGAAAGCGCACCCTTGAAATCGGCCACGGTTTCGGCAAAAAACTCGTAACTGGCGCACGCGGCCGCGCAGGCCAGCTTTTCCTCAGCCCTGGCTGCCAGGCCGTCGCTTTCGATATGCAGCCGGAAGTTCATGACCGCCTGCTGAATGGCTTTGACATCGGCATACCGGTCGCGCGGGTCCGCGGCCATGGCCTTGAGAGCAATGCTGAGCAACTCGCTCTTGACCGGTGTGGGATCATGGCGTAAAAGATCTGACCCGCATCGTCCATGGCCACGTCGTGGATGGGGATGATATTGGGATGCTCGAGGTTACCGGTGACCACAGTCTCCATCAGGAACTCGTTGCGCTGGCAGGGATCGGCCGCGACGCAGGGCAATTTTTTTCAAGGCAATGATCCGGTCCAAGGCAGCCTGGCGCGCCTCATAGATGACGCCCATGCCGCCCTGCCCGATTTTCCCGCGCAGTTCGTATTCACCGCCGGCAACATCGGCCGTAGCGGCGCCGGCCAACACCTCCTGCTTGCGCAGCATGGTACTGCGTATGGTTCTGGATGTACCATGCTCGTCGCCGCATTCCACCAAACGGTCCTCTGTATTGTCATTATCAGTGCTCATACGTGGGTACTATAGCACATGCAAGGGTCCAAGTAAATGGCGATCAACGTGTTGCCTTCCTTGCGGGCGCCGGCTGAGCCGGAGCAGCCCAGCTCC
>CAZOLK010000168.1:8087-11651 GCA_964580325.1 uncultured Verrucomicrobiota bacterium | reverse complement strand
AAGAGGGGCGCGACCTGGTGCTGTGCGCGCCGGACAATGGTGCGCGCGCGTTTGTCGAACAGGTCTGGAACGCGCTGGCCCTGCCGCGCTGCGGCAAAGCGATCATGCACAAGGTGCGTGAAGGTGAGCGCCGGGTCAACATCAGCGTAGCGCCCGATTCGCCCACCGGCCTAGACGACTTGGCGGGCAAGAACGTGGTGATCCTGGATGACATGGTGCGCACGGGTTCGACCATCGTGGAATGCTGTCGGCTGATCCGCAAAACCAAACCGGCACGGATCTGCTTCGTGGTGACCCACTTCCGGCCCTCGCCGGAGGCGCGCGAAAACCTGAACGCACCCGAACTGGACGAGATCCTGACCACCAACACCCTGCCCGCGATCCTGAACCGCGACTGCCAGGGCCGCCTGCGCAAAAAAATGGCAGTGGTCAAACTGGGCAAATGGATCGCACGCTTCCTGTTGCAGCGCCTGGATAAAAAAAGCGCCGCAGCGGAAGGCGAACTGTATGCCGTGGACATGTCGTCCAAAAATCCGCGATGGGTTCAAGCTTAAGGAGTGTCGCGTATCGGGTATGTCGCGTCGGGTGGCGGGTGGCGGCTCGCGTGTCGGCGGTGTCGAAGCGAATCCGCAATCCGCAATCCGCAATCCGCAATCCGCAATCCGCAATCTTGGAAATTGTTGATTGTCATGGATCAGCTTTGATCGACAATTCTTTAACCATAAGCTGATCCCCGCTCTTCAACCCCAGCAATTTGGCCTGGCCGGCTGCGATTTCCAGGCAATGGCGTGTTTGGGCCGAACGGCTGAACGAGATCTGGTACGGTTGCAGTTCGTGGTCGATATCGGTGATGACGTAGTCTTTGTCAAGGAAAACGGCGTCAATGGCGAACAGCATGAAAAACATGTGGATCGATGCGCAGTCCGTAAGCAGCAGCGCCTGATCGGCCGGCAGAGCGGTGCGTCCCAGCAGACCGCGCAACCGGTCGAAAAAACCGTCGGCAATGCTGCCTTTGGCAAAGAGAACCTGCCCGGTTGAAGCATGCGTAATGGTCACTTGCATGGGTTATTCCTCGCATAGGTTATTCCTCATTGGGGGCTTTGCAAGCTATTGTCGTAGCGCTCCCAGAAAACTTCAACCGGTTCCAGCTCATTTTCGCGCATGCCGATTTTCTTCAACGCAGGCATGGCGCGTAACTGCTCGATGCCCTGGAAGACGTTTTCCGGCGAAAAAACCAGGGTCTCCACGGTCATACCTGCCAGCGGGGTCACATCGGTGATTCCGGTATCGGCAATGTTGAGCGTGGATATCGGACAATTGGTGATCATGTTCAGGGTCTCGATGTTGCGGCATCCCTGCAAATTGAGCATTTTGAGCGGCATCTGGCCCAAGCCCTGGACCGCGGTCTCGCCCAGCCAGCGACAACCGGCCAGGCTCAGGTCTTGGATTGGGCAGTTGGTCAAAAACCTGATATTGTTGAGCAACACGCAATCTTTGAGGTAACACGTCTTCAATGGCAACCCGCTCAGTATGGATACGTCGTCCAGCAGGACACAGCCGCTCATATCCAGGTACTCCAGGGGCATGTCGGCCAACACGGAAAAATCGCTTACCTGGCTGCAATAAGCCAGGTCGAGATGGGTCAATGGCATATTGCTCAACGACGAAATATCCTGCACATTGGTGCAACCGTGCAGGACCAGGTATTCCAACGAAAGCCCAGCCAGGGGCGAAAGGTCGCGCACCAAACCGCAATATCCCAGGTTCAACTCCTGCAAGCGTGAACCGGCCAGGGGCGAAAGATCCTCGATTTTACCGCACTTTTCGACATTGAGCTTGAGCAGCGACATATTGCGCAACGGAGCCAGGTTGACGATATCGTGCTGCTGACACTCGATCGAGGTCAGCGAAGGCATGAATTGCAGCGGTTTCAGATCCTTGACCGCAGTTTGCTGCAATGTCAGACGAACCAGCGGCATTTTGTAAAGCGAATTCAGTTTGGTGATGCTTTCGCCGCGCAAGGTCAGGACCGGTCCTTCCATGGTCAGGTTCAGTTCGATATCAGCCGTTTTCCAAACCTGTTTCAGGTTTCTGCGCCAGTGATTCAACTCACCGCGATGCTGCATCAGCATATTGGCCTTGTCCAGACCACTGCGTGCGTCTTCGATACGGTCGACGGCGGTGCTGGTCTCGGCCACCTCGCGGTACAGTTCGCGCGCCAGTTCATAATGGCCCTTTTCCATTTGACGATCCGCGATTTCGAGAATATCGTCTTTCATCGGCGGACCGAGTTTATAGATGCGGATGTTGTCCCACCAGGTATCGGCCCTGAAACCATACAGGCCGATGCGGTTGCGAAGGCTGCCCAACTGCATGTTCTCGTCATAGACTTCGAAAATCTTCTTGCCGTTGACGATGTAGCGCAACGTGTTTCCCACTTTTTCGGCCCGAGCGCGATACAGTTTGCCGCGTTGCAACGGGCTTTCTTTTTCCTCGAACAGCACGCGGCGATCCGGATCCATCAGCGAATTGCGGGCATCGTCATGACCGCCATATTTAAATTCGTACCCTCCCAGCAGGCAACTGACATCGTTCAGGTAAAAGCTTTCCTGGTGGCAATCGAAATCGATGCGCAGATCACCGACCAGATTTTCCTTGAGCGTGGCGTTTTTCAGGATCAACTGCTGTGGCATGCCGTTATACACGCGCAGCTGACCGTTGGTTACCATCCACTTGACATTTTCCCCCACAATGCTCCAGCGGCGCGTAATTTCTTTGGGATTGGAAAAATCCTCTTCCAGCACCAGTTTCCACTCGCGCTTGGCTTCGTCCAGCATCTGGGCCTTGATGCGGCGTTCGTTGTTCTCTGCCTGACGCCGGCGCATTTCTTCGATGCGATATTTGTTTAACGCACGCGAAGACACATGAACCGCAACCCACAAAACGATGATGATGATGGTCATCAAGGTCAGCAAACCGTAGGTCATGAAATTCATCCGCGCCTGACGGATACGACGCATGCGCTGGGCATTGCGCACTTTCTTGAGCAGATCCGCGTTGCTGTCGTAGTGCTGCAGCAGTTCGGCGGCCAGGTCGAGATCGTCCTTTTTATAAGCGCATTCGGCATAGAGTAACCTCGTGCGCTTGAGGTGCTTGCGCGCCACATCGTTGCCGTCCCAGAGGCTGATGGCATCCTCGAAACCGATCAAGGCGCGGTGATAGACGTTGTAATTCTTTTTTTCCTCGGCAATGCGCAGGCTGTTCATGGCGCGAATGGTCAGGCTTCGGCTCTCCATGTGAGCCAGGTATTCGTGAATGGCTGACTGAAATTCCTGCACCGTGGCGTGGCGCTCACCAGGTTCGCCGGCCATGGCTTTGAAAGCGATATTGAGCAGTTCGGTTTTGCGTTCAACCGGTTCGATCACATTATTGGCGGCATTGGCCAGGCATTCCCAGGCATCCTTGCCCGGGTGCGGCCGCTTGCCGGTGACCACTTCGAACAGGATCGCGCCCAACAGGTAAATATCGCATGGCGGGCCGATTTTCGAAATCATGCCCTGAGCC
>CAZOLK010000168.1:0-8077 GCA_964580325.1 uncultured Verrucomicrobiota bacterium | reverse complement strand
ATTTCCGGCGACATGTACATGGGCGTGCCGCCGACCGCCTTGCGCTTAAGCGCATCCTTGTCGCCCTTGGGAATCATGACCGCCATGCCCCAGTCCATGACCAGCACTTCACCGTAATCGCCGAGCATCACGTTTTCCGGCTTCAAATCGAGATGCACCACGCTGCGGCTATGGGCATAGGAGACCGCATTGCCGACGCGCATCAGGATGTCCAGGTTCTCGCGCAAGGTCTTGGCGCTCAAGACCACGTGCCAGGGCGTGCCCTGGACCCGCTTCATGGAATAAAAAAGCTGTTTGCTGTCGTTCACGCCCACGTCATAGATGGGCACGATGTTGGGATGTTCAAGGCTGCCCATGGCCACCACCTCGGCCAGCAGTTTGTTGCGGTGAGTCTCTTTTTCGGCCAGATCGGGTTTGATCATTTTCAGCGCGATCATACGGTCCACGGAGGTTTGCCGCGCTTCGTAAACAATGCCCATACCGCCTTCGCCCAGCTTGCACACAATCTCGTAGTGAGGCGGCGGGTCCAGGATCTGACCGGGTTCGGCCACCTGCTGGCGGCGCAACGCCAGTGAAACCAGCACGCCCTCGGTGGCGCTGGCGCACGAATCCGTATCAACGGCCTTGATGGTGCATTCCGGGTGCGCCACATCAGCAACGCTATGCTGCCAGACCTGGGTCACCCACTGGGCACTGATCTTGCGCTGCAACTGACCCGGGTCTTCATCCACAACGGTCGATACGGCCGGAGGCTTGGGTGCATTCCCAAGCTTCTTCGGCTGAGCTGCTTTCGCGTCCCAACCGCTTTCCTCGATCATCTCTGTTTCCTCGTTCTTGTCCATCCCTGTCTGGTCAAGGTCTGCCTTGCACGCACTCCCTCACAATTTATTTCAATCGTTTTTTGCTTTTTATCAAAAATAAAAAAGCATCTGTCTGAGTTATAATGACAGTAGCAATAAACCGGATGTTGAACCAGGTCAATGTCGATGAAGCTTTATTTTGTAACCTTTGAAGGGATGCATGGCTATTCTTAAGATGAGAAGCGCTGACCGAAAATGGCCATGGAACGACATGCGCGAGTTGAAGTTCGGGGCTTGCGGGTTGCAAAAATGGAGTTCCAGTGATAGTTTTTAATGAGCGACAGGCATAACCAATTTTTTTTAACGATATGGACGGATGCATGAGCGATAAAGAGACTCGGGAATCTTATCCGATGACGCAGATCAACACCGATCTTGATGACGGTTGCGAGGGTCAGCATGTACACGACACGCGCATGCCTTCCATCAAAGGTTATCAAATCCTCGACTTGCTGGGCGAAGGCGGCATGGGCATAGTCTGGCGCGCCATCCAATTGAGCACCGGCCGTGAAGTGGCTCTCAAGGTCATGGGTTCGCTGGCCATGGGTTCCGAAAAGCGAATGCGCCGCTTCGAACGCGAAATCCGACTGGCCGCCAAGCTGGAACATCCCAGCATTGCCCGAATCTACGATGCTTCGATCAACCAGGGGATCTGCTGCTATTCCATGCAACTGGTTCATGGACAACACCTCGATACTTACGTGCGCAAACAGGGCTTGACCAAGCGCCAGATTATTCAAATCATGCTCAAAATAACCGACGGCGTCGCGTTTGCCCATGATCACCAGGTACTGCACCGCGATCTGAAACCGAGCAATATCATCGTCACGGACGACGGCATGCCCTACCTGCTCGATTTCGGCCTGGCCAAATCCGTGGACACCAGCATTAATGAGTCTACACTTTCCATGGAGGGCATGATTTCCGGCACGCCCGGATTTATGTCGCCGGAGCAGGCCGCCGGTCGGATCAGCCTGATTTCACCAGCTACCGATGTCTACAGCCTGGGCGTTATCGCCTACAACCTGCTCACCGACCGCCTGCCCCACTGCCTGGAAGGCACGCAATACGAAATTCTGCGCCGCATTGCCGAAGACGAGGTGCTGCCAGCCAGCCGTTTCAATCCGGATATCGATTCCAAGCTGGACACCATCATGTGCAAAGCCATGCAGCGCGAACCTTCCAAACGCTATCCCACGGCGCGCGAAATGGCTGACGACCTGAAACGCTACCTGGATAACGAACGCATCGCCGCCAAACCCATGCGCAATGTGTCAAAGAAAAGAAAAAGAACCATCGCCTACATCGTCATCACCATAATCCTGTTCCTGATCCTGGTCAAAATCGGCGATAATAGAAAGAAAAACAAGCAACTCCAGGCGGAAAAAGCCAAGGCCGTAGCAGCCGCGCAGGCTGCGCCGGACCCGGAGCCCGCCCGGAAAACCGAACCAGCCAAACCGGCTCAGCCGCCAACTCAGAACCAACCTCCGCAATACGCGAAAATCGACGATGGCCCGCAAAACAAACTTTACCCCCGCAAGCCCGAAACCAAACCCGGCATGCATCCATTCGACCGCGAGCCGGACATGCCGCCGCATGGCGGAGCGCAGCCGGCTTCGACCATGACCGAAGAACAAATACAGAGCGCCATAAAAGACATCATTGTGCCTTTTTTTCGCAAGCACATAGCCGGTTATACAGAAAAAAATCCGCTGAAAGTCGGCAATACGCCACCCTTTGACAATCTGCGCGAATTCGACGTATGGATGCAGGACGACGTATTTGTCATTCGTGACCCGAAAGGTAATAAGCAAAAAAAGTCGTTCAAGGATATCGACCCTGTCATGTTGAACCGCATTGCAGCGACCCTGGTAGCCGACGCCAACAACATGGAAGGCTATAAAGTGCTCCAGTTGATCCGCCAAGTCAACGAACAGTCTCCCATCCGCAAAAAAATTATAGACCGCATAAAACGCGGCGACGTTTCAGGCAAGCGACGCCCGTTCCGAAGATTTTAGGCATAGGCATACCAGACGGCTTCTAACCAAGAACACTCAGTGAACTTTTTCATCGTGCATGAACATGGGGGCGGTTATTTTTCGAGGACCCTTAACGCTTGACCAACTGCATCGCGCATCGCAAAATAAGGCCTGAATCATAGGGGAACGATATGAATATAAGAAAATTTTTTCAAATTAGGTTGCTGTGGTCATTTTTTATATTTCTGGCCTTGTGGACGATTTTGTCCTGGCCTTTGCCACGCTATGTCCATCGCGGTTTGCCGACCGGCTGTCATAAACGGATTTTAGGCCCGGCGCCGGTCACCCCGACCGAGCCTGGCGATCAACTCCAGTTGCTGTACCATTTCTGGCTTTTCAAAGATATGATGATCGGCAAAATCGATTTCTTCCATAATCCTTATGAATTCAACCTCAACAACGAAGAGGAGCTGTACACGTCGCGCCTATTGTATCTGCCCTTTTCGTTTGTGTATGCCGTCGTGTTCCTGGCCGCCGGCCATGCGCTGGCCTGGAACCTGACCGGTTTTCTGTCCCTCTGGTTGATGTATTATTTCACCTGGCTGTTGTTGCGGCGGATGGTCCGGCATGAGGCGATCGCCTGCGCGGTCAGCCTGGTGGCCGTGGCTTTTCCATTTGTCTGGATCAATGTCAGCGGCGGGAGTCCAACTGGGTTTTCGTTGCTTTGGGCACCGCTGCTCATGCTGGGCATCGATATGGCCGTGCGAGAGGACAAGATCCTCGGCGGGCTGCTGGCCGGCATGACCATGGTGCTGGCTGCCCTGGCCGATCCACACGTCTTCTTTTTCCTGGCCCTGTTCATTCCGCCCTGGTGCCTTGCCGTGTTCATCCATCGGCCCGAATTCGAATGGAAGCGCTTCATGGGCTATTTAAAAGTGATCCTGGCGCTGCTGCCATTGGTCCTGCTGGCCATCGGTGCGCTCTACCTGGCCAAACTCGGCGTGGCCGCCAACATCGAGCAGTCGGGCGCCATTGCCAACGAGGGCCGAACCTGGGACGAAATCGCCAAATTCGCGGCGCAACCCTTTGGCCTATTCAGTCAGCGCAGTGTCGGCATCCATGCTCATTTGTATATCGGCTACCTTGCCGTGGCCATCGTGCTCATGGGCCTGGTCCGCATCTTTTACCAGGCCGTCAACCGGGAAGTCTCCTGGCGCAACGCGATCATGCTGCTGTTGTTGACGCTCGGATTCGTGTTCATAATCTGTCTGGCGCTGGGACCTTACGGACCATTCGAGGGCCTTGTTTTCCGCGCGGCGCGTAAATTCATACCCAAATACAACCTGATCCGTCAACCGGCCAAGGTTCTCTGCCTGATGCCAGCGGTACTGGCCGTGGCAGGCGCGATGGCCATGCGTGCGCTGATGACGCTTTTTGACCGGAAATGGGCCCGCATCGCCATGGTCCTGGCTCTGACAGGTCTCTGGCTCCACGAGTATCGCCGCCAGACCAGCGTTTCGGTCTCCCTGCTGGATCAGGAACAGGCCGCTTACAGCGAGGTGCGCGCGGATGCCGACAAGTCGGAGCTGGAGGCGCGCGCGCTGGTCCTGCCGCTCTGGCCTGGCGATTCACACTTCACCTCGCTCTACCAGTATTATGCCAGCCTGTACCGCATCAAGCTGGCCAACGGTTATCGGCCCTTCGTACCCTGGCAGTATATCAAGGAATTCATCGAATTCCTGCCCGGAGCCAACACGGGCGAACTGAACGACAAGCAACTGGATACCTTGCGTAAAAGTTACCAAATCCATTACCTACTGCTTCATGAAAATATGTTTCCCGAAAAAACAAACCCGTTTCCCGTAACGCTGACCCTGAAAAAGTTGCTTAACCATCCACGGTTGACGCTGCTGCCCGTTGAAGGCCGACGTCGGGAAGGTTCTGTTTGGGCGTTTCGCATCGAGGAGCAACCTCGGGAAAACCCTGCGCCCGTGGGTGAATCCTGGGACCTTTTTTTCCCAACGCGACATCCGCAGGCTGAAGCAGGACAGGCGCCTGTGGATGCCATACGGGATGACGCTTCGGCTGCCCAAGGCAAATGCGTGGCCTTGCGCCAGGAAGAAGAAGTCAACATCATCGGCCCCGTGGATGCTACGCCCGCGCCGGACCTGCACTGGCTGGCACGCCTGAAAGGACAGGGGCAAGTTATCGCGGAACCGCTGCTGGACGCTGTCCCGGTCGGCAGGGAAACGTTGGTCGTGGAGCAGACCAATGCCTGGACCTGGTTCCGCGTGCCTTTTGAGCAGCAAGCGTTCACCACCAACGCGACGTTGCGACTGAGCCTGGACCAGGGCGAAGTACAGGTGGACATGGCGCAGCTCGCCGCCGGCCCCTGGTCGCAACTAGAACCGGGCCAAACCGTCACCATTGCCGCACCCGCGTTTTTCCATAATGCATATATCGTGCTATCCAACCAAACCGTTGTATTCGAGATGGAACGGTGCCTGCCCGGCGTGGTCATGTACGGTCCCAAGCTGCCTTTGCCGCCAGGCGTGTATGAAGCAACCTTGCATTTCACCTCGCCGGCCAAGCCCGGCACACTCCTGGGGCAGTTGGTCACCGCCTGTCCCGAAGCCAGAGCCCTGGCAACCACACCCGTGGTCGCCGGCCAGCCCGTGCGCTCGCTTTTCCGCCTGGACAACAACCTGCCCATGCTGTCCGTGCTCGATCAGCACTACCTTACCGGCGATATCGTTGTCAGCAATCTCACCTACCGTCGCCTGGAATAAAACCTTGACAGATCTATAACACAAATGGCAATAGATAAGCTCTATTTTGTGAACCATGAAGGAATCTCATGAACATCACCAGTTCAGTGAAAAAATGTGGAACAGTGCTGCTGGCGCTTATTTTGCCGGCTGGCATGGCGCATACCTGTATGGCCCAGGACCAGTATTGTCCTGGGGTGATCATGTTGCTGCTGGACCAGGTTGCCAGCCCGGATGTCATAACCTGTTTTGGCGATAGCATTACCGAAGGCCATTGCGGCGTAACTGCTTACCCGACCAAGCTGGCCATCTTGCAGCCAGAGAAAATCGTCTATAATACCGGCATTGGTGGCGAGCAGGCGCGGCACGCGGTTTCGCGTATCAACAGCGTACTGGAATCCACGAAACCCAACTACATCATCATACTATATGGCTTCAACGACCTGTTCGATCAACGGCAAACTCCTTCGCAAGTGGTGGCCAACCTGCGCACCATGGTCCAGACAAGTAAAGCCTATGGCGCAAAACCGATTATCTCGACACTGCTGCCCACCACATCGCTCCATAGCGACCCGAACGACCTGTTTTACCTGAACCAGGAAATTCGCGCCATGGCCTATCAGGAACAGATCACATTGGTGGATATGAACGTCATCTTTCTCGGTTCCAGCTACAACCTGCTGTGCATGGACGGCGTGCATCCCAACGAAACCGGCACTCAGCTCATGGCTGACAATTTCAATCAAGCGATCCCGGATTGAAAACGCGTTGGCAGTTCCTGCTCGTGTTGCCGGGGTTGACGGTGCTGCTGCTGATCTCATGCGGCCGCAAACCGGCAGCTCGCTCCAGATCGGGCCGTTTTCCCGAGCAAACCTGGAACCGCCTTTGTTTGACCGACGCAGGATTAAGCACCAACCCGGTGGTGCGTTTCGCACGCTATGTGGGCGGATCGGGTTGCATCGTACGCCATGGCTGCATCGTATACGAGTGGGGACGCAAAGTAAACGCCTGCATGGATATTGGTTCAACCTTCAAGCCCGTGGTGGCGCACCTGGTCTATAAAAGCATCGAGTGCGACCGGATCCCAGACCTGGACCAGCGCATAATCCAACTCCAACCCGCACTGGCCAAGCTGAACCCGGACATGAACTACAAGGACCGCGCCATGACCTGGCGCCACCTGTTGACCCAAACCTCGTGTTACGGCGTGCGCGAACGCCCGGGCCAGGCCTTCGATTACAACGACTACCAAACTGCGCTACTGCTCGATACGCTGGTGTTCCGGGTACACAAAACCGGCTATGCCTATGTGGATCGCGACCTGTTGCGGCCTTATTTAACCGACTTGATCCAATGCCAAGACCAGCCCAGCCTGGCCGGCGACGAATTCACCTACAGCGGCCGGTTGCGCATTTCGGTCCGGGACATGGCCCGTTTCGGCTGGCTTTACCTGAACAACGGCATCTGGCAAGGACGCCGAATCGTTGAACAGCGCTTTATCGATATGGCCCTGAACTCACCCCATCCACAAGATCTGCCCATGTCCGCCAAAGAACCGGCTGCCATGCTGACGGACCAGCGCACCATCGGCGCCACCAACGCCATTCTCCAGGCGCATCTGAATTGCTACAGCTTTTTCTGGTGGCTCAACAAAACCACCAGCGACGGTAGCCTGTTGTTGCCCGATGCGCCCGCGGATGTTTTCTGTGCGACCGGCCATGCTGGCAAACAGGCCTTGATCGTATTTCCGGACCTGGAAATGGTGGTCTGCTGGATGGAAGGCTTTCAGCGCAAGGAACTGCTGTTATTCAGCGCGGACGGTCGTATCGTCGTCAACGAAGCGGTCCGGCGCCTGTTGGAAGCAGTGGATATTCAATATCCAACATCCAACACGGAATATCCAATGGCCAACACAAGGAATAAAAGGGAACTGATTTCGGATTACAAATACGCCACGCGCCATCAGCAACCCCAAAAAACGACTACGACGTTGTAAGATGCGCAGCACATGCGTTATAATTATAGGGCTTGGATCATTCTAAAGAACGAAAGTGACGAGGATGTTGGTCGAATGAGACTGCTGATCGATGCACATATGCATATTTACAGTTCATACAACGTCGCCATGGTGTTGAATCACGGATTTGCATCGCTCAACCGCTTGGCCGCAGCACATGCTCACGACCGGCAAGAGACCGCATGTCTGATGTTTCCCGCCATGCGCGCCGGCCAGCACGATATTGCCCAAAGGCTGCCCTCCGACACATGGGCAGCGTGTGTGGAAAAAGGCGCCTGGATGCTGCCCAAACCGCCTTTGCGGATGCTGATTGCCGGACGCCAGATCGTGACCCGTGAAAAACTGGAGGTCCTGGCCGTTCCGCTGGCCGATGACGCGGTTCCCGACGGCCTTGCGCTGGACGAAACCCTGGACCGCATCCGCCAAGCGGACGCCGTACCGGTCCTGAGCTGG
>CAZOLK010000167.1:0-11670 GCA_964580325.1 uncultured Verrucomicrobiota bacterium | reverse complement strand
TTGCGCCGGCTGAGTGGGAAATTGCGCAACGCACGCCAGGTATGGATGCCGGCCAGCGAATCGGCGGGCAGGTCGAGGCTGCCCAGGGCATCGGTTTCGCTGCGCACGCTCATGACCAGGGTTTCCCCGTGCGTTTGAAGTAATGTGGCGAATCGCCCCACTGCTTGTAGCCGATGGTCTCGCCGATGGACTCCACGCGGCTGTCCAGACAGCGCCGGCACATTTTAGCGTTCTCGTCCATGCACGGCTTGTTGTCGTAGAGCTGGTAGAGCGCACGGTACTTGGTGTGCGTGATGTTGGGCATGATGATGTTGGCGCCCGCTTTGAGACCCAACTCGCGACCAACGGGATTGAGCGCCTGCAGTGCCGTGGTGGCTGCAATGTTGACGTCGCGCAGCAGCAGGCGGGCCAGGGCGATCATTTTCAGCCCGAGCGTTATCTGGCGCTCCGAATTGAACAGGTCGACGCCCTCGCTCATGGGCGTATCGGCGTGCAGGATGTAGGGTCCCATGCCGATCATGTCGATATCCATATCTCTGAAAAAGAGCAGGTCGTCGGCCAAGTCCTGACTGGTTTGACCGAGCAGCCCGATCATAACGCCGGTGCCCACTTGGTAGCCGACCTGGCGCAAGGTATCAATGCAGGCCAGCCGCGCTTCGAACCGGTGATCGTCGGGATGCAGGCGGCGATAGAGTTCCGGGTTGCTCGTTTCGATGCGCAACAGGTAGCGATGAGCGCCGGCCGCGAACCAGCGGTGTAGCGTCTCCGCGGACTGCTCGCCCAGCGACAGGGTTACGCCCAGTTCGCCGTTGCTCTGCTTGTGGATGCCGTGCAGCACGTCCTCGACAAAATCGACGAATGCTTCATCATGGCGCTCACCGGATTGCAGCACGATAGAGCCGTATTCCGCTTCCTGGGCCCAGGCTGCGGATTCGAGAATCTCTTCGTGCGACATCTGGAACCGTTCGATGCGTTTATTGTCGCGGCGAATGCCGCAGTAGTAGCAATTCTTGATGCAGATATTGCTGAACTCAACAATGCCGCGGAAGTAGACCTGGTTGCTAACTTCCGCCAGCTTGACTTTGTAAGCGCGATTATACAGTTGCTGCAGCAGCGCTTCGTCCCAGGTATCGAGCCATTCGACGATCTGCTCACGTGTCATGTCCGCGGCGCCTTCCTGGGCAACGGTCCTGGTTTCAATCAATTCAGCAGAAGACATCGTGTTTCCCCGCTCTGATTTGTTCAAGTAGTTTCAAGGATCGCTGTTTGGGTTCCGCTTCCATGGTCTCCAGTGCGCGGTTGATCAGGGCTTCGCCGACCTGGCGCGTATCCTCCGACGCGTAATCCTGGAGATACTCGAGGAAGGTCGAAAGCGCGTTGGGATCGCAGTGCTTCTTGATCTCGCCCGGTTTGGCCAAATCCATGAAATCGGCGCCGGTACGTCCGAGCCGGTAGCATCCGGTGCAGAAAGAAGGGATATAACCGAGCGAAGCCACGTCGCGGATCACCTCATCGAGCGGCCGGTGATCACCCAGCGAGAACTGACTGGCATCGTATTCGTCTTCGGCATAGCCGCCCGGATTGGTGCGGCTGCCGGCCGAGATCTGAGACACGCCCAGGGCAAACGTTTCGCGCCGCAGATTGGGCGTCTCGCGGGTGGACATGATGATGCCGGTGTAAGGCACGGCCAGGCGCAGAATGGCCACGATCTTGCGGAAATCGAAGTCCGACACAGGCTTGGGCGGCTGTTCGGCAATCAGCGATCCGGTGGCAGGTTCCAGGCGCGGCACACTGATGGTGTGCGGTCCGATGCCGAATTTATGCTCAAAGTGGGCGATATGCTGCATCAGCGCCAGCACCTCGAAGCGCCAATCGGCCAGGCCGAACAAGACACCGATGCCCAGGTCGTCGATACCGGCTTCCATGGCGCGATCCATGGCGGTGATGCGCCAGTCGTAATCTTTTTTGCGGCCACTCACGTGCATGGCGGCATAGGTCTCGCGGTGGTAGGTCTCCTGGAACAACTGGTAGGTGCCGATGGCCGCGGCCTTGAGTTCGCGGAACTCGTCGCCCGTAAGCGGCGCCACGTTGACGTTGACCCGCCGGATCTCGCCGTTTTCATGGCGGGTGGCATAAATGGTTTTAATGGCATCGAGGATGTAACTGAACCCATCGCGAGGATAGGCCTCGCCGGCCACCAGCAGGATACGCTTGTGGCCCTGGTCGATCAGAATGTGCACTTCACGGGCGATCTCCTTCTGGCTCAGCGAACGGCGTTTGACATCCTTATTGCGGGCGCGGAACGCGCAGTAGAGGCACTCGTTGCTGCACAGGTTGGAAATGTAGAGCGGCGCGAAAATGACCAGGCGGCGGCCATAGATGGTGTCCTTGACCTGGCGCGCGGCATCGAACAGTTCATGGACCAGGTCCGGGTCGCTGATGCTGCTGAGCGCGGCCACGTCGTCGGCGTTCAGCCCTTTCATTGCGAGCGACTTGGCCAGGATCTCGCGAATGCGCACGGCATCGGGCCGCAGATTATGCTCCAGGGATTGGCTGATCTTGTCTTCGTCAATAATGTTCATGGCGCTTTCCTTTCTTTACTCAACATCGATTTGACCGAAACCCCCGGCAGCCGGCCGAGTTTTCCGGTAAAGTGTCCCAACGCATCCGTTGTGGCATCGACGATGAGGGCCATGACAGCGCAATGCCGTTTTGCATAGGGCATGCCGAGCCGGGCCACGATCAGCTCGCCGTACTCGGTCAACAGGTCATTGACCGCGGCGGCCTGTGTGCGCCGGTCCTCGATAATGATCCCGACAAATCCCAATCTGTGCTCTTGCTCGTTCATGACAACAAAAAAAACCGGATTCACCGCATCGCGGCGAAACCGGTTGAAACCTTTACTCTTTTCGCTTGCCGACAACCTTGGATCAGAGCTTTAACTCCTTACCACAGATGCTTCTTTTTTTAATCTAACGCATGCCGTTAAGAATGCAAGTGATTTTGCATGGATCTTTTGGGTATGCGTGCATCTCCGAGGTTCGTAGTTCAGGCTTCAGCCTGCTTCCTATTGCATAAGGTTCGTAGTCCAGGCTTCAGCCTGATTGTGTAGGCCAGCTATTACTT
Source organism: uncultured Verrucomicrobiota bacterium (assembly GCA_964580325.1). Taxonomy (GTDB): domain Bacteria; phylum Verrucomicrobiota; class Kiritimatiellia; order CAYTQP01; family CAZOLK01; genus CAZOLK01. The sequence goes on along the minus strand of CAZOLK010000167.1, from coordinate 8,544 downwards.
CCGGAAGCAGGCTGAAGCCTGGACTACGAACGCTACAAACATGTCGTGAAAATGCATCAGGCACATATTGCGCGCCATACGCGGCGGGAAGTCGATCATGTAAGCTCGTTCGCTAGAAACCCAGATCCATCAGGTCGTCATCATCGCCCTCGTCGGTCATCATGTCCATGATGTCGGGGCCGTCGCTGGATTTGGCTTTGCCTTCGACGGATACGGCCGGGCGGGTGATGCCCATGTTGTAGAGGAACTGGATGAAGGCACGCTGGCCCAGCGGTTCGCGCACGGCCAGGTTGTTAAGCAGAATGCCTCCATTGCCCATGGGGAACTTGACCAGGCCGGCCGGTCTGCTCAAGGGTATGACCTTGCGCTTGAAGCTGTCGCTCAGCGGCCGGATGATCTCCACCTCTTCCCAGTTGAACGGACCGTGTCCGCGCAGGTCGATGTATTTGGTGGCCTCGAGCGTCAGTTGAGTGGTTTTGCGCGGCGGAAAGGAGAACTCCAGCACTTCGGGTTCGTCCGGGACGTTGACTTTTTGCGCCGTGGATGGATCCTGGTCCAGGGTCAAGGTGATTTCCTGCATGCGCTTATAATGGCGGTCCTCGCGCACGGTGACTTTATTGATCACGATAGGTTGGCGCCAGTTGAGTTTGCATTGTTCGCCGCCGTAATAGATATAGGGCCAGAAATCCGAGGACAGCATGCCGTTGGCCACGCCGCTGTTGTGGGCCAGGGCGCAGATGTTGTCGTAGATCAGTGCGCCGGTGAACACGTTGGGTTCAATCGGGTAGTCGCCGTGCATCCACTTGCACTCGGTGTATTCCTCCTTGGTCAAGCGCTGGTACCAGTGCAGATCGGCACTGCCGATGCCGCGCATGAGCGGGTCGTCGCGGTTGATCACGACCAGGCGTTCCATGTCCACGGGGCGCCAGATCAACGGTTCGCCGATCAGCTTGGACAATTCCTTTGTGCCGTATTGATCCAAGGCCATCAGGTAGATCCAACCGCCGTGATTGGTGAAATCGCGCAAGTCGTTGCGGGTCTCGAGCAGCATACCCAAAAAACGGCGGTTGCCCTGGATCAGGATAACGTCAGCGTCGCTGTAGAGCACGGTCAGGTCCATGGACGAACTCGGTTGCACCGTTTTGAAGGGGATCTTGGAGGCTTTCAGTTTCAGGTCGACCGCGATGTCGTTGGGTTCCAGGATGGCCAGCCTCCCGGTTGCGGGCTGTTTGTCCAGCAGGTAGCGTACGCTGTTGATCAGCAGTTTGTCGGCCACAGGTTCTTTGCCCAGTTTCGATCCGATCAGCAGTTGGTTCAGGATGTAGTGGCCTTTGCCCCAGGGCGATTCGATCATGGGTGCCATGGTCAGGTTTTCCTGGGCCGAGGCATCCACGATCACGCCCCACGTGCCCGTGCGGTGGTAGCTGCCTTTGAACACGGTATGGCCGTTAGCCCAGCAGGCAAGGTCTCGCTTGCGCATTCCCACGCATACCGGATGGTTGCCGCGCGGGAATGCATAGGCGCCTTCCTGCAGGCTCGAGGAACATGGCGCGGGCAGCGCCTTGCTCAGAATGGGTTTTTCCTGTTCCAGCACCAAGATCCGACCGCCGGCAAGGGCGAATTTTTCCAGTTTTTTGAAGTCCGGCCCACCGCCTTCGGGCAGGGCGTATGGCCCGATAATCAGCACGTCCGGCGCATTGCCGACGCTGGCGAGTGCGTTGATGGTTTTCACGTTTTCGATCAGCTTGCGCACCTGGGCACCGATGTTGTTTTTGGGGTCGTAGAGCATCACGCTCCGACGGCCCGGATCGACGGCGGCCTGATCGGGCAGGACCGAGACGGGGGTGGCTTCGCGAAAAACCTCCTTGCCGTTACGCGTCAGCACAAAAGTCATGTCGCCGTCCAGGCGCCGGGTCGCGGACGGCAGCTTCAATTCGATGGCCAGGTCTTTGTTGAAGCCGGGCTCGATGGTATGGGTGGATGATGCGCCGCACACCTCTTTGCCGTCGAAATTCAGCGACCAGCGGAAGCCGATGGGCGCCGGATCCAGGGTGTCGTTGAAGATCTTGAGGGTACGCGGCGCCGTGGTCTCGGGATAAAACGTGGTGTTGTATTCGCGGGCAAAAACAGCCGTGGGCGCCAGCGTGTTCTTGATTTTCCGGCCTGGGATTCGGCTGTGATGGGTGAACAGGTTGAAGCCGGCTGCTTCGACCCAGCGGTAGCCGCGGCCGAGTTGGCAGAGGAATTCGGCGCTGCCGTGGTTGGCGTCCAAACGGCCGTGGCAGGCGCGGTCGCCCAACACCCAGCACCAGCGGCTGACCTTGCCGGCCAGGAACATGGTCTCGCCGACCCAAAGCGGCCGCTTGCGGTCCCATGGGCGATGCACCGCGTTGCGGTGACTCAGGCGCTGCAGGGTGTAGGCATTGTCCGGATAAAAGGCCAGGTCGCGCGCTTTGCCGAAGATGCTCTTGTCGTTGGGATCGGCAATGGGCCCTACCTCGGGGTAGTGCCAGTTGCAGATCTCGCAGTTGCCCAGCAGGTCGCCCGCGCCGTCTTCCATGACGCCACGCGTCGGATCGATGGCATGGGCTTCTTTCATCATGGCCCACAAGTCCAGTTTGCGTTTCTCCTGACCGGCCATGTTGCTGATCAGGTCCACTTCGTTGCCCGCGGTCCAGACCATGATCGAGGGGTGGTTGCGGAACGCTTTTATGAACTTCTTATAGTAGTCGGTGGTGATCTCCCAGAAGCGCGGATCGTCGATGGCGATATCGATGAACATGCCGTTGAGCTGGCTGCAATAGCGGTTGGGGATACCGTGTTCGTCCAGGTAATCCAGGGTCGTTTTCTGGCTATTCTTTTTGAACAGGCCGTTATACGAACCGTGGGGGATGCGCAGCACATTGATGTTGTATTCGCGCATGGGTGCAAAGGCGCTGTCCAGGGTTTTCCCGCGCTTGCTGCCGCTGAGCACGCTGCGGAAGTTGTAGCGTACGCCGTTGATGCGGAAGAAATGCTTGTCAATGGTCACTTCGCGAAACCCGAACCGGTCTTCGCACGTATCCAGCAGGTTGCCGTTAGCGTCGCTCAAGCAAGCCTGGATCAGGTAGAGCTTGGCCTTGCCATTGGCTTTTTCCGGGCAGGGCCACCAGGGCTCCAGGCCCGCGGCCGATCCCGTGGCGCTGTATTCTTTCCACCCGTCCGCTGGGATCTCCACATCCATGGCGTCAAACGTACGCACGACATCGCCACTGTCCGGGTCCTTGACCTTGAACGTGAGTTTGCCCTGGAACGAGGTTGTGCCTGGATTGACCAACTCGACCGAGCTGATCAGCTTCTTTTCGGCATAACGCGATTGGACGAACACGTGACGACCGTAAACTGGGCCGTGGGTTTCGATCCAGACCGAACCGTTGAGGCCGTGCAGGTTCTTTTTGTGCCAGCCCGTATTGCCCGGCGCCAGGTAGGCGCGGTGGTTGAAATCCTTGGTCAAAGGGCGCGCCGGATTGTAGGTGGTACGGTAATACCCCAGGCACTTGACGCAGATCATGATGTCGTTCAACTCGCCCGGTTTCAGCGCGTCGGTGATATCGATCTGGAACGGCACATACCCGCCCCGGTGCGCACCGCAGAAACGGCCGTTGACGAACACGGATGAAGCGTAATTGGCTTCACTCACGTTGAGGGTGAACCGTTTGCCTCTGAATTCGGGCATAAAGCCGACGCGTTTGCGGTACCAGCGCTTGTGCAGCAGTTTCTCTTCCATGCGCGGTTCGTCGGGTGGAACCGGCTTGGCCATCCATTTCAGTTGTTCGGGCGGTGTGAAACGGGTCTCGGGGCCGAACAGTTTTTCCTCGTCGCAGCCGGTGCTGGAGTCGGGGTTCGGGAAAGGGTAAGGGTAGGGGTCCTGGTCGCGGGCCATGGCCCACAGGCCGTCCAGGTCAAAGCTCTCGTTTTGGCCAAGTGGTTTGAGCGGTTCACGGCTCAGGTTGGTGTAGAGCAGGTTGAAGTTGGAGAACCAGCGCGGGTTCTGGAATTCCATGCCCGGTTTGAGGTGCATGCAAGGCGTGTAATCTATACGCGAGATCAGCACGCAGTCGAGCCAGAACCCGAAGCGCATGCGTTTGGGGCCATCGCTTTTGCCTTTCTTGCCTTTATTTTTTCCTTTTTTCTCTTTTTTCGCGCCTTTCCTGTCCGTGGACATGGCGCCCAGTTCGTCCATGCCCGCGCTAATCTTGTCCAGGGCCAGGTTGGGATTGGGTGTGTGCAGGGTCAGCGTGTGCCGGCCGCCGGCCAGTGTGACTTGACCCAGCTTGACCCAGCCCAGGTGGGCCCAGGTGCCGGCTTCCCACAAATCGTAATAAGCGTTGTGTTTCGGATGTATATCGCCCCAGGCACCGCCGTCAACCTGCCAGCGCATGGGCGACCAGATCATGGCCGGCCCGGTGCGCACCCACAGGGCGTATTCGCCCGGACCCTCCACTTCAAAGTCGTATTCGTTGATGATGCCCTCGTCGTAAATTTTATGCAAGGGATCGCTGGGCAGCAGGGGGCGTGTCGAGGGGCCGTTCATGGTGTGTAATTTGCCGCCACTGAACGCGGGATCCGGCCAGACCAGGTTGTTGGTGCTTTTGTTGTTGGTGTTTTTGTAGTCCTCGCCCTCGATCCAGGTCCAACCGGTCTTGATGGACTGGTCCCGCTCTTCCAGGTGCGCTAGCCAGGAGGAGGTCGGCTTTTGAACCGCGTCCAACGCGGTCGCGGCAACGATAACGGGGCAGCCCTTGCTGCCGGTGGAAACCAGTTCCAGGGTCTTGATTGTCACGGAAGGTTTGGGATTGGTCCAGGTCCAGGCATAGATGCTGACCCGGCCGTACATCAGGTTGGGCGCCTGGTGGGCCAGCTTGACATCGTCGGTTTCATCGTTGCCCCAGAATCCGAGGATTTCTTTGCCGACGCGAATGGGGATCTCAGTCTTGCTGCCGTCAGCGTAATGGACGATGTAGACAGCTACGGGCATGTGCTTGTCGTTCCAGGTCAAAGTGTGCAGGAAAGCCAGGGCCGCGGCCTTGCGGTTGACCGGCACGGTGACGCGCTGTGGGTAATTGGTGCGTGGTTGACCGTAGAGCACGACGCAGGATTTGCCTTTATTGGCGGTCGGGTCAATGACCTTGAATGGAATCCCGCAAAAGGTTTGATTGCCCAGCGGTATATGGCGATAATCGTTGCCTCCGTCATCGCTCCATCCACCCCGGCCGTCATTGGCATAGTCGTCGCGAAAACCCATGTTGCAGACCGAAGAGAGATCGAGGCACGTCTGAGCGTGACCGACGATTCCCAGGCAGAGCAGGGCAAGGATCAGGGTTGTTCCAGACATGGTTTTCATGGCATCTCCTTTTGTTTATGGTGTTGTCGGCAAAAAAGATGTATCATTAAATCCATTGACTTTGTTATTATTCAACATCTTTATTGTTTAAATTTTATTTCAAATTTTAGCGACCGGGGCTGGCGAAAGTCAATCCTGGAATCATGCGGTTTGCTACTTTGTGCGGCGGGAAAAACGGAAGCGGCAGGCTTATCGCCGAATCCGAGGATGATGGCAGTAGCGATAGTGACGAGATGGGTTTGTTTCTCATGCTCTCCTGATCCGTTTCGTCAGTTGTTAGACATCCAAAACTCCCAAATCCCAACGCCAGTCAATATTTTTTCAGAATTTATTTGCATTTTCGCCTATTTTTTGCGATAGTTTAGATGAACTAAGGTTTTTGTGAATGACTGAAGACGGATGAAAATGAGTGTTATACGTTGGAATAGCTTATGGTTGGCTGGTCTCCTGTGCCTTGCGCTGCAATTGCATGGGGATGGGCTGGATATCGTCAATTATTACAGTCCGCGCAATCGCGAACGCGCTGTGCGACAGCATACTCATTATATTGTGCTGCATACGACCGAAGCCCGAGAGAGCAGTGCGCTGAATAAGTTGCGCGCCAACGGCGAGGCCCATTATTTTGTGGCCCGCAGCGGTCGGATTTATCGTCTCGTCGACAAAGGGCGCGTGGCGTATCACTGTGGCGTCAGCATGTGGAATGGCCGCACGGGTATTGACAAAGTGTCCCTGGGCATCGAGGTATCCGGTTATCACAACAAAAATATCAGTGCGGCCCAATACACGGCGCTCAAAGAGTTGCTGCGCCAGTTGCAGGCCATCTACAACATTTCCGACGAACGCGTGTTGACGCACTCGATGGTCGCCTACGGCAAACCCAACCGCTGGCACAAGCGTTCCCATCGCGGCCGCAAACGCTGCGCCATGCTTTTCGCGGTCCATTCCGTGCGCTCCAGGCTGGGATTGAGCAAGCGTCCCACACACGATCCGGATATGCGCGCCGGTCGGTTAGCTGACGCGGACCCCTATCTGACCGGCATCCTGTATGGCAAGGACCGGCAGCAAACCCAGTTGACCCGGTCTTTTCTACCCGCTGTAAGTAAAAGCAAAGCTGTCGCCGTTGCCGCGGGCAAGGACGGCGTCATCTCCACCGGCGTCTCGGCCTGGGACCTGGTCGGGCCGGCCTATAATAGCGAACAGACAACTTATGTCTTTCCCGATGGCTCGATCAAGCGCGGCCATGAAATAAGCAATTGGAAAAGTATGCCAGCCGGTACGCACGTGCTGCTCAATGGTCGAAAACCGGAAACTTCTGTTTCAGCCTCTACTTCCGCCGCGCCTGTCGGCATTGCCCAAAAGGCGGATAAAGCCTGGAAAGACAAGACCACCATTTACATCATGCCCAGCGGTATGGTGCGCCGCGGCGACGAGTTGACGGTCAAGCAATTGAGCGACCTGCCCGCCAAGACCAAGGTGCTGGTGGGTTATGTTTACGGAGGGTATATCAGCGCCAGGAAAAGCGCGTTCGATATCTGCGGTCCGCGCTGGGACGATGCCTCCACCTACTATCGATTCGCCGACGGTCGTATCGTGCCCGGCAACCAAATCAGCGAGAGGGGCATTCCGGAGAAGACGCTGGTTTTTTATTGTGCGAATTGAGAGGCAGAGGATTGCGGAATATTCGAATTTTAGAAATCAGAAATCAAATCCGAAATCTCATCATGCCATCATTCCTTTTCCGGCTATCTTTTCCAGTTCGCCCATGACTTCCGAGTAGACCACTGGCGGAACGCTGCCGAACGGCTGGATGCGCGGGTCGTTGTTTTTGTTGGGCTCATCATAGGTATAACCGCCCACTTCAACGGAGCCGGCTTGAACAAAGTAGCCGTGTTCCAGATCGATCTCGTCTTCAACGCTCAGGTTGATGTTCATGTCGCGCAGGTAGATCAGGAAATCGACGGAGGGATAGCGTTTATAATAAAAGGCAATGGCGCCACCGTCGCAGACCGACCCGCGCACCCAGCCCAAGCGTTCGGCACGACCGCGAAAACCCAGTGCGTTGAGGCGCACGCCAAGTAGCGCTGTGTAGCGCCGCTGTTCGTGCTGTTCAGCACGCACGCGGATGACCGGGCGCTGCATTTGCGGGAATGGCTGGCGAATATGGTAGTCAATCATGTGCCGACGCCATTGTTGCAGCAGTGCATCGCTGAGTTCCAGCGGATGCACAATGCCGATAGCGTTGCCCGGCAGCGGAAGATCCACGGGTTCGTCGTCCGCGTCGGTCAGCGAGCCGTCGCCCAGGTCGCGGAACACGGTCAAAAGCCTGTTCTGTCCGTCGTACGCGCCCCAGGCCAGGTGGGCGGCAAATGGCTTGAGTATGGGGTGCCCGTAAAAGCACGACCACCATTGCGGATCTGGCCAGCGGTGCTGACGGACCATGAGCTGCTCCATCCGGATTTTCTGGGCTTTGACCACTTCGCGCAGCATCTTGTTATGCTCGCGGCATAGCGCGGTCTGGTCCGGGGGTAGCGCTTTGGGCAGCGATTTAAGCGGTTTTTGACGCGTTTTGTCGTAATAGCGGAACTTGAAGTCCGAGCCGACGGCGATCTCGACTTCACGCTCGCCGGCTTTAACGCAACGTTGTCCGGCATTGTCCAGGCCGAAGCGGGGCACCACGCGGTCGCCCAGTTCCTCGGGTGTAACACCCATGGTGTCGGCAGCGTTTTTGAAGGCCGTGGCCGCGACCTGGCCAATGTTTTTCCAACGCACGCGGAATTCGGCCATCAAGCTGTCCAGGGCCATCAGGGCTGCATCGTTGTTGAGCAGGCTGAGCGACTGGGTGGCGTATTCCGCCAGTTTGCCTCGCTGCTGCTTGAGCCATTCGTGGATTTGCCTGACCATGGGCCGCACCATGCGTTCATCGCCCAGGATGCCGACCACGGCCAGGACCCAGCGGTCCTGGCTGCCGGCGTCGGCGGACAGGAACGCGTTCCACAGGGCCAGGGCGAAATCGCCGCTATCGCCACGGTCGATGGCCTGGTATAGCGGTTTGATCTCAATGTCCATGCGGATATGACGGCAGCGCGACTGGCGATGGAACAGGTAGAGCAGGGTCTCGCGGTCCAGGGTTCCGCCGCTGGTCATGCGCAGGGGCGGCAAAT
>CAZOLK010000166.1:4668-11682 GCA_964580325.1 uncultured Verrucomicrobiota bacterium | reverse complement strand
GGCTTCTCATCCTGCCTCATGGCTTCATCAGCAAATTTCATTAAAATTAGGCTGGCGAAATCTGTAAGAAGCATCGGCAGAAGTTGCTTGAATGCCGCAATGATGTCATCAATATTACAACTCTTGATTTCCATGCTAGACTGTACTTGCCGCTGGTGAGCGGCCATTCGTTCAGCAACGTCCTGACGGTGTAATTCAGCATCGATTTTCTCGCTGTTAATATCTTCTTTTGATATTTTAATTTTGGTCATTGTATTGTTACCTCATATTATAAATAATGCGCCAATTAATTTACCCACACCATACCAAAAATCTCGGTCCTCAGTATTTATCATCGCACTCGTCTCCACGATTTCTGATCGGATTGTATTCTGGGTTCGGCGGTCATAGACCAACCGCAAAACCGTATGCCCTTTATCCAGTAACCCTGACCAAAGAAAAGTGATCTGTAGGTCGACCTCATCGATGTTTGTTGCATTGATGCAAGCATTATTTGTACCATCATAGGTCGAAACATTGAATTTCGTTACTTTGCCTGACGCAACGGTGATAGTCACATGGGCATTTTCAATCCGTTCGCTCAATTGTGCAAACAATGAGGAGGATTTGTCCTGCAGAGCAAGGTTGATGACCGCGATCTGCTGTTGACTATACTTCTCGACTGAAAATTCCTGTTGTGTGGCCTGGCTTCTCTTTTGTTTTAAAACGGCCAAAGAGGTTATTCCCAAAGCCAAGATGAAGAGAACCAAAAAGACAATAGCACCCATCCATACGCGTCTGCCCTTGGGTTGAACCTGTTCCTGGGGTGGAGGTAAAAATTCCTCTGGCACAACATCTAGCTGGGCGATTTCTTCCCTCGTTATTCTGATTTTTGAATTACCTTCCATCATGATTCCTTTGATATAATTCTACCCTGAGAATGGTTACCACCAGCAGCGTTTTGATTGCTATTGAACATCATAATCGACCTATTCAACCATATCATAATTCTAGCCTTCTTGGGAAATCTTGATCACATCTTATTGGTTGTCTATTTTATCCTCAAACTTCTCTTTTTTCTCCTGTAAGGTGTCGCGTTCTTCGAACAGTGATTGATGATTTTTGCGCGCTTCATCAATTTGAAAAAGGAGTGTATTAATAGATTTCCGGTCTTCATCCTGCTGCTTTCTCAAGTTTTCGAGCTCGCTGACCAAGGATGCAATTTCCTGCCGATTTAGAAGAACGGCTACCGTTCCTACACCGATCAATGATATAATTAGGACAATGCTCAACGCCCAGCTTATGGCCAGTAAAAGGCTAGGGTGACCCCCAGCTATATTATCGGCAGTATTCAATTCGTCTTCGGTTATCGGCTCACAAGCGGTTGCCTCCTCATCCACAAGGATCGATATAGCTTCCTGAAGTAATTTTTCTTTATCCCAGAAGAAAAAACCATCTGCACCTGAATGCGGATCAAAAACATAGGCCGTTTGCCAAGGTAGTCCAAAAAAATTCTCGTGAATAAACACGTCCATCGAAGAGAGAAATATGCCGAAACCCGGATGCGTGTGATACCACCCGACAATCCGCTTTTCAGGATGGTGTGCAGTCAGTTCAGAATGAATGAAATCCCAAAGTCTCCGATTTAAATGTCACGCTTCCTGCTTGATGTTCAGCATGTCTGCCTTCGATACGTGCATCAATTTTCAGGTAAGTCCCCTCTTTTGGGTCCTCACATAGACTCCCCACCAATACCCCACATACTTCTTCCCGAAGATTTGATCGGCCATGGCTTTTGATCTCGTTTAGGACAGATTGCCGGATGATCGTACGGGAGGAGGGCAAGGGGACACACTTGGGTACTCCCTCAACTTTTACTTCCTTCGGATCAATCGATGAAAAATCCACCATTTCGCTCACCTCATGATGATAAAGGTCCCAATACAACTTCTGCATCTCCGGCGAACTCAAAACCAATAAGATGGCTTCGGTTTCTTGCCCATACAATATCGAAATTGGGGATCCCTATTTCGGCAAATGTCTTAGAGCAGAATTCTTCGTGCCCGTGAATTAGGTAGAACGTTTTGATTTCCCGGTTGATACCGCATTCAGGGCAGACTGCACTTCCGGCCTGCACCGCCCCCAGAGAAACGAACATTTCTTCATTCAGTTCACATTTCGGGCAATAAAAGGATTCCAGCACATCCCGACTCAGTTCAAGTACGGCACCCTCACCAAGCCTCTGAGTAGCAATGTCGAGAAGGTCACGGAGCACGACCTCAGAGGTACGGTATTGGATAGGATAAACTTGATCAGCAGTGTCGTGTGAATAGCAGTCTGGATTTCGTTGGTATTCGATGATGTATGAATCAGCAGTGATGCCGTTGAACACAATGCCCTTGCCTGCAATTGTCTCCATACCGTGCAGATACTTTACGGCTTCTTGACACTGGATCCCTGCAATAATGGCGCTGATTGTCGGTGTCGTAGGAATTTTTCCCTCCTGCATTTCCTGCCGTGATAACAGGTTGCAGGAACGACGACGGTTAAGTAACTGCCAATCAACCTCGGACATGGTGCATTCGTAACATGGGCCATCCGGGAAAAAAACACGGGCAATTCCGCTCAGTTGTTCAATGGCTCCATCCACCCATGTTTTGTCTAACTTCCAGCAGGCACGGTTGATGGAAAGTCTCGCCTCCCGGTTATCGAGACCGCCGATTACAATGTCTGCCCAATTGTAGACTCCTAATCCTAAATCATAGAGAATATTTCCATGAAACGATTGCACCTGGATGTCAGGGTAAAGGTCTTTCGCGCTGTTTGCTGCCACATAGGCCTTTGATGAACCGTTGTCTTTTTCCCTGTAAAGCACGGACCTCGATAGGTTGGAATTCTCGATGCGATCCAGATCCGCGACAAAAACTTTACCAAATCCCAGTAATGCCAGATTTTTAATAATTTCATTTCCCAGTGCACCCGCTCCAATCACGAGTACCTTCGCATTACGAATGCGCTCCTGAGTCCACCATCCAATCAGGCTGAACCGCTGGAAGCGGTCCTCCTGTTTTGGGGTTAGTTCTTCCTTAGTGATCTGGAGTTTGCCCTGATCCATGGGGGTTTCCTCCCGCTATCCCGCAGTGATTTCAGGTTGCAACCGGATAATATCCCCCTCTTTGACCCCGACATCTGCAAGGCATTGCGTGTCTTGTAATTGTTTACCACTGGAGCGGTGATGAAACTTGTATGAAAGAGGCTGGCCATCTGGCCCATTCTTGGGAAGGTGCATCTTATCGAGTAGCACCGCAATGATACGATTTACTGGTGCATCGTCTGGCAATTCCACATCCTGTCGTTTGTTGCCTGTAGCATCCCACACTTGCACAGTTAAATCAGCCATAGTTCCTCCTTAATCATAAAATACCATGATGTTGTTAACTTGATAAGAAATTGGTTTTTTTCATACCGTCGAAGCTACCAAGGCATAATTGCGGGCATCATCATAAAAAGAAATAATGGATGTACAGGCTGTTTCTGCAGCGACAGGCTTGTTCATTAAATCCATGACAAGAGCTTTCAAACCGTGCTTTACGGATTCAATAGGAGCCCCACGCATTGAACTGGATGTGTCCAAAACAATGTGAACAGGTAAACAATGTGAATAGGTAAACCTTGTCCCACCATATCATCTCCGTCGATTAATTGATGAATGCCTCAAATCTTATGAAGATACGACATAGATTTAATTGTTTCAACCTGTTTTTAAACTTTTCCTAGCTCCTAAATTAAAAAAGGGTCTTCCGGCAAATAAATGGAAGCAGCTAAGAAAAAAAGGCGAGACATACCGGCACAATCCCTTATTCTGCGCCATGTTGACACTTTTAAGCCTGGTCGCTTCAGGATGTGCGATCCTGAACCTGAATAAAACACTCTGATCATGAGCCGCAACGCATTGCTAATAAACGAGTTGAAGCCAATGTTCTCGGCGACCATCCATGCAATCGCCGGAAGAGGCTTAAAAAAAGACACAATTTCCGCGAAAAATCTCAAATTAAGGATCCCTCGATCATCATTGATCGGATCCTGCAGAACCCGCCCCGCATTGTTCAAGCCCCTTGGGCCATCAGCCATCGCTCTTCCTCGTTCAATCCATGTGCTTTTATTTTGAGACAAAATATGCAAAATAATTTGGGACCTAGCAACTCGCCATAGTCAACCGTTTTGTCGCCTTTTCATCGTTGCGGTTGAGGGCGATAATTGTTTGGTTAGGACTACTAGGGACGCATCAGCCGTTGTTCAAGGTCCGCGATTTTTTTGGGCTGCATGTCGTGCGCTTTTTCCAGCCAGGTGCGCGCATGGTATTTGCGTCGGCTCTGGCGGAAGCTGAGGCCCATGCCGTACCAGCCCAGCGACAGGCGCGGCGCAGCCTGGACCACCAGTTCGAACAGTGCCACGGCCCGTCCGGGATGGGCGCCCAGCGCAAAAAGGTATCCCGCACCTAGCAAATGCACCGGGATCGGCGGGTGCAGATGGGTTTTCAATTTAGCCTCACACATCGAGCCGGCCTGTTCCAGCGCGGCCAGGCTGACTTCTTTCCAATGGCTGTCGTGGATCAGGTTGGTATAGGCCAGTTTATCGCGTACCAGCACGGCGCTGATGCCGTCGAAATAGACGAGTTGCCATGCATGGTCATGGGTAACGCGAACAATCAGCCGGCATACTTCGGGACGCGTACAGTGCAGCAGAGCGCCGTCCATATCGACGGTCGCCTGGTCCCAGGCCCGGCTATCGCCGTTGAGCGCCTGCTCGATCATCGCGACTTGCCCCGGACGCATATAGGCGATACTATGGTCCGAGAAGCGATGCTGTCGCGGTAGGCGCCAGTTCAGAAAACCGCCATCCTGGGGCATGCTGAAAAAGTTCGCGGGAAACGATTTTTTATCGATCACCCCCAGTGCGCCGTGTACGGTCGCGTTCTGTTCTACGCCGAGGCCGCGGCGCGACAGGCTGCCGGTCAGGACAAAATAATGGTTGGAAATGACATCGCAGAAGGTGATGAAAACCAGCGCCAGCATGGTCAGTCGGGTCAGCAGCCCCAGCGTTTTTTTCCCGAAGGAAGAGGTTATCCGCTGCTCCGTGATTCGGCCCAGGGTTTGCCAGCCGAAGCTGACGAACGGCAACCCGAGCAGGGCCAGGTAAGGCATCCAATTCAACCGGACCAGAGCGCCCAGGCAGGAGGCCAGGAAAGCCCATGCCGTCAGCCAGGGCCATTTTCCGCGACGCGCCGTCAGGTTTAATAACAGCGGGAGTACGACCGACACGGCGCAGATTGCATGCAAGTGGTGGGCGGCGAATTCGGCAATGGGTGAGATATGATCGTCGAAAAAAGGTGCCGGCCCGTGACGCCACAAACGCGGCAGCTGGATGTGCAAGTGGACAAACCACGGATTGACCAGGGTGGCCGCGAGCAACAGCGCGCCCAGGGAAGCCAGTCGGCGTGCGGTCTGCATTCGGTCCGTATTGGCGGTATCCACATAACGTGCGCGCAGCGCGGTCAGCCAGACCATGCACGGACCCAGCCAGAACGATGGGTGTATGTTGGTCCAGAGCATCTGCAGGGCAACAAGCATAATCATATCGCGACGGTTTTCCTGCCATGCGTCAAGGATGACAAAGAACAAAGCCGGGAAAAGCAGGCTGAATAGCATTGGGCCAACCTCGAAACCAAAGGAGAGCAACAGCGAACTGACCAGTAGTCCGGCGGCTGCGGCCATGCAGCCGTATTGCCGGGCGCAATGCGATCCCATAACGAAGAAGACGAATCCGGCGAGGGCCACATGCACCAACGTGACCAGTGCGCCGCCGCCCAGCGACCAGCCAAAAAAAATCAGCAGATCATACAGCCAGGCACCGTTGGGCGCGGGCAGCAGCCCATGCCGCCAGATGGCCTGGCCCCGAGCAAGGTGGCTCCACGCCTCGGGATGGCTGATGGTACGCACACCATAAACCAGCAGCGCTGCCAGCGCCAGCAAAAACAAGCATCGATTCAATCGCGATGTCATAAGCAAACCTCTCCAAAAATGTGCGGCTAGTTTAAGCGATAGAAATAGTGGCCGCAATGGAAAAGCGAGCGCCTGCTGCAATCTTTCGCAGCTACAAGGCACGCCGTGCAACACCCCCTTGTTCCTTGGCCTTGGATATTGGATATTGTTTGCCGCGTATTGGATGGTTGACGGAATTGAGAGTTGGGAGTTAAGGAGTTGGGAGTTAGGGCGTTAGGAGTTGGGATGCATCTTCCCTGCGCTCTGCTCCCTCCCTGCACCCTGCCTGTCTGTTCCACCCTCTGCTCCTTGCTCCCGCCCCTGCTCCCTGCGCCCTCTCCCACATCTTTTTGCCATGCCGACTTGCCTTGCGCCCTGTCATCCCTGTATATTGTGCTGTTTTATGAAGTATGAAATTGACGGCTATACGTTTTATGATGATCGGAATTGCGTTATGATTGGAATTTCCAAGCTGTATTGCGGGACCGTTGAGCCTTCGGACCCTTTGCGCTATGGGCGGCAGACCGCAAACCTGCCCTCGCACCTGCTCCAATTCTCGCGCGATAAAAAACCGGTCGTGGTATGGAATAGCACCCGCCGCTGCAACTTGTGCTGCGTTCACTGCTATTCCCACTCGCGCGACATCGAGTACAGCCATGAGTTGAGTCATGAGCAGGGCTTGGCGCTACTCGACGACCTGGCCGGTTTCGGTGTGCCTGTCGTGCTTTTCTCCGGAGGCGAACCGCTCATGCGCCGGCGCGTCTTCGAGTTGATGAGCCATGCGGTCGCGCTTGATCTGCGCGTGGTCATTTCGACCAATGGCACCCTGATCACGGATGAGACCACTGCGCGGATCAAGGAACTGGGTGTCTCTTACGTCGGCATCAGCATTGACGGGTTGCGTGAAACCCATGACCGTTTCCGCGGTGTGGCCGGCGCGTTCGACAAGACGCTGGCCGGTATGCGCCGCTGTCGCGAGGCCGGCATCAAGGTC
>CAZOLK010000166.1:0-4658 GCA_964580325.1 uncultured Verrucomicrobiota bacterium | reverse complement strand
GGTCGGGCTGCGCTTTACCATGTCGCGCCATAACGTGGGCGACATCGGCGGCGTGTTCGATTTGATCGAACAGGAGCAGATCCCGCGTGTCTGCTTTTATCACCTGGTATATACCGGCCGCGGCAGCGAACTGCGCGGCGATGCGCTGGATCACGCCACTGCGCGCGCCACCGTTGACCTGATCATGAACCGCACGCGCAACCTGCACGCGACCGGTCGGTCGGTGGAGGTGTTGACCGTGGATAACCATTGCGATGGGCCCTATATCTATATGAGATTGTTGCGCGAGGACCCGGAACGGGCTGCCAGGGTGCTGGAACTGCTGCGCATGAACGGCGGCAACAGTTCCGGGTATGGCATCGGCTGCATCAGTTGGGATGGTCGCGTGCACCCCGACCAGTTCTGGCGCCATGCCATTCTGGGCAATGTGCGCGAACGGCCGTTCAGCGAAATCTGGAGCGACGATTCCATCCCGCTGCTGAACCAGTTGCGCAGCCGCAAAAAGCTGGTCAAAGGGCGTTGTGCCGCTTGCAAGTGGCTGGACATCTGCAATGCCAACCTGCGCGTGCGCGCCGAAGCCGTGACCGGCGATTTGTGGGCAGCGGAGCCGGATTGCTATCTTAGCGACGAGGAGATCGGCTTGACCGACGCCGCGGAAATCAAGGTGCGTTCATGAACGGCTCTGGTGCCGAGGCTATTCCGCGACTGGTCTTCTGGGAATTGACCGCACGCTGCAACCTGCGCTGTCAGCATTGTCGCGCCGAAGCCCAGGACGAGGCAGCAGCCGGTGAATTGACCACGAACCAGATACGCCAGGTTGCGTGTGACATCCGCGCCTGCGCCGATCCCATTTGCGTGCTGACCGGCGGCGAGCCATTGAGCCGGTCCGATTTCTTTGATATCGCACGCGACACGTCCACGGTTTTCAGTCGCGTGGCGCTGGCCACCAACGGTACGTTGATCGACCATGCCCTGGCCGCCGAGATCGCCGGCGCCGGCATCCGGCGGGTGAGTATCAGCATTGACGGGCCTGATGCTGCCACGCACGATGCATTTCGCGGGCAGCCTGGTAGTTTCGATGCCGCCATGCGCGGTCTGGATGCGCTGCGCCGGATCGATCTGCCCGTGCAGATAAATGTCACCGTGGCGCGCCACAATGTGGACGCTTTGCCGCAAATGCTGGACCTGGCCCTGCGCATCGGCGTTGCCGCGCTGCATGTTTTTGTGCTGGTGCCGGTAGGTTGTGGCGTGGAGATTCACAAGAATATGCGTCCGCCTCCCGCACGCATGGAAGAGCTGTTGACCTGGCTCTATGAACAATCGATCAAGCTGAGCGACAAGTTGCACATCAAGGCCACTTGTGCGCCGCAATACTACCGGATCATGCGCCAGCGGAAATCCGAAGTCAGTAATTCGAATTCCAAATTCCAAATTCCGAATTCCCACTGGCATGCGGTCACGCGCGGCTGCCTGGCGGGTACGGCGGTTTGCTTTATTTCGCGCATCGGCGATGTGCAACCCTGCGGCTATCTGCCCCTGCGCGTGGGCAATGTACTGGAGCAGCCGTTCAGCGCAATCTGGAACAGCGCCGATCTTTTCCGGACATTACGTGACACCGAAAGTTTACAGGGCAAGTGCGGTGCGTGCGGTTTTCGCAAACTATGCTCCGGTTGCCGTGCCCGGGCCTATGCCGAATATGGCAACGCCCTGGCCCAGGACCCGGATTGCGCTTATGAACCGGAGACGCGCCATGAACGATAAGACAGCCGAAATCATCCTGCGTCTGCAGCAGGGGCTGCCACTGGAAAGGCGTCCATTTGCTGCGCTGGCACAGACCTGTCAGGTCAGCGAAGACCATGTGCTGCAAGCGGCCCGGGATTGCCTGGAAAACGGTTCAGGGCGACGGTTCGGCGCTATTTTCGATGCACGCCGCCTCGGATACGTGTCCACCCTGTGCGCGGCCTTTATACCCGGCAACGCCCTGGAACGGGCTGCGGACAGGCTCTCGCCGTTTGTCGGCGTCACCCACTGCTACCAGCGCGATGCAGAGCTGAATCTTTGGTTCACGCTGACCGCGCTCCAGGGACGGCTGGATGACGCGTTCGAGCGCTGTTGCGCGTTGTTGCGGCCGCACCAGACGTTTCACATGTCGGCGGTTAAACGGTATAAAATCGGCGCCATATTCGATCCGCGCGACGAACAGCATCGCGATTATGGCGACGCCGCGAATGACGCCGCCCAAAAGATGGTTCAAAAAACAACCGTAATAGAGCGTGAGCAGAACGTAAAGGTGCACTACAGCGAGCAGGAGCGCGGCGTGGTGCGCCTGATGCAGGGCAACCTGGCGATCGAAGCCGATTTTTTCCAGGCGCCGGCCGATGCCTGCCATATAACCGCGGACGCGCTACTGGACATCCTGCGCGGCTGGCGTGCCTGCGGTGCGTTGCGGCGTATCGGCATGATCATGCGCCATCGCACCATGGGCTTTCGCGCCAACGGCATGTGCGTCTGGCAGGTCGACGCGGAACGCATCGATCAAGCCGGCCTGGCCCTGGCCGCCAGCCCTGAAGTGACCCATTGTTACGAACGCCTGCCGGTCGAACCGTTTCCCTATAATCTTTATGCCATGGTCCACGCACACGATGTCGAAGAGGCGCGCGGCTGTTGGCAAACCATTTCGCGCAAGGCCGGCCTGGAACCGGACCGCATGCTCTTCTCCGTGCACGAATTCAAGAAAACCAGCCCCGTCTTCTTCCAGGAGCACACATCATGAAAAACAAATCCATTTTTCCGCTCTGCCTTTTGTCCCAAAACAGGCGCTGCTTGATGGTCGGCGGCGGCAAAGTCGCGTTGCGCAAGATCAAACTGTTGCTGGACTGCGACGCTGCCGTCACGGTTGTCAGTCCCGAGGTTCGCGACGAATTGAACGAGTTGGTTGAAGAGCGCCGCGTTCTGCATATCCCGCGTGAATTCGAGCCGGGCGACGTATCGGGCGCTGTCCTGGTTTTTGCGGCCACCAACATCAAGCCAGTCAATCGCCGCGTGCTCGAATGCTGTCACGACCAGAATGTGCTCTGCTGTTGCGTGGACGGCAACTGGACCGACGGCGACTTTGTCACGCCGGCTATTTTCCGCAAAGATGAATTGATTATATCGGTATCCACCGGCGGTCGTTCCTGCCGACGTTCACGGCTGATCAAGGAAAACCTGTCGCGCCATGTGGAAATGGTGGAAACCGCTGACTTGATCGTCATGGGCGCCAGTCACCACGAAATGAGCATTGACGAGCGCGAGCCCTACCACCTCGTGGGGCAGAAGATGGAGCGGGTCGGCCGTATGCTGATGATGGTCTGGGGCATCCACGAGTTTGCGCTGCTCAACACCTGTAACCGCGTCGAATTGATTGCCGTGGCCACCCGCGACCAGGCCATCAACGAAGTGCTCGAACATATCATGGGCTTTGATCACCTGGAACTGGTGCAGTACTATTTCAAGCGCGGGTTCGAGGCCTTCTGCCATCTAACCATGGTCAGCGCCGGGCTCTATTCTCAAACTCCGGGCGAGTACCACATCGTGGCGCAGCTCAAGGAAGCCCTGGATAACGCGGTCAAGGCCGGCTGGGCAGCGGGTATGCTCCAGGAATGGTTCGGTTCGTCACTGCACATCTCAAAGCATATTCGCACCGAGATCGATCCCAAGCTGCAGGATTTCGAGATCGAGGACCTCAGCCTGGGCTATCTCATGGACTGCGATCCTGGATTTGAAGGCAAAAGGGTTATGGTCATCGGCGCCGGGATCGTCGGCCATGGTATTGTCGATCGGTTGTGCAAACGGGGAATCGCCTGTGAATGGTGTTATCATCGGCGCCGGCCGGAACTGGACGAGACCATGGGCGACCTGGTCCGGCTCGGATCGTTCAACATGATCCGCGAGCGGTTGCCGGACATGGACGTGATCCTGTGCGCCACCGGTGCGTCGGGCCACGTGTTGCACCAAGGCCACGCGCCGTTCTTCGATCAGGAAAAAAACGTGGTCATCGTCGACCTGGCCATGCCACGCAATGTGGCCCCGGAACTGAACAACCTGAGCAGCGGCTTGAATGTGGTGGACCTCGATGACCTCAAGCATTGGTATCGCCGCGAGCAGATCGATGTACCCGCGCTCATGCGCACGGGCCGCAAAGCAGTACACGAACACAGGGACATGTATGAAAAAATCATCCAGAGTTTTCAAGGTCGGAACGAGAACCAGCAATCTGGCCTTGGTCCAGACGCGTAATGTGCTCGAACAGTTACGTCGATTGGCGCCCGTTGCCGTATTTGAAGAAATGCCGTTATCCTCGCCCGGCGATCGCGACCGTCTCATGGATCTGCGCCAAAGCCCGCCCGACTTTTTCACCCGCGACCTGGACCAGGCCCTGCTGCGCGGCGAGATCGATGCGGCCGTGCATAGCGCTAAAGACTTGCCTGATCCTGTTCCCGAAGAGTTGGACTGGTGCTGGCTGCCCTGGCGTGCCGACCCGCGCGATGCACTGATCCTGCGCAGCGGCGCGACCGTGGATGAACTCGGCGCCGCCTCATGCATGGGCGTCAGTAGCGAGCGGCGCGAGACCTGGCGTCGACAACGCTTTCCCCAAACGCAACCAAAGCCAATCCGCG
>CAZOLK010000165.1:0-11840 GCA_964580325.1 uncultured Verrucomicrobiota bacterium | reverse complement strand
GATCAAGGCAGCCGCGACGGCGTGGCCTTGACCTGTTCTTTCCTCGACGGGAGCGACCGTTTTTACTGGGATCGCGAGCTGGCCCTGGATCTTTCGGATTACGACAGTTTCATGTTGAACCTGACCTGCCACGACCCAGAGGCCATGCGTTCGCTGACCGTCTATTTCAAGAGCGGAAACGGCTGGTATACCTGGAACCACGGCCTGCAGCGCGCCGGATATCAGCCGCTGATCTTACAGAAAAAGGACTTTGTCGCCGAAGGCCCCGTGGCTGGGTGGCAGGGGATTGACGGTGTTCGTATCGCTTTCTGGAAAGGTGCTTCGCACGCCTGCAAGGTGATCCTGCACCGGTTCGATGCGTTGCAGGCCAAGGTGTTTCTTATCCAGGCCGACCGCCTGGTCGCGGATGCCGGGCAACGTGCGCTGGCGCGCCGAACCACGGACCTGATGAGCCGTTGGCTGGCGGACATGCATATTCAACACGCCGCCATCCGCGACCGTGACTTGGACTTCGCACAACTGGCGCGAGCTGATGTCATCATCCTGCCTTATAATCCGGAGCTGGATCAGACGCTGCGCAGCATGATCGAACGCCTGTTGGCCCGCGGTTGCCGCCTGCTCGTGTTCTATTCCCAAGACCGCGAATTGGCTCGTATGATGGGGCTGCGCCTGGGACCCTATACACTGGCCGAAAAATTCAACCCCTGGACCTCGATGTACATTCCCGAAGCCGAAAAGCTGTACATGCCGGATCGTGTGTTCCAGTTTTGCGGCAACATTTTGCCGGTCCAACCCGACCATGAACAGGCGCGCGTCGTTGCCTGGTGGACGCGCAGCGGTCAGCGGACGCTGCGCTATCCCGCATGTGTGCTGACCCCCGGGGGCGGCTGGGTCACGTATATTATGAAGGATGGCGACGTGCTCTACAAGAAGTTCCTGCTGGCCGCCCTGCTGTCGCACTGCCAGCCAGCATTCTGGCCGGAAATGGCGCGTTTTGCCCTGGAGCAGAGCCAGCATATCGCAACGTACGACAGCTACGGCGACGCAGTGTTGAGTATGGAACAGGCTGCCGGACGGCGCAACGATGTCCGGAGCGGGTTGAAACAGGCCGAAGAACTTTATCGGCAAGCATTGCGCGCGTTTCGCAAGAAGAACTACGGACAGACCCTGCGCCTGGCCATGGCCTTGCGCGAGCAATTGGTTACCTGTCACGCTATGCTCCAGGATCCGGTGAATCTGTCGCGTCTGGGCATTTGGGACCATCGCGGCGCGGGTTGGATTCCGGGACGCTGGGACATGAGTTGTCGGATATTAAAAGGCAACGGCATTGACATGCTCTTTCCCAATATACTTTCCGACGGCTATTGTCATCATGCCAGCCGCCTGGTGCCGCGCTCCAAGACTTTTGAACAATGGGGCGATCAATTGGCCCAGTGCATCGCGGCGGCCCACCGCTACAAGATCGAAGTGCATGTCTGGAAGGTCTGCTGGAAAGTGGAACGGGCGCCTGCCGCGTTTTTGGCCAAGCTCAAGGCCCAAGGGCGTTTGCAGGTGACGGACAGCGGTGTGACCCAACCCTGGCTCAGCCCCTCGCATCCGGCCAACCGGACCCATGCCATAGATTCGCTCAAGGAGATCGTACGCGGCTACGAGGTGGACGGTGTGCACCTGGATTATATCCGCTATCCCGATCAACATACAGACTATTCGCCCCACGCACGCCAGTCGTTCGAGCGTGCGTTGGGCCGTCCTGTGGACGACTGGCCTGAGGATGTACGACCTTCGGGCAGGCTCTGGTCCAGTTATAACCAATGGCGCGTGCACCAGATCAACAATTTTGTGGCTGAGGTACACGGCGAATTGAAGGCGATCAAACCCAACCTGGTCTTGTCTGTTGCGGTGTTCGGCGGCTACCCGAACTGCGTCGAGACCGTGGCCCAGGACTGGAAAACTTGGCTGGACCGGGGCTACGTCGATTACATTTGCCCCATGAACTACACCGAAGATCCGACCCGCTACACAGCGTTGCTGGCCGACCAGACCGCCCTGGCCGGACACCCCGACCGCATCCTGTCCGGCATCGGTGTGTCGTCCATCCATTCTTCCCTGACCGCGGACAAAGTGATCGAGCAATTACACATAACACGCCGCATGAAAGCAGGCGGCGCCATCCTGTTCGACCTGGACGAAGAAATCCGCCATCGCGTGTTGCCTCGCTTGCGCATGGGCGCTACACGCGAATAAATAACACAAAAAAAGGTTGCTTCCGCGCGATTACTTGTTATCTTATGGTCACTATTGGATACAAATCCAAATTAAAATCTAAACCATGGGGCGGTAGCTCAGTTGGGAGAGCACCACATTCGCATTGTGGGGGTCGGGAGTTCGAATCTCCTCCGCTCCACCACGATTTTTTTAAAAAGCATACTTTTGTTGTCAGCGCATCATGGATGGTTCTAGGACGTTCAGTTCTCTATTGGTCAATCCAGCCTGGCGGCTGGGATGCTTTGGTCTGGTTGCATTGCTGCTGCCTTGCGTGCTGTATTTGGCATTCCTTTGTTATCCTAATTTCCATCCCGTCATCGAGCAGCGGTTTTATCGTTCTGGTCAGTTATCCGCGAAAACTTTGCGCAGCATCATACAACGCGAAAATATCGCCACCGTGATCAACTTGCGCGGACGTCATCCTGACGCAACCTGGTGGCGTTGGGAAAAGGCGGTGTGCGCGAATCTGGGTGTGCACCATATCGACCTGGCCTGGGATGCTGCGCAAGCGTTGAGCGATGACCAGATCCGACAATTCCTGGATTTGCTGCGCGAAACGCCTGAATCTGTGCTGGTCCACTGTAAACACGGCGCGGATCGTGCATCCTTGGCCTCGGCACTGATCCTGGCTGAATTTGCCCGGCAATCCTATCCACAATGCCGCAAGCAGTTCAGCATACGCTATGGTCACCTGCCCCTTTTGCTGCCCGGCGTAAAGGCCATGGATGAAACGTTTGAACGCTGGATGATCGGAAGATGAGTTGGAGTTGGGAGTTTGGAGTTCGGAGTTAGGGGAAGGCGGCTCCGAACTCCCAACTTCTAATGACCAAGCGCTCCGAGAGCCTGGCGGATGTGGTCCAGGGTTCTGGCAGCGTCGCGAAAGTCGTATTCCGCGATTTCATCGTCCAGTTTATGTACCAGGTTGGATGTGATCGCGGTATCGAGCAGTTGCCGGGCTTCGTCCCAGGTGTCTTCCGCGTCAGCGCTGCTCTTGTTCAATTGTTCGTCGAGTCGCGACAGCAGGGGCAAAACCGTGCGCACCTTGGACAGGTCGCTCTGGCCAGGTTCCTGAGCGGGTTCGGCATGGCGCTTTGGGCCATATCCGTTGTTGAAGCGCGCCATACTTTCCATAACTTGTTCATGGCGTTGTTCCAGGATAGCGAGCCATTCGTAAACGCGGTCGCGGCGTCCCGTTTCCAGGGCCTGGTACATGGCGGAGGCAGCTTCGTAAAGACCCTCGCAGCCCAGGTTGCCTGCGGAACCTTTCAGGCTGTGCAACTGACCGCGCACCTGATCGGACCGGCCATCGGCCAACGCTTCGCGAATGGTTTGTGGGTCATCTCCGTGATTGGCGCTGAATTGACTTATCAGCGAACACAGGAGCGGTTCGTCGTTGTTCAGCCGGGCCAGCACCTGTTCAAGATTCAGACCGGGCAACTCAACCAGTACCGGCGGCATGGCTTTTTTCTTGTTGCTGCGCCGCTCCACGAATGCTTTGCTGTCACGCGAAATCCACTTCGCAACCGTGGCCAGTAAGTGATCAGGATCCAGGGGCTTGGGTATATGGTCGTTCATGCCGGCTTGCAGACATTTCTCACGATCTTCTTTCATGACATGGGCGGTCAGCGCGATAATCGGAACCGAGGATCGGTCATTCCGCGGTGCAGCCAGGTCCGGATCATCGGATTCATCCTGCGCATTTTTGGCAGGGCGCTGCTCCCAGCGCCGGATAATGGCCGTGGCATGATAACCGTCCATATTCGGCATCTGCATATCCATCAGGATGGCATCGTAACGCTGGATCGCGGCCATACGTACAGCTTGCTCGCCGTCCAGGGCCAAGTCCACGTTGATACCGGCGTCGAGTAGAATCTTCATGGCGATTTCGCGGTTGATATCGTTATCCTCAACCAGCAGAATGCGCAAGTCGTCCATGAGCATGGGACGCCCAGCAGTGGTCGAACTGACCTGCTGAACCTGTTGTTGACGCACTTCTTTGGACGGCAGGGGAAAGTTAAGCTCAAAGCTGAAATTGCTGCCCGTGCCCGGAGTGCTTTCGACGTGCACGTCGCCGCCCATCAGGTTGAGCAGTTGCTTGGAAATGGATAGCCCCAGGCCTGTGCCGCCGAACTTGCGCGTGGTGGAACCATCGGCCTGGGTAAAAGCATCGAACAGGCGCTGCACATGCTCGCGTTGAATGCCAATGCCTGTATCGCACACGGAAAAATGCAGCGCAGCTTGTCGCTCGTCTCTGGTTAAACAGGTCACCGTCACCGTCACCTTACCCTTCTCAGTGAACTTGATGGCGTTGTTGGTGAAATTGACCAACACCTGTTTCAAGCGCAGCGGATCGCCGATAATGGTTTCAGGCACATCGTCAGCGGCTTGCAATTCGCATTGGATACTTTTTTTCTCAGTTTCGCTTGCGAACAGGTCGCCCAGATCCTCGAGGATGTGGCGCAACTTGAATTCCGTATGCTCCAGGGTCAGTTTGCGCGCTTCGATTTTGGAGAAATCCAGGATATCGTTGATGATGCCCAACAGGGATTGGGCCGAGTGCTTGATTTTCTGGACATAGCGTTGCTGCTCTGCGGTCAGGTCGGTTTTCAGCACCAGATCGACCATCCCGATCACGCCGTTCATGGGCGTACGGATTTCATGGCTCATATTGGCCAGGAAACGGCTTTTTGACTTATTGGCTTCACAAGCCTGATCGCCGGCGCGTTGGGCCTCGCGCACAGCCATGGCTAGATCCTTGGTGCGTTCGGCGACACGGGCTTCCAATTGCTGATTCACTTCTTTGAGTTTGCGATGAGAATACTTGAGCACCTCGTTCTGGCCCTGCATCTGGGCCAGCATTTTGTTGATCGCCTGGATGCATTTGCCGATTTCATCGGTGCGCTCGCTTTCGATGCGCAGGGAATAATCCCGTTTTTCGGTGATCATGCCGGTAGTGGCGGCCAGTTGAGCGATTGGTTCAGTCACTGAGCGTTGCAACAGCGTGGCGGTCATGGCGATCAGGATCATGCCCAGCGTGGTCAGGACAAGGAAAAAGGCGGAGAACAGACGGGTCTGCTGAACCGCGGGGTGAAGATCCATGCGCACAACAACGCTGCCGACCTGTAGTCCCTGGCGCGTGATGGGATAGTGCACCGGCTGTATGTGGTCGATATTGCCGCTCGAACCGGCCGGATAAACACCCAGTACGCGGCCGTTCGCGTCCTGAATCTTGGCATCGATCAGGTGTGGCGTCCCTTTCAGGCGCACGAGTGCAGCATGAATAGCCACGCTTTGCTCATCGGTCGGCGCATCGGCAACCTGGCAGGCAAGGATACGGGCCAGGTACAACCCCTGCTGGGCCATATCGCGACGGTTGCGGCTCCATTCATAAGCATGCAAAACCGCGCCCAGGACAGCAAAGCCAACCAGACCGGAAAGAAGCATGGATAGGATCAACTTTGTCCGGAGCGACAGACGATTCAGATAGGAAGGGATATCATGCATGTTGTTGCAGCTTTTTTATCAAGGCGTTGCCGTATCATTTCTTCATCGCGACCCTTACATGTTGCCCGCACATTACAAAAATTCACAATCGTCGAAAATATATGAAAACACAATCGCCCCGCCATGTCAAGAGAGGGGAGAGACGAGATGGTGTGGCCTTTTCCCTTCCTTGGACATTGGATATTTCGTGTCGGATATTTCGTGTCGGGGATTGGATATTGATCCCCACCTGCCCCCTGCATCTTTGAACAGTTCTCGCTGTTCACTGTCCTTTCTATAAGAACGTTATACTTATACGATGGGAGTTTTGATGAATCATAAGGTCAGCCGGGCTGTGAGCCCTTTTTTGTGTCTTTGGATCGCATGGTCCCACTGCGATGCCGCCTCCTCCGGCGTGGCACGTACGTTGAGCAATGAGATTGCCGATACCGTGGAAAAAGTGATGCCGTCCGTGGTGGTGCTGCGCACCGAGGCCGTTCGCTATTCGGTGACGCGCGACTGGTTTTTCGGCGATCTATACCGCATTCCCGAACGTCTCGCCGGCCATGGCTCGGGCGTGATCATCACGGCCAACGGTTATGTATTGACCAGTGCGCACGTGGTTAAAGACTCGGACAATATCGAAGTCGTACTGCATGACGGACGCAAATTTGCCGCGGAACTTAAGGGCCTGGACAGTTCCACGGATCTTGCCGTGGTCAAAATCATAACGCCTGACAGGGAAACGTTCAAACCCATTGTCATCGGCGATTCCGACAAGTTGCGCGTCGGCGAGATCGTTATTGCGCTGGGATCGCCATTCAGTCTGAACAGCAGCGTAACCATGGGCATTGTCAGCCAGAAAGGCCGCAACGTGGGTCTGCTGCCGTATGAAGATTTTATTCAAACCGATGCGTCCATCAATCCCGGCAACAGCGGTGGGCCGCTGGTCGATGTCGATGGCCGCATGATCGGCGTGAATGCGATGATCCACACCGGCGGTCGTATCTCGCAGGGCAATATCGGCATTGGCTTTGCCGTACCGGCCAACCTGGCTGACCGGGTAGCGCGTTCGCTGATCGGCAAGGGACGCTTCGACCGCCCCTGGATAGGGATAAGTTCGCTGGCCTTGAATATTGAAGACCTGCGGCAGAAGACCAAACTCGAAACAGGCTTACTGGTGGTCAAGGTCATCGAGGATGCGCCGGCCGGCAAGGCGGGTTTGCGCAAGGGCGACGTGCTCTACAAAATCAACGGCGTCCCCTTGATCGGGGTAAACCAGTTGCAGAAAGCCATCATGCAATGCGAAGTCGGTGAAAACGTGAGTATCTCGGTTTACCGCGACGGACGTCTCGACACGTTCCAGGTCAAGACCGAAAGTATGCCGCCGCTCGATTCACTGGATCTCAGATGGTGACATGCGCGGTTCAGAACGGCGCGTTATCGCTTTCGTCTTCCGCGGCGCCCGGCTCAAACTGGGGACAGGTATCCGTGGACTCCACCTCTTTCTTGTGCAAGCCGCACCATTGGGTGAAAGGATTGACCACGTAATGCCGGCAATACCTGCACAGTGCACCTTTCTCGTCCTCGCTGAATACCTCGATGTCGTCAGAGCGATCCTGTTCCGAAAAAACATGAACCGTCTGTTTGGTTTTAAAAGGCACTTCGTCTTCGCTGGCATAGACATGCCCGCAACCGGAACAGGAAAGCTTGTCTTCGGTGCGCTTGAAACCGTCAAACTGGGCCTCGCGCACCAGCAAGGTTTCCTTGCCACATGCGCTGCACTGTATTTCCAATGTCGATGCATAACTCATAGCGTACAAATCATACTGAACATAATGCCGATTCGCAAAGGAAAACAGCGGAATTCGGATTGCAGATTGCGGAGTGCGGAGTTTGACACACCCGACATTCGATATCCAATCCAATATCCAACACGGAATATCCAATGTCCAAGGACTCGACACTCGACACTCGACACCCGACACCCGACACTCTCATCCTCCTTTTTTAACATTCCACTTGCCGCAATCCATCGCTTTGGGTACATTCACCCGATGGCATAGAGAGAAAGAGATCCGACGATCATGTTGCAGAAAATAGCCAACTGGGGAAATTATCCGGTCATCGACGCCGAGGTGCATCGTTTTGACGGTCCGGAATCGCTGCGCCAACATCTGGACAAAACCGAAGGCGGTATGATCGCCCGTGGCCTGGGGCGTTGCTACGGCGATTCATCGCTGGCCCAAAATATCGTCAATATGCTGTACTATAACCACATCTTTTTTTTCGACCGTGAAAAGGGCGTGATCCATTGCCAGGCCGGCGTCAGCCTGGAAGACATCCTGCAAACCGTGGTTCCCTATGGCTGGTTCCTGCCCGTAACGCCAGGAACCAAGTTCATCACCGTCGGCGGCGCCATTGCCGCCAATGTCCACGGCAAGAACCATCACAAGGAAGGCTGCTTCTGTGGGCATGTGATCGAGTTGAACCTGATGCTGCCCGATGGCAGTGAAGTCAAGTGCTCGCGCATAGAGAATCGTGACATCTTCGATGCCACCTGTGGCGGCATGGGTCTGACAGGCGTGATTCTCAACGCCACCTTCCAGTTGAAACCCATCACTACCGCCTATATCCGCGAGGAGACGATCCTGGCCAAAGACCTGGATCACATTATGCATCTGTTCAACCAGTCCGAGGACTGGACCTACTCGGTGGCCTGGATCGACTGTCTGGCCGGAGGCCGGCACATGGGCCGAAGCGTGATGATGCGCGGCGAGCACGCGACCGTGGATGAACTGGAGCTGCCCGACCGGCGCGACCCGCTGCACCTTCAGCCGCGCATCAAGCTGAACGTGCCTTTCTCCTTCCCCAGCTTTGCACTCAACACGCTGAGCGTCAAAGCCTTCAATTTCACCATCTACAACTCCTACGCCAACCACACGTTCATCACCGATTACGACCGCTTTTTCTACCCGCTCGATTCAATTCACAACTGGAACCGCATTTATGGACGTCGCGGTTTCACTCAGTACCAGTTCGTGTTGCCCCGGTCCGTTAGTCATCGCGGCTTGATCCGCATCCTGGAGCGGATCAGCAAGAGCGGCATGGGTTCGTTCCTGGCCATCCTGAAGCTGTTCGGCAAGCAGAACGACCTGATTTCGTTCCCGCGTGCGGGATATACACTGGCCCTGGATTTCCCGCTGCGTAAAGCCATGTTCCCGCTGCTCGACGAGCTGGACCGGATCGTCCTCGATTTCGGAGGCCGAATCTATATGGCCAAAGACGTGCGCATGAAAAAGGAAACCTTTTTGAAAGGCTATCCCAATGCCGCAAAATTTAACGACACCATCAAGGAATTGAACGGGGACGGCCTGTTCCGCTCCCTGCAATCCGATCGCCTGGGGATTACAGCATGAAAACCGTATTGATACTTGGCGCCACTTCGGACATCGGCAAGGCCACAGCCCATCGCTTCGCTCGCGACGGGTCACGCATCTTGCTGGCCGCAAGACATATAGAACGCCTGCAGGATGCGAAAAACGACATTAAAATCCGTTACAACGTACCGGTTGAAACCTTGGAATTCGACGCATTGAAATTCGACACGCACCATATGTTTTACCAGCAACTCGAGCATAAGCCCGACATTGCGGTCTGTGTGTTCGGCTATCTGGGCGATGCGATGAAATCGGAGAACGATTTCGAGGAGGCGCATCGCATTATCGACACCAATTATACGGGTGCGGTATCGATCCTGCACATCGTGGCCGAAGATATGCAGAAACGCCGCGCCGGCTGTATCATCGGCATCAGTTCCGTTGCCGGCGACCGCGGGCGCCAGAGCAATTATGTCTATGGTAGCGCCAAAGCGGCGTTCACCACTTTTCTGGCCGGTTTGCGTAACCGAATGTTCAGAATGAAGGTCCATGTGGCGACGATCAAACCCGGCTACGTGCGCACGCGCATGACCGAAAGGATGAAGCTTCCCGGTTTACTCACCGCGGAACCCGCCCAGACCGCCAACGCGATCTACCGTGCCTGGCGTTGGCGTAAAAACGTGGTCTATACGCTCTGGATGTGGCGCTACATCATGCTGCTTATCCGCTCTGTGCCCGAGTTCATATTCAAACAATTATCGCTCTAGGCGTTCGCAAAAATAAATTCGCCATTTATGGAGGTAAGTCGCCCAGCTTATTGGGATGAATGGCCCCTCGATGGTGAAGTTATTTTTGCGCACCCTTAGATTGCTCAATCCCAGGTCAGCGCTTGGAGCAAAGGCTGGCGCCACTGATTGGTTTCAGGATCGTAGGCGCCGAAGCCGGAACAAAATTCCCAGTAGAGCCAGGGAAGATCGTGTTGCTCAGCAGTATCGCGGACGAACCTGGTCCAGCGTGCGCGAGAGGTCATATCGGCTTTGCCGAACGAGCCGAATTCACCCATAAACAAAGGGCGCCCCGACTCGTGGGCCCAGGTTTGAGCCTTGGCGAACATGGCCGCAATATCGCTTTTCTGCGCATCCGTGCCGTCCCACGTGGTTCCCAGCCACGAGTCGCTGCCAAGATGATCAACCCAGGCCGCGCCCTGGTGGGTGAAATGGAACGGCTCGTAAAAATGAAACGTGGCCATGACTCGCTGGTCCTGGGCAGGCAGATCAAGAAACGCGAGCTGATCGACGCTGTTGTAGTTGACCGGTCCAATCACGACCACGCGTTCGGGATTGGATTCCCGGACACAGGCCAGGGCTGCGGCGGCCAGCGCATTCCAGGCCTGGGCTGTGAATACACCGTGGGGTTCATTGAGCAATTCGAAATACAGCATGCGGGGATAGTCGCGGTAGCGCTGCGCGATCTGGCGCCAAATCGCGAGAAACCGAGCCCGATGTTTTCCGGGATGTTGCATCAATTCATCGTAATGCTGAACATTAAGGATCACGACCAGTTCCTGGCCCAAAGCCTGGCCCAGAATCCAGTCGATTCGCTCGAAAAAGGTCGGCTCGATGGTATAGGGCGGCTGCTTCGCGGCATGGGCTGACCAGCGTACCGGCAGGCGGACCGAGTTGAAACCAGCGTCGCGGATGCGCTCGAAATAATGGTCGTGAACCATAACGCCCCATTCGCCTTCGGTTGGACCTTCCAAGGCATTGCCCAGGTTGATGCCACGCCCAATCAGGCATAGATAGTCGTCCATATCCAGGGGTACGGGTGGACGGTGTGCGTGTTGAGCCCGCGGTGCGGCGCAACTTGCGCACCAGGCCAGGGTAAGTGTCGCTAGTAGAGCAGCGCACAGGCGAATCAGCAATAGCAGCCAAGGTTTTGTTTTCATTTCAGTATGAATCGTCAGTTGAGTTTCGTATACTACTATACACATGATGAAAGTATTTTTCAGCAAATTGTACTGGTTCTTTTTTCCGCCTGCGTTTGTGATCAAGCTGGTTGAAGGCCGTGCGAAATTGGTGCGGAGCGAAGAGCTGCCCCACAGAATGCTGGCCGATTTCAGCGAATTGGCCGCAAACCACCAGTTGAGTCAGGGCACCATTTACGGCGTTCGTTCGCAGGGCAGCCTGGTGCTGGAGTTTTCCCCAGATATCCCTTGCGCGCTGCATCAGCGATTTCGCAACGTGGCCCATATTTACCTTTAGGCACGTATCATTATGCAGCCCAGGAAAAAATCCAGAGCAATACCTTACAAGCAGCGGCCATCCAAGAGCGAACGGCTGATCCGTCAATACGGATTGCAACCTCGGCATACGCTGGGCCAGCATTTTCTCAAAAACCAGCGTGTGTTGCAGCGCGAGATCCAGTTGGCCGAGATCCTGCCCAGCGATACGGTGCTGGAAATCGGGCCAGGCGCTGGTGCGTTGACTGAACTTCTATTGCCAAAGGCGAAAAGCGTGGTGGCGATCGAGTTCGACCGCCAATTCAAGCCCTGTCTCGACGCGCTGGCCCGGAAATACCCCCATCTAAAAACGATATGGGGCGACGCACTGCAGGTCGACTTGCCGTCGTTTGAACGGGTCGTGGCCAATTTGCCCTATAAAATCGCGCTACCACTGATCTTCAAACTGCTCGCGCATCCGTTTGAACGGGCCG
>CAZOLK010000164.1:0-11901 GCA_964580325.1 uncultured Verrucomicrobiota bacterium | reverse complement strand
CAGGTCATAGGCCGCAACCAGGGCGCCGAGGCAATCCATGGGCGCGGCGGCGCTCAGGCCGTCGTTGGCCTGGTTGCCCGGCGCGGTGCAATAGACGTCGTTCGAGATTTCGCCGTCATTGACATAATAGGCTCGGCGCACATTGAATGCGGCGATGTCGCGAATGGCCATGTTGTTGGTCCAGGCCACACGCATGCGATAGGCGCCGATGGCCAGGCTATTGGACGGCCATAAGAACGAACCGGCATTGTACGCGAGCGCGGTGGCGCCGGGAACCGGGGTCCAGGTTTCGCCGTCGTCGTCCGACGTATCCAGCCGCACGAGATCGCCCGGAGTCCAACCGCTGCCCAGGTTGGTCCAGGTCACCGTCAGGTCGTCATCGAGCCGCAAACCAAAGCCGTCGGTCGGCTGCTGGAGCGCGAGCGAAAGCTCCGACACGATCACCGCCACAGCGGTCGTGGCAGCCAGGCCTTCGTTGTCCCAGGCCACGGCCGACACCTGGACGGTTCCCAAAGCCATCGGCGTCCAGGCTATTTTATAAGGAGACGTCAGATCGGAGCCGAGCGGATTTCCGCTGGCATGGAAATCGACCCGGGCGATGCTGCCCATAAAATCGTAAGGATCCGCCTCGATGTCCACCGGCAGACCCAGCAGCAAGGTTGCGTCCTGCTCCGGTTCGATCAACTCGATGGCCGGCGGACCGCTGATCAACTCCACGGCCGGGTCGCCCTGGAAATTCACGCCAAACATGACCCAGCGGGTAGAGCCATCGTAACCGGCCGATGAAGCTTTGGCTGCTTTGTGCGTGAAAAAGACATCGCCGAGGTTGCGCAGCCCCAGGCCGAAGATGGCCTTGTAGAACTCGCGTTGGTATCCCATGCTGGTGCCGCCCGTGAACGAACCCGGCGAACCCCAGCCGTAGCGGCTGCAACCGAAATAAGCCAGCGCGCCGCCGTTCGCATTGCGGATGAACGCCTCGCTCAGCGATGGGTCGGCGCCGTCGAAATTGCCGGTGTTGCAGGCCATGGTGTAGACGGTCACGGTCAGGTTGGTCATTTGTGAAGCATAGCCAGTGTTGAAACCGGGCGACTCGGTGGACCAGCTTCCGCTGCCGCCATGGGTGCTGAAATTCATGAACTGGTAGCCGGTGTCGAACTGTTCGACCATGTGCGTGGCGTTGGCGGCATAACTGCCGCCGTTGCCCGTGTCCCAAGAAGTGAGCGTATCGTAGATGCAGTGCAGGTGGGAGGGCCGGAATCCGTAGGGCTGCACCATGTCCTTGTATTGACGGCGCCCCCATATTTCAGCGTCCGTCACTGTGAGGTGGGCAGCGTCGCGGAATTGCATGTGGCCGTCATTCATAAGGTCAGTGGGCCGGTCCTCGCCCGTATAGCTGTCCCATAATTTCTTGCCGCCCGAAATGTATTTGCGCGCCAGGTAACGTGGCGGCGCCAACTCGAAACCGATCACTTT
This sequence comes from uncultured Verrucomicrobiota bacterium, assembly GCA_964580325.1. Taxonomy (GTDB): domain Bacteria; phylum Verrucomicrobiota; class Kiritimatiellia; order CAYTQP01; family CAZOLK01; genus CAZOLK01. The sequence continues at coordinate 10,428 of CAZOLK010000164.1, read as the reverse complement.
ATTGACATACCCGCTCACCTGCGCTTCGGTCCGAATCGGGATGCGGCCCACGTACACATCGGGGTACAAGTCGTCTTCGTCGTCGGACGCTTCACCGTAAAGATTGTCCCCGTCCTCGTCCCAGGTGGCGTCCAGTCCGGTGAACCAGATATCGCCCGGCGCGTTGAACGTATACGAACCTGACGATGTTCTGAGGTTGCGGGTCGGCACCACGGTGTTGTCGCCGCCCAGGACCACGAACGCTGTGTTGTGGTTGTTCACGTAATCGATGATGCAATTGCGGATCCGGGTCTGGTTGTCCGAACCGCCCGAAGGCTTGCTGCCGTCGTAAGCCGAATAGATCTCGTCCAGGCTCAAAACGCGCGTACCGTAGTTGTTGTGCGCGGTACGGTGAAAAGCGAGCGGCGTAAACGCACTGACCAGGCCTGCCGAAGTGATGATCAGGTAATCGATGTCGCCGTTCTGGACCGACTTGTCCACGGCGCTCCACGTATCGGGTTCGGCATCGGCCAGGTTTGGATTGACGACCAGGTGTGCGATCCGCTGCCGACCGCGAGCCAGGTGTTTTGCGCTGACCACGGGACGCCGCGAAGGTACGCTGCAATGCACGGTCAGATGCATGCGGGTGGCCAGCGTCAGCTTGCCGTCACGGGCGGCATAGCGCAACGGGTTCAGCCGCAATGACGCCATGGTCCAGCCGTGCGAGCGTTGCGTGCGACCGAGCACAGCCCAGGCTGCCGGCGCGAATTCGGCCCGGTTATAGGCAACCGGATCCGGCTGCGTCATGGGCGGCGCCGGTTCGCTTAGCGGGGCCGGGGGTTGTTCGGGCAGGAGCCGCAAGCCGTCCGCCACATCGACCTGCTCGATCTCTATGCCCAGGCCGGTTACGCTGGCGCCTGCCGGCAGCAGCACGTTGACGTACTTCACCGGCAGCCAGGGCGTGCCCGGCGCACCCTCGGCCATGGTGCAATCGCGCAGGCGCACCGTGTCGAACCCGGCGTATTTGCCCAACGTCACGGCGTCCAGGTCAAACACGACGGTGGTCTTGACTTCACGCCGGCCGCCAGGCCGCCGGTCAGCAGCGGCGGACCGCACTTTGGTCGCGGCAAGAAGCGGCGCATCGCGAACCGCCAGCACTTGGCCCAGCGCCATGCCGTCGATCGGGGTCCGGCAAAAGGTGTCGCGCCACAACATGCTGCCGTGGACATGCGCCTCAAACACGACGCCGCCCAAAACAAGCATGCGCGTATTATCCGTGAGTACAACACCGGGCAACCCGAACATACTGGAGGTCGCCGCCCCTTTGACCGCACGCTCGAGCCTGTCGCGCAAGGCAACCGGCAGTTCTTCGCGCACCGCGGCGGAAACCATCCGATTCAACGCCTGACCCGGATCCGAACGGATCAGCGCAATCAGCGCGGATTTGCGCACCTCTGCCAGAACCAATCCTCGATCCAGCATAGCCCCGCGTTGGTCAGGCGAAACGGCCCGGTACGTCTCCAGCCAGACATCGAACGCGTCTAGTGCGGAATCTTGCGATCGAAGTTGACAGGGAAGTATGAAAAAGAAAGTAATTAAGAAAAGGTAAATCGCCGTCCCATGAAATGTTAGAGTAAACTTGTTCATTATAACCATTATAATAATCCTCAGTATCGCCCACCCAACTATTACATAATTATTATAAGTATACCACCTTTTTCGGTGATATGCAATGATTAATAAGTAATGATTAATGTTGACATCCCTCATGATCAGTTGCCTCTTCCACCCCAGCCGTGGACGCGGCGGCAAGCGCAAGTCAGCGATTATCGAGATGGCTGAAAAGCCGGCCAAGGTCTAGGAACTGAGCCGGACGAATATGTATTTATTCAGAACGACTCGAGCCAAATGACCTGCCTGCGCGCCTCGGATTGGAAAAGGGATTGGGTTCCCTGCTCGACAAGGACCTGTTGACCATTGCCTGTCCTCATTCTGTTCTGGGTAAAAGTGCTCCAGAATGCGCCGGAAAGGTTGCTCGCCGAATGATCCGGATTGACCTGAAATGGCGCTTGTAAGCCGGAAATCCTGCTGCTCGACGAACTGTTTTCCGCCCTGGACGAGGCCATGCTTTGCCGGTTGCAGGACGAACTGCTCAACCTGTGGGAGGTCTGCAAGTTCACGATCATGTTTGTATCCCGAAATCTTCAAGCTGGCCCAGCGCGTGGCGGTCATCGAAAAAGGGCGCGTCATTCGACTGGGGCGGCCGGAAGATGTCTTTTTTCCCAGCCAGTGCAAGCAGGCATGCTCATGCACCGGCCGCATCCTGAGCATCCTCAAGATCGACGTCATTCACATCGCCCTGGTGGCTGTCGGCGACAACATCTGCAAAGTGATCCTGACCTCCAGCATGACTGAGTCTCTGAAAGTGGTGTTGAAGCTGTGTTTCCTCCGAATTTGCTTGAATTTGCTTGACCACGGCGCCCATTTCTCCATAATGTGCGGCCCATGAAAACCGAATACTCGTATCCCAAAGAAAAGGTTCGTATCCTGTTGACCGAAAAAGTGCATCCGGTCGCGACCGAGCATTTTGCCGCACAGGGCTATCTTCCCGAAACGCACGATGCCGCCCTGTCGCCCGATGCGTTGCCGGAGGCATTGACCAGTTTACATGTGATCGGCATCCGCTCCAAAACGTGCATCTCAGCGTCGGCGTTGGGCAATGCCAGGCAATTGCTGGCCATCGGCTGTTATTGCGTGGGCACGGATCAGGTCGACCTCGATGCGGCTGCGGCCTGTGGTGTGCCGGTATTCAACGCGCCGTTCGCCAATACGCGCAGCGTGGCTGAACTGACCATGGCCAATATCGTCGCCCTTTCGCGAAAGTCCTTTCAGCGCAGCATGGAACTGCACGGCGGGGTTTGGCGCAAGTCGGCTTCCGGATGTTACGAGGTGCGTGGCAAGGTGCTCGGCGTGGTCGGCTACGGGCATATTGGCCAGCAGATCGGGTTGCTGGCCGAAGCATTCGGCATGGAAGTCAAGTACTACGATATCGTGCCCAAGTTGCCGTTGAGCATGGCCTATCCGGTAGAGTCGTTGCAGGTCTTGCTCCAATCCGCGGATTATGTGACCATGCATGTGCCTGACACGCCGCAAACCCGCGGCATGATCAATCGCGAGACTATCCGCTGGATGAAGTCCGGCGCTTATCTGCTGAACTTGAGCCGCGGCACGGTCGTCGATCCCGATGCGCTGCGCGAGGCCATTCTCGACGGCCATATCGCCGGCGCCGCAGTCGATGTCTATCCCAAGGAACCCTCGTCCAACGATGAGCCGTTCGAGTCGGTCCTACGCAACCTGGACAACGTGATCCTGACGCCGCACATCGGCGGTAGCACGCTCGAAGCCCAGCGCAATATCGGCTTGGAAGTCACTGGTGCGCTGCTGCGTTTCATCGAGACCGGTTCGACCATGGGAGCGGTCAATTTCCCACAACTCGACATGCCGCAAGTGCACGAGAGCCATCGCGTGCTCAACATCCACCGCAACGAGCCCGGCGCGCTGCGCAAGATCAACAGCGTGGTCGCTGACATGGGCGTCAATATCGATGCTCAGCGACTGGAGACCAAAGGCCATGTCGGTTACCTGATCATGGATGTGGATTGCAGCATGTCGCGCGAAGTCAAACAGCAACTGGACAGGCTCGAAACCAATATCCGCACACGTCTGTTGTTCTAGCCGGGAGCGCCGGCCACCGTCTGGTTTTGGCCGAGCCATTCGCGAGGGCATTGCCAACGTGAAAGGCGATATTGTGTGTATCTATATGGCCGATCTGTCCGATGATCCGGTCGATGTCGTGGCCAGTTATAGCAAAATTCTGGAGGGGTATGACTGCGTGTTTGGATCCCGTTTCGTTCAGGGGGGCAAAGTCTACAATTACCCATTCACCAACCCATAGTTAGGAAAAGGTTGTTGCTGTCCACGACCAGCGCCGAGCACGTGCCGGCCATGGCTGAGCAGATCATGCCTTCAAGGATTTCCGCGATCAGCTTTGCACGATGCCGGACCGGGATACCCAGTCGTTTCGCGGCCTGAACATCGTGATTGTCACGCTCGATTCGATGGCAGTACTGACGGCCAATGCATCGACGCCGGATTCCAAGCTGGAACCGTCCTGGGGGACACCGCAACGGGCCAGGTTATCGAGGATGGGCATGGATTGGAGGGCGAATCTGTGCTGCGCTGCGTAACGCGTCTGCCGAAAAAAATCACAAGCTACGGCTCGACACGATCTCACCCTCCATAGGTTAGGATCGGGTTGCAGCCATGATCACTCTTTGGCTGCGGTTACCGGTTCGGCGATGGGTTTCACGGCTGTGGCTGATTTGGCTGTACGCTGCTGGTTCTGTTGCAGGGGAGTGGCTTTCGCTTGCTGTTGCTGTTGTTCCGCCGCACCCTCGGGCAGGTTGTCCGTGCCGGATGGATTGACTACGGATTTACCGACGAACGTGACGCCGTCTTCCACGGACAACCGTTTGGCCTTGATATCGCCCAGCACCCGGGCCGACGATTTCATCTCGATCCGGTCGCGGGCGGCAATATTGCCCTTGATTGCACCCTCGATGATGATAGCGTTGACCACCAGGTTCCCCTTGATCGCGGCACTTTTGCCGATTTCCGCATCGCCTGTGGAATGCAATTCGCCTTCCAGTTTACCATCAATGCGGATTGGTCCGGATGACTTAACCGTACCCATGATTTCCATGTCTTTTGAGATAAATGACTGTGTACCTTGCTGATTATTGTCCATAATTTATTTTCTCGCGCTAATTTTGCCCTGAATTAGATACATTTTTCGCTAATTGGTCGTGAACTGTACCAAAGTGTCCGTTTTTTTTCAAGCAACAAGTGTGTAATACGCGAGAAAAAATCTTGGATAACGCGGCGATTGCATCAATCCGCAGTTTTCCGGCAAGCCGCACATGAGATTCATATTTTGTAACGTATTGCCTTCCTGACCTTTCATCAAGTTATCGATATGGGAGACCAGCCTGGTCGGCCCCGTAACCGCACGAAGTCCGGTGAGCATGGCCACGGATTGGCCGCTGTTGCGTGGCATACGTACACTGCGGATTACGGAATGGGATGCGGCCTGTTCCTCGATCATGGCCCAGGTCCGGTCCTGGCTGCCGTCGTCGACGAACAACACCTCACACGCCTCGAAACCACGAACCGCCCCGGCCAGCTCTCCGGCCAGTGGCACAACGTTCTCCTCTTCGTTGTAAACGGGTCTGACAATCGATATTTCCATGCGCTTCGCACCTGGTTAAAAAACTTGCATTAAATACTTTATAGTTCAACATCCATACCCTACAGTTTAATATCTTTTTTTTATGATTACCACTGTAAAATCACTGCTTACCGGATTAAAGGCCAGAGATCACGACAAAATGATCTGGCATGGTCTTGTCGTGCTTTTTTTCACCCATCTCGGCACGGTGGCTAATGCCCTTTTCCAGATCGTCATGGGCTGGACCTTGAGCACCAAGGAATACGGCAAGTTGACGCCCATGATGGGCCTGATTATGATGGTAGCCCTGCCCATGGGCGTGTTGCAGAATACGCTGGCCCACCGGTTTAACTTTGCGGCGCAGTTGATTATCGCGGACGTTGACCTGGAAGCCATGAGCCTGGACCGTCTGCGTCACAACAGTTTTTCTTCGGCCATGCCGCGTAGCGACTGCTGCATGCCCAGTGACGCGGACGGCACGCTCTGGTTGGCGCAACTCGATGAACTGGATTGAGGATAATAAGGAGACCATGCATTTGGACGATCAAAAACCAGTTTCAGAAGAACCGCGTGGCGAAAAGCCTCGCTTATCGGTGGTCATCCCCACCCTGGGGCGACCGATTGTTGTTAGCACCATCCGCTCGGTCCTTTCCTCGCGCGGCGCGGACCAGATGGAGCTGCTCCTGGTGGGTGATTTGCATGATGTGGACGTGTATGCCCAGGTCAAAGGGTTTGAACGGGAATATCCCCATTTCCGCCATATTCCCGCACGTTACCCGACAGGCGATTCCAGCCGCAAAAAGAACCGGGGCGCCGAAGAAAGCCTTGCCGATCTGGTCGCGTTCCTGGACGATGATGTGGTGATTGCCGAAGACTGGTCAGCGCATCTCGTGCGTGCATTCGACGATGAACAGGTGGGTCTGGTCAGTGGGCCATCGCTGATTCCTGAGGCTATCAACACCATCGGGCGCTTGGCCGGACTGGCCCTATCCTCGCGCGCCGCGGGTTATGTGGCGGCACGCTACCAGGGCAGCCAGGACGAACCGCGCCAGATTAAGTGGAGCGGCATTATCGGTTGCAACATGGTGTATCGCAAAAACATATTCCATGAAATGGGGCAATTCGATCCCGAGTTCTGGCCTGGTGAGGAGATGATCGCCGCCCATCGCACCCAGCGCCTGGGCTACAAAATCATATTCGTGCCGCGCGCCTATGCCTACCATTACCCACGACAGAACCTGACCCGGTTTGCCAAACAGATTGTCGGCTATGGTGCCACGCGCATTCGTCTGATCCGGGCCGGCGTTGAATTCGAATGGTCCACCATCGTACCCATGGTATGGGTGCTTTCCCTGCTGATCCTGGGCATTGGCGCTTTTTTCAGCATCTGGTTGTTGTGGCTGCTTCTGCTCAATCTTGGAATGTATGCCCTGGTCGATGCCGCCATCACTCTGGAAATGGCGGCAAAATCAGGGAAGGTTCGCGACTTGTGGCTTTTCCTGCTAATCCCGCTCATGCATGGCTGTTATGGCATGGGCGAGTGGATCGAATTATTCACGCCGAACCGGGATCTGAGCGAAAAACAGGTACGCACGTGATGCGGCAAGAGACCGGGCGCCTCGCAGAAATGCAGAAATAACTTCATCTTTTGAGGGTCCATTCATAGGGAAAGCGCACGCAAAAACCTTGCGGTCACTGGGCGGGTGCCGCAGGCTCCGCCATGCGATTTCAATGGATTATCCGCGCAACTTTCGCAAAGCACATGTGGAGCCGACCGGAAACAGATACAATCAAGATATAAGGGAATCAGAAAATACTGGCGGAAGCCGCACCCTATGTGTTACTGCTCTGGGCCACAGCCCACCAGGGCAAGACCGATGCCTTCCACCGCCTGGAGAGCCTGTCGAGTGTGCCTGTTGGATATTGAAATATCCCGGAGTTCAGAGGCTTTTTCGGATGAGGTCTAACCAGGAAAACCATCGACACATCTTCTTTGTGCATGTTTAAAAATATTTCAATATTCCTGCAAATACGCGCTTTGCCGGCTGGGCGACTTACCTCTACAAATGGCGAACTTCTTTTTGCGCACGCCCTTAGACTTGACAGGGCGTGATAGCGTGCCTATGTTGACCATCAAAAAATTTGAAGCAAGATAAGAAAGATGATGAAAAGGATACTAATGCGTTTGTTGATAAGGATGCTGACCGCAAGGCCGATCAGCCATTGACGAAAGGAGACAAGGTATGGACGAAACAACCGGCATTGATATTCGCATCGCGGGTATCGACGATCTCGCCCCGATATTTCATATTGGTGAAATGGTCTTTACCCCCAAAGAGCATTCCAACCTATACCGCACATGGGACGAATATGAAGTGACCCATATCTTCAATACCGAACCCGAACACTTGCTTGTGGCCGAATGCGATGATCGCGTGGTGGGATTTGCCATGGGAACCGTGATCCAGAAGGCCCGCTCCTCATGGAGCTATGGTCATCTCTTGTGGTTGGGTGTGGACTCCGATTTTGCGCACCGGGGCGTCGGCAGCATGCTGTTTAACCGGTTTCGCGAGATCATGAAAGATAACAATGTGCGCATGCTGCTGGTCGATACACAGGCTGACAATGAACCAGCAATCCGCTTCTTTACACACAAAGGTTTTGAGAACCCGACCGACCATGTCTATATGACGCTGAACCTGCAGAAGGAAGACTCATGAGCGGAGTTCTGCCCGAGGTGAATCGCGACAGGTTGTTCGCTCTGTTCCGCGATATGGTCAACATCTATAGTCCATCGGGAAAAGAAGACGAACTGACCGCTTACCTGTTGACTTATCTGCGTGATAAAGGCTTGAATGTGTCGGTTCAGGCCGTGGATGACAAGCGCGCCAACCTGGCTGTTTCGACCGGTAGCGTTGAACCGGAGCTGCTGTTCCTGGGTCACGTGGATACGGTGTACGCCTACACTTTACAGCAATACAGCTTTTCGATCAAGCATGGCATGTGCCGTGGCCTCGGTACGGCCGACATGAAAGGGGGCTGCGCCGCCTTGATCGAGGCGTTTGTGGTGGCCGCCGAATCCGGTCGTTTGCCGGACCAAGTCCTGCTTGGTCTGGTGGTCGGGGAAGAAGAGTCCGGTGATGGCACGAACGCGCTGCTTGAACGCTATTCGTTCCAGCATGCGCTGGTGGCTGAACCGACTGATCTGAAACCCTGCCTGGACCATTACGGCTACATCGAATGGATGGTGCGCGCGTACGGATATCGGCGGCATGCGGCCATGTCCGGTCGGCAAACCAATGCCATCCATGCTCTGCTCCATTTTTTGCTGCACCTCGAGGAACGTATAGAACGCGATGAAATACCGGTCGTTATGAATATCCGGGATCTACACAGCTCCGAATCAGGTTTTGCGGTACCTGACCGCTGTGCCGCGGCCATAGATTTCCACTTACCATCTGATCGTTCCGCCCGAGCCTATGCCGAAGATCTCCGCCGATTCGGCGATCACGAACGCAGCGGCAGCGGCGCCTCTAATTTTGATATGGAGTTCTCGACGATGGCAGACGGTTACCGCCTCGATCCAGAGGCGACCTTACCCCGCATGCTCCGGAAAATTTATGCGAACGGCTGCCTTGCCTGGACCCCTGATGCGTTTCGCAGTCACTCGGACGCCAACCTGTTGAAAGAGTCAGGCTGCAGTCCAGTCATCCTCGGTCCAGGACAACTGAGCAAAGCACACACGCTGGATGAATACGTGGCTTTTGAGCAAGTCGTGCAAGCGGCACAGATCTACGCAGGTCTGTTGCAAAACCTCATAACGCACCCCTGCTATTCAACCCTTGATGACACTGATGCACCTTGACACGTATGTCATCCCGGCGGCCTGGTCGTCCCACACATCGAAAACATGCGCTGCGCGATGAACACGAAACTCGACTTGAATGTGGAGCAGGAACGAACAATCATGGGCATCTTCCACGGATTGCATGGGTGGCACCGAAAACATGGATCACATTTTGTTGCTTAGGGTCACGGGAAATAAGTTGACATATTGTATTCCTGGCCTCTTTTTGATGAGCGCTATGTAAATTATAGAGAAATAGAGAGAAATACATTAAAAATGAGTAAAATACTGACAACTTTCCCTAACATGGAAACCTTTGAGAAGGCAATGGCAATCATTGAAAGAAAGAATTTTCCGCACGAAACGATTTCTCCGGGGATTGCCTATAAAAAGGTGGGGGTCCCCGCACTGATTTTCGATTCGGAAGCAAAGTCCAGGTTGATAATAGAAAATCCGGATTTCATCTTCTCCGGCTGGGTAGATTGTCTGGGCAATATTACTCCGGTACCCGACAATACTCCATCTGAATTCGATAATGATATTTTCAAATGCTGTGCCATAGTGTTATTGGCGCCATGCGTGGCTGACTATAGAAAGATCCGCCTGATTGTTCATTTTGACAACGATGTTTCTCCTGCTCTCCCATATCTCAATACAGAAATGCCGCAGGGGATGTATAATCGCGAGACCAAAACTTTTTCTTTTATGGAAGCCTACCGCATGATCGCCATTCACTCCTACCGACTGACTATCGCCAAAGCGAATGATATTGTCGATGCCTGGCGGGTGATAGAAAAAGTTCGTTGTCTTTTGAATGACGTCTGGAGCAGAAAAGATTCAATCCAGCCGTCATACGAATTAAGCCAGAAACCTCCGGCGCTGGAAATATATAAACGACTACCGGGCACAAGCTGCCGGAAATGCGGGGAGAAAACCTGCATGGCGTTTGCCTTGCGGCTCTGGAGCGGAGAAACCGATCCACAGCTCTGCCGCCCGATATTTAAAGGTGATTATCAGCATCTCAAAGATGCCTTCCTGAATATTTGTTCCGGTTTGGGCCTGAATACTGGAGAATCATCATGAAACGTGCCATTATACAACTGGAAAAATGCACCAACTGCACCGTTTGCGAGCCTTTGGAGCAATGTCCCATGAACGCGATTTTCCGCGAGACGCCCGAGGACAGGCCCTGGATCGATTTCTACAAATGCTCTGGCTGCCTGAAATGCAAACCGATATGCCCAAATGGTGCAATAAAACTGATCACTCAGCCATGCTCCATGTATGGAAAGAAAACCTGGTGAAAAGAAACCGA